>JAFABA010000121.1 GCA_023426265.1 Bacillota bacterium
GCAGCCATTCGTTGTAAACGGAACTGCAGGAGCTTGTGAAATCCACAAGATGCACTTTGCCCAAAGCGCCGGAGGCGATAAGGTCTTTAATCTCCTGCATCACCGGCAGGAACACCGCCTTTTGCGCCTCGGCGATGAACCGGCCTTTTTCCTTGGCAAGCGCAAACAGCTCTTTTGCCTCCGCGCTGTTTAGGGTAAAGGGCTTCTCGCATACCACATGGCGGCCATAGCTTAATGCCAGCTTGGAATAGCGGTAATGCTCGCTGTTGATGGGCGCAACGTAGATCACATCCAAGGTATTGTCGGCCAGCAATTCCTCGTAGCTTCCGTAGCTTTTTTCAATATTTAGCTCCGCCGCCTTTGCAGCCGCCTTTGCAGTACTTCGGGAAGCGATTGCCACGGCCTCGCCCGTTCCGGTTTCGCGCAGAGCGGCCACAAACCGGGGGACGATGGATGCGGTACTGAGTATTCCGTACCTGAGCTTTTCCATATGCTATTCCTTTTCCTTCTCGATCGTAACGGTCTTGCCGGTTGCAACGCTTTTGTGTACGGCCTCGGCGATCTTTTCCGCCTCCAGGCCGTCCTTCGTACCAGCAACAAAGGGTTCGCCGGTAATCAAGCAGCGAATGAAATCGTTGATCGGCTCCACGCAGAAGCCGAACGGGCGGCCGTTGTATTCCTGCAGGAAGTAGGAGTTGGGGGTGCGATATTTCGCGTTGTCGAATATCTCCACGCCGCGGTTCTGGCTGTCGATGCGGAACAGCGCGTTCTCGCACAATATCTGGGTGCGGCCGTCGTTGTTCTTCGCAAAGCCTTCGGGGTAGATCCAGCCGTTTTCAACCGTCCAGTAGCAGCCGTTCTCCATTTTTAAAAACGCTTGTACGGTATCCCAGGTGTCGATACCGCGGGATTTTAAAACTTCCTTCGTGCCCACGGCGAACACTTCCGTCACCTCAGAGCCCATGTACCAGCGGATCTGGTCGTAGCAATGCGTCCCCAGGAAGTGGACGGGGGAGGAGTTATCGGACCAGCTGAACCACTTGGTCGGCACGTCTATGATATCGTCCATATTCATATACCCGCGTATGGGCCTGCCCACACCGGGTTTATTTAATTCGTTTTTGATCTGTATGGCCGCGGGGTCCCAGCGCTTGTGGTAATCAACCGCCACGCGTACCTTGTATTCCCGCTCCGCCGCGATGATGGCGCGGGCGTCTTCTAACGTGGTGGCGAGCGGCTTTTCAATGAGCACATGCTTTCCGGCCTTGATGGCGGCCAGTGCGGGGGCGGCGTGGTAGCAATCCGGCGTGGCGATGGATACGGCGTCAAGCTCTTCTTTGTTGAGCATATCCGCAACATCGGCGTATGTCCGAACATTATACTCCGAGCTGATTTTCGCGCGGAGCGCTTCGCTTAAATCACAGACCGCGACAAGCTCCACGCTATCGTTCCACTGGTAGGCGCGGATATGGTTGACGCCATAGATACCTGCGCCGATTACGGCGACCTTCAGTTTTTTCATTGCTGCCTCCCGCTATCTTTATCATTTATCATAACGCGTTGAAAAAATAAAAAACCAAATGTTCAAGGTTCATGTCGCCATGCCCCATAAAACTTTGGTTTTGCCTGCATTACCAGTGACAGCCCATTTTCTGTTGTTTGGAATTATGCCCATTATATCACTCGGCGCAGCCGGTTTCAATACGGCAAGGGGGCGGGATACTTCATAAATCGCGCCCATAAATGAAATCAGGTCTCATCTCGAAGCCTTCTAATATTTCGGATTTTTTCGACCCAGGCTCTATCCAGCAGACGGGGAAAAAGACGGTTCATGCGCCATGCAGCTTTATGCGGCTTGGAAATATGATGATGTCTTTGTTCTTCTTAATACCCTCCAATATGATTGAGGTTGCTTCAACTTTGCTCATGGCCTTTGCCGGCAGGCTGGCGAGACTTTCTCGTTGGATACGTTTGCGACCTTCATGTTTTTGTATATGTCGGTCTGAACATGCCCCGGGCATATCGTACTTACTTTGATCCCTGCCCCGCGCCGGTGACGATGGCGATTTTCCCCTGAAATTCATTCATTGCATTTTCCCTTTCCCATTCGCTATTGCGCAGTGTTTCAAACAGTTTCTTCAGGTTTTCCACTATGGTCGTTTTGTGCGGCGCAAAGAAATCTCGGGTTACTCCGGTAAATTATTATTGTGCTTCTATCTTTCAGGACGTATAATTGTTGCTAGTTTTACTTAAAGGGGGAATATGATAATTGTGACTGAAATTTTCAAACAAATTTCTTTGTATAGATTCTTGGCATATTGCAATGATATGAGCAATTTGGAAAAAGCAGTGTTGGATTGTGGCGCTGGTGGTGACCAGCCCCCACTAAGTCTTTTCTATCAATCTGGATATCGAACTTATGGAATTGAGCTAAACAAAGAGCAATTAGAAAAATCTCAAGAATATGCTTTTCAAAAAAATCAAAATTTAAATATCGTATCGGGAGATATGTGTGATTTGAAGTTTAGCGATTCATTTTTTCCATTCGTCTACTCTTACAATTCTGTGTTCCATATGAAAAAGTCATACGTAAATAGAGCAATTAATGAAATGAAGCGGGTTCTGAAGCCCCAAGGGCTATTATTTGTAAATTTCTTAAGCACAAATGATTTCCGCTGTGGTCTTGGGCCACAGGTTGGAAAAAACGAATATGAGCAAATGGACGATTTTCCTGTAATTCATTCTTATTATGAAAAAGATGAACCAGATGACTATTTTGAAAATATGGAGATATTATTTAAAGAGGATAGGGTTGTAGAAAGAATCTATGAAGGCAAAAAGATCCGCCAAGGCTTTATCGATTATATAGTCCAAAAACCCCTGTAACTTAGTCCTTTTTGATAATTGCACAGTATGACATAATAGGAATTTAATTGCTATAAAAGCCGCCTCTTTAAGGGCGGCTCGTACATACGTCTGACCTAACGGCGGTCCGCCAGCGCGTCAAGGATGCTGCAACCAGTCATTTTCGGCTCTCCTGCCCATAGTACGCGCCCACGCCGTGCTTGCGGAAGAAGTGTTTATGCATCAACTCCTGCTGCATGGACGGAAGCGTTCCGCCCGATATGGAAAGCGCGTGCCAGGCCATCATGGCTACTTCCTCCAGCACTACGGCATTGTGCACCGCGTCCGAAGGGGACTTGCCCCACGCGAAGGGGCCGTGGCTGTGCACCAAAACAGCGGGCGTATATTCCGGATTGGCCTCGGCGAGCCGCTCCACAATAACATTGCCCGTTTCGGCCTCGTATTCCCCGGCGATCTCGGCGGGCGTCATGAGGCGCGTGCAGGGGATATCGCCCAAAAAGTAATCCGCACCCGTGGTGCCGAGAGCGGGGATACTGAGCCCCGCCTGCGAAAATATGGTGGCCCAACGGCTGTGCGTGTGCACGATTCCGCCGATATTCGGGAACGCGCGGTACAAACAGACATGCGTGGGCGTATCCGAGGAAGGACGCAGGGCGCCTTCCACAACAATTCCATTTAGGTCCACCACCACCATATCGTCCGCAGTCATATGCTTGTACTCCACGCCCGAGGGCTTGATGACAATGAGGCCTTTTTCCCGGTCTAGCCCGGATACGTTGCCCCATGTGAATGTCACTAAGGAGTACTTGGGCAAGAGCAGGTTTGCTTCCAGCACACGTTGCTTTAATTCTTCCAGCATACTTTTCTCCTCTTTTATTATACGTTCGGTCAGCCTCTGGGGGGAAACAGCGCTCTAATGGCGCATTTGTGTTTTTGGCAAAAGGCGTTGTCGCAGTTGCGTGACACATCTGCGTTGACAATAGTATATACCGGGATTATCGTATGGACAATCCGATATGTTTGACCTATCGTCCGGCAACCCGGAAATTGCGGCGGTCTGCTTATTCGTTTTCTGGATCATAAGCACGGCAAGCCGGAAAAAAGAAAGCGCTGTATTGCAGGCGAGGGAAAAGAATTCAAAGCGCGGCCCGGTATCTTAACGGATGCCGGGCTCTTCGTATACAATCTTCTTCATCGGAGATATAATAGTGCTGTTCTACCCATTTATTTGGAAAGAGGTTACAAGGGTGAAGCGTTTTGAGCAAGTTGCGGCGCCGCTTGGCATGGCCGGGGTCGTATTCTATCTCATCCATACGGGGTTGGGCAGGATTCTTTGGCCGGAATATAACCCCGTCACAATGGACATCAGTTCCCTTACTGCCCAGAACGCGCCGAACGCGGACCTTCTTCGGGTGTTTACCACGATTTACGGAATCTGCATGCTTGTGTTCGTCGCGGGCATGATAGCGAAAGCCTTCCGCCAATACAACAGGGCGGTTCGCGCCGGGTATCTCATTTTGATAGCCATGGAGCTTGTATCCGTGTTCGGGTACGCGCTGTTCCCGCTGACAGGGGACAAAACTGTGATGACGTTTCAGAATATGATGCATATCGTGGTCACGGTGATCGTCGTGTTTACGACAATCGCATCCGGGTTCTTCCTGGCGGCGGGGTACCGGAAAGAGGCGGGTACAAGGAAGCTGGGCAATTTCCTGCTCGTCATGGCCATACTCATCACCGTAGCGGGAATGTCAAACCCTATCGGTATGGGAGCAGGGCTCAATATACTGGGCCTGACGGAACGGCTTGTAATCTATTCCGTGCAGCTGATGATATTCGTGCTTTCCGCCTATTACACATTCGGGCGGCGGGAAGCCATTAGCCGCTGACAAAGTTCTTCAGGCTATCAGCGGGTTTCTGTAGGTGAAAGTGCGCTGTTGTACTTTCCAGATTGCGCCTTATAATAGATACTAATGCGCAAATGGTGCAGGAGAATTCAAAACGCTGGGAGATAAGGAATAATCCAAACATCTTACGCGTATGAAACAGGAAGCATGAAGAAGGGAAAGTTCGGCATGACAGACCTGTTGATGAGGCTGTTTCTCAAAATAAAGCAGGATGAGGATACGGCGCGCAGGCGGCAGCGCTATGGCAATTTTGCAAGCATTGTGGGCGTTGTTTCAAACCTGCTGCTTTTTATTATGAAAATCCTCATAGGCCTCGCATCCGCCAGCGTTTCCATCATTGCGGACGCCGTGAACAGCCTCTCGGATTCGGCTTCTTCTTTTATTACGCTGTTCGGGTTTAAATTTTCATCAAAACCCGCGGACGCAGACCACCCGTACGGCCATGCCCGCATGGAGTACATTTCCGGTCTGATCGTTTCGGTGCTCATTCTGTTCTTCGGGTTGCAGCTTCTGCAAAACTCGGTGCAAAAAATCATACATCCCGCGCCGGTGCATTTTGAACTGATTACGCTGGTCATACTCACACTTTCCATACTCATAAAGGTGTGGCAATGCCTGTTTTACCGGAAAATCGGCCATCTGATGAACTCCATCACGCTGCTTGCGGCTTCGGTGGACAGCCGGAACGATATCCTTTCGTCCTCCGCCGTGCTGCTCGCGGTGGCAGTTACCCGCCTGACAGGGCTTGATCTCGACGGCTACATGGGGGCCGTCGTCGCCGTGCTCATACTGTGGAGCGGCGTGAAGATGGTAAAGGATTCTGGCAGCATTTTGTTGGGCACCGCGCCCACCAGGGAACTGGTGGACAGCATCTATAAAAGGATACTTGGTTACGAGCACATTATTGGCCTGCATGATTTAAGCGTGCACAGCTATGGCGCGAACAAATGCTTCGCTTCCGTGCATTGCGAGGTCCCCGCCGAGCAGGATATCATGCTCAGCCACGATATCATAGACAACATCGAGCGCGATTTCTTAAAGGAATACGGCATCCATCTGGTCATCCACCTGGACCCGGTCGTTACAAACGATGCGCGCACGAACGAATTAAAAGCGAAGTTGGAGCAGCTGATCGCCGACCTCCCGCTCGACATCAGCATGCACGATTTCCGGGTGGTGTGGGGCATCAGCCATACGAACCTTATATTCGACGTCGTCGTGCCGTTTAACGCCGACTGGAGTGACGAAAAGCTGATTGCCCATATGGCCGATGAAATCAGGAAGCTGGACCCGACCTATCACAGTGTTATCACCGTGGACCACACCTACGTTCCGCACACGAAAGGATAATCTGCTTTTGTAATATAAAAATCCCCGCCGGGTCGGCCCGGCGGGGATTTCCAGTATAAGCTGGATTAGCCTGCTATTGGGCGTCTTCTCCCGAGGCAGCCGCATACAGCTCCCGATAGAGCTCCTCCTGCATATATGTCCACATGCCGGTTTCTCCCGCCTGCATGCAGGGCTTTCCGTCCTGCAGGAAAATATAATACGTGGTGGCCGGTTCCCCTTCCGCAATGCTGGTATACA
Organism: Bacillota bacterium; assembly: GCA_023426265.1. Lineage (GTDB taxonomy): Bacteria > Bacillota > Clostridia > Christensenellales > CAG-138 > JAEYLA01. The sequence goes on from JAFABA010000121.1 coordinate 6,360, forward strand.
ACTCGATACGCGCCTCAAACGACTCCACATCTACAGCAGGCGAGGCGGCGGAACGGATCATATGGTCCCAGACGACGCGCTGCGCCAAATCCTGATAGTCCGGATTGTCCTTTATAGAAACGGCGCGCACGGCTTTGCCGCCCTGTATCAGAGTGATGGCAGCGTCTTCCGCAACCGCTGCGGTTGGCGATGGTTCGGCTTCCGTAGTAACCTCGTTTTGCACGGCGGAGCCGGGCGAGGCTTCGGGCTCAACTGGATCCCGGATAACGGCAGCTTGCTCCGCTTGCAGCGCCGCCGCATCCTTTGTGGAGAACACGCATTTGAACAGGCAGATGTATTCATGTTTTCCGATATGCTCGGGACTTTCCATAAGGAACTGGCAGTCATAGGAGAGAAGGGTATCGCCTTCGCCAAACACCACGTTTCCCAGCAGGATCGGTTCGTTAGCGGCAATGGGCCATGTTCCGTCCTCCTCGCCATAAAAAAGGAACGAAGCCGCACTGGAAGTCGGGACAAAGTCCGGCGGCAATTTAGAGTAGAAAGTAACCAAATCGCCGGAGGTTTCATCCGGAACCCTCAGAACCGTCCAACTTAGCCCGCTCATATTTCGGGCACTGGAATAGATACCGCCATAGGTTACGCTTTCTGAAATGGTAAAATTCCCCTCACGCCTATCCACGGGAAGGACGACATTGCCAAACGTGCCATAATATACGCCCTCGCGCCAGCCTTCCACATACAGCCGCACGCTTTTGATGGAAGGATCCACATGGTAGCTGTAGCGGTAATCTGCATCTTCGGGCAGCGTGGAAAGTTCCTTACGTTCGGCCTGCGTGATTGGCGTTTCGGTGATGGTGTTTACGGGCAGGGTGGGGGAGAGCGGGTTCAAAAGCAGCAGCACGGCTGCCGTCGCCGCAAGCGCAATGCCCACGGCCGCCATCCAGAATACAGGCTTTTTATATTGGAGCACATTCTTTATGCGAAGCTTCGTGTTGCTTTCCCCAAACGCAAGGGGAGCGAGAAGCGCCCCGCGCGAGATGGAGACTGCTAAAAGCGTGTTCGAGTATGCTTGCCGGATATCCTCCCCGGCGTTTTTTAACACCCGTTCATCGCAGGAAAGCTCCATATCCCGGCTAAAACAATGATAGGCGAGATAGACGAGCGGGTTGAACCAGTGGAGTGCCAACACGAGGAAAGAGAGCGGCTTCCACAGGTGGTCGAGCCGTTTGATATGCATACGCTCGTGCAGCAGCACATGCGAAAGCTCCTTAGAAGCAAGCCCGGACGGCACATAGATCTTCGGGCGGAACACGCCGAACACAAACGCCGTGCCGATCCGGTCGCTTTCATATACGCCCGGCTCTAAAAGCGTAGCGAACCGGATGCGCCGATAAAACCGCAGCGTGGAGCACAGGGCATAAACGAGCATCGCGGCTATGCCCAAAGCCCATACCCAACCCCAAATCCACAGCGCGATCTGCGCCGGGTTGGCGGAAGCATAAGGCGCTGGGGACATGCTGTCTGCCAGCACGGGGTTGACCGCGGTGTTGAGCACGGGAATCCCAGTGTACACGGCAGGCGTTTGCGTCGTCAGGAATTCAGGCGGCACCGGTTCCACGCTGGGGATGAGCGCCAGTGCGCTTTCGAAGGAAAACGGGCAGACCAATCTGAACAATACGGCTGCCCACAGCGCATAGGAAATCCACTTCGGCGCTTTTTTCAACAGCAGGCGCAGTATGAGCACGGCGAGGATTACGACGCCGCCTGTATAGCTGATGTTGAGTATGACCCGGAATACTTGCTCCATTAGCGTTCCGCCTCCTCGATCATGCGTTTTAGCGCCAAAGCTTCCGCCGCAGTCAGCTTCCGGTCCCTGAGATACGCCGCAAGGAAAGCGGGGACGGACCCTGCGTAGCTTTTTTCAATCAGCTCCTCGCTTTCGTGCCGCGCCACTTCCTCCCGCGTCACGCAGGAACGCACAGTCGCGTTTTCGTTTACCACAAAACCCCGTTCCGCGAGACGCCTGATCATGTTGTAGGTGGTGGATTTTTTCCAGCCCAGGGCGGAAAGCGCAAGCCTGCTTAGTTCCGTGGAGTTGACAGGCTCCGCCTCCCAGATGATGTTCAAAAACCGTCGCTCCGCGTCAAACAGCCTGTAATCCATCCCGCACCTCCAAAACACGTGGTTTGTCTTGATAGACCTAGTTTAACACGACAAACCTCCTTATACAAGCACGTTTTAGAAAGAAATATAATCGTATCGTCCGGCAGCCAGAATGGAGTTGCATATCCTGCATCGGTGCGATACCTTTATGAGAGAAAAATGAAAGGCAATTTTATGATGATCGAAACAGAAAGGCTCATCACCCGGCGTTTTTGCGGGGAGGATTGGGAGGACCTGTACGCCTATCTTTCCGATCCCGGCGTTGTGCGCTTTGAGCCATATGCGCCTTTTCATGCGGAGCAGTGTAAGCAGGAAGCCCAAAGACGGGAAGATGACGAAGCCTTTTGGGCGGTCTGTCTCAAAGAAAACGGCAGGCTGATCGGGAACCTCTATTTTTCACGGCAGGCGGATGATACATGGGAGCTCGGCTTCGTGTTCAACGCCGCTTATCAGGGGAAAGGCTATGCCATGGAAAGCGCCCGTGCGCTTTTGGACCGTGCCTTTTCGAAATGGGAGGCACAGCGCGTAATCGCGCAGTGCAACCCGGAAAATAAAAAATCATGGAGGCTGCTTGAGCGTTTGGGTATGCGGCGGGAGCGGCATTTGATACAAAACGTCTCATTTCATAAAGACGTATCCGGTAATCCGATCTATGTGGATACCTATGAATATGAGCTACTGTGCGGGGAATGGGAGCCTAACCGAATGAACAGCTAGAAAAAACCGGCCGCAATGCGGCCGGTTTTTTCTATAAGGGCAAAATTCAATTATTGACGATTTCGAGTATGGTCACATGCAACTTGGAAAAATCCTGCGCCAGATTGATGTACTCCTCTGTCGGCTTGCCATCCTTTATGATGCGAACGCGGGGTCGCAGGCAGTTGGTTTCAAAATTCGTGACCACCACGGCGAGCTCCCCGGTGCTCAGTTTGACGCAGGTGCCGATGGGGTAGGGGGCAACGCGTTTGGTGAATGCGGATACGATATCCGGGTCGAACATGGTGTTGTAACCGCACATGATATACTCCACCGCGTCGGAAGGCAGCATTGCCCTGCGGTAGGGCCTGTCCGATATCAGGGCGTCATATACGTCCGCAATGCAGACGATGCGGCTGAATAGGTTGATCTGCGAGCCGGAAAGGCCGGAAGGATAACCGGAGCCGCTGAACTGCTCATGGTGCATCAAAGCCACAAGGCGGGCGTCTTCGGGTATGCTCTTGTTCGCGCAGAGGTAGTTGTAACCCAAAAGGCTGTGCCGCTTGGCCTGGTCCAGTTCTTCGGGCGACAGCTTGCCCGGTTTGTTGATGATGCGCTTGTCGATAAACACCTTGCCGATGTCATGCATTAGCGCGCCCAGAGTCAGGTTGTTGAGCGCCCGGTAGGAGAGCCCAAGCACTGTGCCGATCACGCAGGAAAGCACCGCGACGTTGATGCTATGGCTGAACGTATAATCGTCATAAGTGCGGATATCCACGATGTTTACCATGGTGTTGCGGTTGTGCATGATCTCCTCCACCATGTTGGAGATCACGTCGCGCAGCCGGTCGGTGTTAGAGAGCACCTTGCGCCCGCGGCTGTTTTCCGCTTCCACGAACATGGCCCGTACTTCCTGCTTGGCCCGCTGCTTGAGTTCGTCGCTGATAACGTGTGCGATCTGGATGTCGGAGGAGATGTCGTCGTCGATATATACGCCCTGAAAGCCCAGTTGCCGGATTTTGAGTATTTGGGATGCGGTGAGCGCCATTCCCTTCCGCAACAGCAGCCTGTTGCGGTCAAGCACCAAATTGTTGGCCAGAACCTGCCCGACACGCAGACAGTTTGAGGGAATATATCTCATACCCAATCTCCCTTAATACGCTCAAAAAACGGCAGGCAGGATAAAATGTTCGTAACTACAATCATCCAACATGCCGTATATATTCTCATTTTATTCCAAAAGCCCAGTCACGTCAAGAATGAGGCTGACGCTGCCGTCCCCCAGTATGGTGCAGCCCGAAATGCCGTTCTGCCAGCCCAGGGAACGCGTGACATAAGGGGGCAGGGGTTTGATGACGGTCTGCTGCTCGCCGATGAGGCCATCCACAAACAGGCAGTAACTGCGCTGGTCGCCTTCGAGCACCACAAGTATGCCGTTTTCAAATTCCGTTTCCGCACCCTCTATCCCAAAGAGCCGGTGCAGCCGGACGATGGGGTAGCACTTGCCGCGGATCAATATCATTTCGTTGCCGTCCGGGTCCTTGAACACCTCGCCGGGAGAGGACTTGAAGGATTTCATAATGCTCAAAAGCGGCAATATGAATATCGAACCGCCCACGGAAACCTGCATGCCGGTGATGATGGCCAATGTCAGCGGGATGCGGAACTGCACGCTCATGCCCTTGCCGGGGACGCTGTCCACCGAAATCGTGCCGCCCATTTTCTCCACGTTGCGCTGCACCACGTCCATGCCCACGCCGCGCCCGGAGAATTCCGTAACCACCTGGTTGGTGGAAAAACCCGGCGCGAATATGAGGGAATAGACTTCCTTATCCGTCATTTCGCTTTCCGGCTTCTTGACCAGGCCGACGTCAATTCCTTTTTTGAGTATCTTTTCACGGTCCAGACCTTGCCCGTCGTCGGATACGACAATCAGCACCTCGCCGCCGTTGTTGCGGGCATCCACGGTGATGCGCCCTGTTTCGGGCTTGCCCTTTTGCCGCCTTACGGCGGGCTCCTCTATGCCGTGGTCGATGGCGTTGCGGATGATGTGCATGAGCGGATCGCCAAGGTTGTCGATTACGCTCTTGTCCATTTCCGTATCTTCACCGCTGATCTTTAGTTCCGCTTTCTTGTCCGTTTTTTTGCAGATATCGCGCAAAATGCGCTCCAGGCGGTGGAGGGTGGCGGATATGGGCATCATGCGGATGGACATTACGGTATCCTGCAGCTCGTCGGTCAATTTCCGAAGCTGGCGCGACGCTTTTTCGAACGATTCAACGCGCAGTTTCACAACCTCCGGATTCTTGGTGACGGTGGATTCCGCGATGACGATCTCGCCCACAAGGTCCATCAGCTTGTCCAGCTTTTCAAGCCGCACGCTCATAAAATTCTGCTTCTGGTGGGCGGCGGCTTGCTCCGTCGCCTGCCCGTTTTCTTCGGCGGGATTTGCGCTTTGTACGGCAGTGGCATGCCCGGCTTCCTGCTTTTCTGTGACTTCGGTTAAGGAAAATGATGCGAGAAAGAAGTTTGAGGATATTTTTTCTTCCAGCAACTCCCGTGTGGAGGAGGAGATCAATGTCATGACGAAGCCGTGCTCTACGATATCTTCCTCGCTGCCGTCCTGTAAAACGTCCGCGGGGACGGTTGTAATGGAACTAACGTATGGCTCAACGGATTTTATCACGCCGAACGCGCGTACGTTTTCCATTTTGCAGCCTTTTTCAAACCGGATTTTTACCTCGTACCGTTTTTCACCCGCTCCGGCTTCCGCAGCAGGCGCGGATGCAGTTGGGCTTGCGGTTGCGGCAGGCAAGTCTGTTTCCTGGGGTCCGCTCGTGCCCCCGTTTTTCAATTCCTTGTGATAGCGCGCAATTTCACCGAGCAGTTCCTTCGGATCCTTATCCGGCAATATACCGTCCTGAAGGCGCTCGATTTCATTTTTCAAAAAATCCTGCGCGGAGAACACAAGATCGCACACTTTGCGGTGGTCGTATTTCTTTGCCCTGTTGTCCCGGATAAAGGAGAACAGGTCTTCCATCGCGTGGGACAGGCGCGTCAGCCCGTCATAGCCCATCATGCCGCTGGAACCTTTTACGGTATGAAGAATACGGAATATGGCATCCACCTGCACCTCAGTAAAGCCATCCGCTTTCTCTGCGGTGAGCATATGGGTCTCCAATTGGTCCAGTAACTGGAGGTTTTCAAAAATGTATACCTCTAAAAGGGAGTCGGACTGGGACATACGGACACCTCTCTCCTATGTGCTCTTGCGTTCCAAAAAGGGAACGGTTATTTAATGTTATTGAGCGCGCCTACAATGACGTCTTCTTTAAACGGCTTTACAATAAAACCCTTGGCTCCGGCGATGATAGCTTCGCGAACCATGGTCTCCTGGCCCATGGCGGATACCATTACCACATTGGCGCCCGGCTGGAACGCAAGGATCTGCTTCAGGCTGGAAAGGCCGTCCATCTCAGGCATGGTGATGTCCATGGTGACGATGTCCGGGGTGAGTTCCTTGTACCGCTGCAAGGCAACTTCGCCGTTTTCGGCTTCGCCGCAGACCTCGTACCCATGCTTTGTCAGGATATTCTTGATGGATATCCTCATGAACGCCGCATCATCCACTACCAGTACTCTTTTCATGTTGCTCCTCCTGCTGTAAAAGCAATTTCTTCTATATATAAGCAATAAGTGTTGTTGTCAAAGAATTTTTTCGGTTTTCGGCCATGCTGTGCGTATCAGCAGCGCCCCTGTGTCGCAGTCAAACACGATCGTCCGCCCCACGTTGCCTCCCGTATCCTCGGCCAGTATGGAAATGCACCGCAATTTCAACACCTCGCGGCACATATCCACGTTCCGTTTGCCGACTTGCATGATATCGCTGCCGTTGTTCGCAAAGAACATGCTGGCGCCCCCGGCAAGCTTGGCCGTGAGCATATGCGGCGCGGCACCGTTTGCCGCAAGACGGCTGATGAGTTCGTCTATCGCGGTATCGGCGTACTTGGCCTTTTGTACGGATGCGCCTTCCGCGGGCGCTTTGGGGAGCAGGATGTGGGAAAGGCCGCCGATCCTGCGCACCCTGTCGTACAGTACGATCCCCACACAGGAGCCCAGTCCGAGCGTGGTCAATGTATCCGGCGCTTTTGCAAGCGCCATGTCTGCAATACCGATGATTGTATTCGCCATACTATAAAAGGCCCATCTTCCTCATCATTAAAGTCTGCGATTCGATATCGGGCATCAGGAAGAAGCGGCCGGACACATATTTGTCGAAATCCACAAGTACCGTTTCAAGCATCAGTATCGTATCGCCGGAAGCTCCGTACATGACTGCAGGCAAATTCATAAGCGCGCCCGCCATGTCAATAACAAGGCCGGGTACGGAACTATTGATATAAAGGCCGGTCAGCGTGGCTATCGCGTTGATGTACGAGCAGCACAGGATGTTGGCAATCTCCATCAGCGCGGAATGCTGCAGGTCGGAAGGGAACGGGATATTTTTGTCGTTCTCCACGCCCAGCATTTCAATGAGCATGTCCGACATCGCGATCGAATCCTCGAGCGGCTGTACAAACAGGATGGCGCCGGTGATATCGCCCGACATTTCCACCAGGGAACCGGTCATGATCTGCTCGGCGTCGCCCAACAGCGTCCCCATATCCTCCAGCGAGCAGAACCAGGCCTTGGGAACCCGAATATCGATGGGGCGGTTGAGCATTCCGGCCAGAGCCGTGGCCGCGTTCGCCGCGCCGATATTTTCAAGTTCCTTTAGAAAATCCAGCTGTATCTCATTTATTTCGCCGGGTTTTATGAAAACCACCCTCCCTGCCGCCATCCCTGTGGACATTTGCGGCTATACGATGCGGCCGACATCCATTTTTGCGCATAGTACGGCCATTGTGTTTCGTGCTATTCTATATATCGTCATTTCATTCGGAAGCGTTAACAGTTCTTTAATACTTTTTGGCGAAATCTCGGAGAATACCGCATATGGCGCGAAAGGAAAGGATTCCGGGGACAAAAGGCATTAATATCCCGGCTAAAAATGCCGATACAAGTACCATCGGCGCGCGAATGCCTGGCAGGACGCCATCATAGGTTGAGCGCGAAGTACTTCCAGCCAAGGCCCCAAAAGGCACGGCCGGCGCATCCACCATATCGATTTGGCGATATAGGCGTTCGGATATTTGAAATAAAAAAACGAGGACCGCCATGAGAATAACGCTCACTCAGGAAATCGCGTCTTCCTCCGCCGCAAAAGCGCCGCAAAACCCGCTTACAATCGGGCAGGGAGAGGTTATCCGCGCGACTGTCGTTTCCGTAGAGGGGGAGAACGTATCCCTCAAAACGGAGGACGGGCGCGTATTCAGCGCGCGCCTTCAGCCGGGCACCGTCCTGATGGAACACGATACGGTTGAGCTGATGGCGGGAGGCGAGCGGCAACAGCCGGTGCTTCGCGTGGTGTTCGTGGAACCGGGCCGGAGCGGCATCTCCGCGCGGGAAGCGGCCGCGGCAACCACACAGGCCGCGCTGACACAGCAGCTGAAAGAAGCGTTTGGGCAGATGAACCTGAAACCCACGCCCAAGCTCGTCTCCCTCGCCGCGGAAATTTTGAGAAACTACCCGATAGACGCCGGAACGGCTGCGTTTTTTGCCGCAAACAACATACCGGCAACAAATGAAAGCATCCGCGCGTTTAGGTCCATTCTGAACGGCAAACAATTCGGCACGGCCTTTTATGAAGTCGCGCAAGGTACCGCTTCCGCGCTCGGGCAGGCCGCTGCAGTTGCGGCGGCAGAACATATCCAAACGCCCCTTCTGCAAAGCCAGCCGGACAGTTCCGCACAGCCCAACCCGGCGGGCCGGCCCGCTGCAGCGCAGGAAGGGCAATCCGGCATTCTTCAGGCTGTGCAGATCGAAACAAGCGCTGCGTTGCAGGGACAGCAAGCGCAGGCCATTCCGCAGCAAGGAGATACGGCGTTAATCCAGGCGGAAGGCCAGGCACAGATTTTAACCGGGCAGCAGCAGATTGAGGCGGGCCAACCGCAGGGTCAGACCCCGGCGCAGCCACAGGCGGAGGGCGCTCCCGTAACCGGGCAGGAGAAGCCTGTATTATCCATGGCGGAAGAACCGACTGCCGGAAAAGAACAGATCCAGCCGCAGGCGCAGGGTACATTGCGGCCGCAGGAAGCTCCGGCAATGGAGAAGCCCGCCCTGGCCTTGCAGGGAGAACCGGTTTCCGGAGTGGGCAAAGAGCAGCCTCAGGCCCCGGGCAAAGAGACGGTCGCTCCCGCGCCCGAACAACCCGTATTGGAGGGGAAGGCAGCTGCTGGTACTGCGGCGGAACAAATCCAGCCTCAAAAGGCGGCTGCCGGGCGACCGGACACACAGAAATCGCAGGAAGGTGTTTTGACGATGACCGATGCGGCACAGCCCGGACCGGAGCAGGCGGGCGTCGGCGATACGGTTGCGCATAATACGGAAACAGCGCCCAATCCCGATTTTGCGCTCGAAGAATCCTCCAATTTCCAAAACGCGGCGAAGAGCGAAGAAAAGGCGGTTCTAAAGCAGCTGCTGGAGCTGTTCGCGAAAGCGGGGGAGGACCTTGATGCGCAAACATTGAAAAAATCCGTGGAAGAAACGCCCCAAAAGCTTTTGGAGCTTCAGAAGCTGATTAAAAATACCGATATCCATACGCAGGAGACCCTCGCCTCCCGTTTTCAGGAACTCACCGCGCAGGCCAAGCTTGCGGAGGACATTTCCCGGTTTGTGTTTGTGCAGATTCCCATCCATCTCAAAGAGTACGGATCGGCGGAGCTTTACATCTATAAAAGGAACCGGAGGGAAAAGGGCGCGGAGCGGCAAAGTACATCCGTGGTGCTGGGGCTCTCCACGCAGAACCTGGGCCGGGTGGAAGCCATGCTGCGCATGGAAAACCGCGATCTTTCCCTGGACATTAGGGTGCAGAATGAAAAAACGCTCGCGGCTTTTCGGGAGAACTCCGGCGAACTGCAACGCTCTTTTTCGGAACTTCGCTTTCAGTTAAAGGAATATAAGGTCTCGCCGCTTCGGGAAAAAACGACGCCGCTCAACGTGGAAGAAAAACTGGTACGGATGCATGCGCCCTCCGGCGCCGGCGTGGATGTGATGATATGAGCGAAAACCAGAAGCCGGATGCGCAGGCGGCAGCGCTCAAATACGACATGGGCAGGGACAACGCCCCTTTGATTGTGGGCCTGGGGCAGGGCTATGTCGCGCAAAAGATGCTTGAGACCGCAGAAGAAAATAAAATCCCCATCGTGGAGGACGAGTCGCTCCTCTCCGTTTTGAACCGGTTCAGCACGGGCGATGAAATTCCGGAGGAACTCTACCAGGTGGTAGCACAGGTGCTTGTATTTATCGGCAAGCTGGACGGCAGCACGCCAAAGCGCTATCAACTATCAGACATACAAAAAGGAATGTACAGATGACAGTTTCCGTCAACCCGCTTATTCCCACCCCCAATACGGTAGGTACGGGGAAGGCGTCTTCCGGCGCAAATTCCGCCGCGTTTTCAGCGCTGCTTTCCGCACAGCTTTCGGAACAGCTTTCCGGGCTGAGGTTTGATGGCGCTGAAGGAGGCGAAGGAATTGCCTCCGCGGAAAGTACCGCCATGCTCGCGCAGGTGCCCGCGCTTCTTTCCTCGGCGGGGGAAGAAGGGGGGGACTTAAAGAGCGCCGTCATGCTGTTTTTCATGATGATGGGCACGGGCGCTTCCGCAAGCTCCATGGGGGCGGCCATGTCCAGCCTTTCGGCGGCTCTTACAAACAGTTCCGCGGATACGCTGGAAAATATGCGCTTCGACGTATTGAACGGGCTGGTTTCGGGCGGATATGACCGTGCCGGGCTCCAGCGCGCAAACGATATGGTGTTTGGCGGCAGTTCAAACGAGGCGGTAACGCCGTTTTCCGCCTCAAAACCCGCAAACCCAATCATTACGAGCCAGCAGGGCAATCGAAGCGCCGGACGTTACCGCAGCGTCATCGACCAGTTTCAGGTGCCGGCAAACCCGCGCTACGCCGTCAATAAAAACGGAAACAACGATACGTACTGCAACATATTCCTCTGGGACGTCACCAAGGCCATGGGCGCGGAAATTCCCCATTATGTCGATCCCGTCACGCAGGAAGCCCGGGCATATCCCGATGTGAGCGGCGCGAAGGAACTCAACGCCAACGGCATATACGACTGGCTGGGAGCCAAAGGCGCCGACTACGGCTGGGTGCAGGTCACGCCGGAACAGGCGCAGCAATACGCGAACCAGGGCTTTCCCGTCGTCACGGCATGGAAAAATACGGAGGGTGGCCACGGGCATGTGCAGGTCGTTTCTCCATCCAATGACGGGCAATACGACCCTTCCCGCGGCGTGATGATCGCCCAGGCGGGGAGGACACTCACCAATTATGCGCCCATCACCGATATCTACAGCGAAAGCCTAGGGAGCGTAGTCTATTACGCGCATGCGTAATGCAAAAGAAAACTTTTCCTAAAGTCGCACGGCATTATGCCGATTAAGTATGTAGCGTAAAATCGCAATTTTTAGGCCAAAGGTAAGGAGTGATACAGAATGGCGACAAATGGAATCAACGCTAATTTGATCCGTTTGAATGGTCTTTCCTCGGGGCTCGATACCGAGGCGATTGTAACGAGCCTGTTGAAAATCGATCAACTGAAGGTAGATAAACAGTTCAAGCTGGCGGAAGAACTGGAGTGGAAGGGGGACGCCTACCGGGCGATTAACCTGAAGCTTAAGAGTTTTCGCGAGACATACATGACCACACAATTCCCGGCTACCAATATGTTCTCGTCCTCCGCTTACAACGCGTTCGCGGTGACGATGGATACCCAGACCAGCGCGGTGAGCATCACGGCGGGCAGCAACGCTTCCGTGGGGCAGCTTACCATCGATAGCATTGAACGTCTTGCGACCGCGGCTAAGGTATCGAGCAGCGGGGAAATGTTCGACGCTACCAAAAACATCAACTCCACGCTGGAAGAGGCGTTTGGGAATATTGAGGATGTTTTTGTAGACGGCAAGATTTCCTTCTCCATTAACGACAAAACGTTTACGTTTTCCAAGGACACGACCATCAGCAGCATGGTGAACAAAATCAATTCTTCGGATGCGGGCGTGACCGTGGGCTATTCCAGCTTAACGCGCAAGTTTACCATCACCAGCAAGGCCACCGGCACGGATGGCAAGATTGATATTAAAAATATCAGCGGCAAGGCCTTTGCGGAATCTGAGGAAACCGTGGGCGCATCGGCGTTTAAGATTGCCGTGGTGAACAAGACGGGAGATAATGCGAAGCTGACCATCGAAGGCGTACCGGTGGAGAGAACCTCCAATACGTTCACCATCGACGGCATCACCTATACACTGAAGGATCAATCGACCACCCCAATCAAGTTCAGCGTGGCGCGGGATGTGGACAGCGTATACAACAAGATCAAAGGCTTTATCGATGGATACAACTCTCTTATTGCAGAACTGCAGGCCAAGCTTGATGAGGAAGTCTATTCCGATTATGGACCGCTTACGGATGCGGAACGGGACGAGCTTTCCGAGACCCAGATTGCCCAGTGGGAAGAGAAGGCAAAGAGCGGCCTGCTGCGCAGCGACAGCGGAGTCCGTGCGCTGCTTCAGGATCTCAGGAGCGCGTTTTACAGCGTGGTGGAGGGAGCGGGCGGCAGCGCCGCAAGCATCGGCCTGGAGACCGGCTATATGTCGAAGACGGGCCAGATCGTGATCAACGAAGCCAAGCTCAAGAATGCGCTGGCCAACAACCCGGATCAGGTGGCGAACATATTCACCAAGGTGAACAAGGCCGAAGATGGGAGCACAAAATATAAAGAATCCGGCCTTGTGACGAGGATGTCGGGCATATTCAACTCCTATCTTACCAACAGCGTCGATACCACGTTGGAAACCAACGGAAGAGCGGTTACCGAAGCCAACAACAGGCTCGACCAGCTGGAAGATTGGCTGGCCAAGAACGAAGAAAAGTACTACGCAAGGTTCACCGCTATGGAGACGGCTTTGGCAAAGCTCAACAGCCAGACAAGCTGGATCAGCTCCCTGCTCGGATCCCAAGCTCAAGGTTAAAACATTCTGATTTTCAAAATAAGCAACGGTATCAGGTTTTTGGGAGGAACTATATGTACGCAATGAACAATGCGTTCCAAAAGTACAAGCAGCAGGGCGTTTTAACCGCAAACCCGGTAGAATTGGTCGTCATGCTGTATGACGGCTGCATCAAGCAAATCAAGATCGCGTGTCTCTCCATCGAAGAAAAGGATTTTGAAAAAGCGAACGACAGCCTGCAAAAGGCCCAGCGTATCCTGATGGAGCTGATCAACAGTCTGGATCTGCGCTATTCCATCGGAAACGATCTTTTCGCGCTCTATGAGTTCATGCTCAACGAACTTGCGCAGGGCAACGCGAACAAAGATATAAAGGCCCTCTCCGATATCGTGAGGCTCCTTTCGGAGCTTCGGGACTCCTGGGCCACGCTTTCGAAAAACGGCGTGGGCTCCGTTGCGCAAATGGGGGAATAAAAAATGGCCGCTTCCGATCATCCAACCGAATATGTGCAGCAGAAACAGCAGATGATTGAACGCATGCTCATACTCGCGAAAGCGCAGCTGAGCTGCTTGGAAGAGAGCCGCGAGGAAGAGCTTGCGGCGGTTTTGGATGAAAGCGAAGCGCTGCGGGCGCAGATCGACGCATTGGATGCGCGCTATGGTCTGGGTAAAAAAGTCCTTTCCGAAGAAATGAGGGAGGCGCTTGAGGAAATCAGGCGTCTGGACGAACAGTGCGCGGCATATGTGGAGGAACGTCTGCTGTTTTACAAGGCGGAGTTGAAAAACATCCGCCAATCCAGCAAGAATATGCAGCGGTATGTCAGCCCGTACACGGTGGCGGATAGCCTGTTTATTGATATGCGGAAATGACCCGCGCTTATAGCGCGAAGGATTTTGGAGGAAACGCCATGTCGTTGTTGGAACGGGATTTGTTTGAAGATATGGACGATACGCAGCAAAGCCGATACCTTACGTTCGGCCTTGGCGAGGAAGTCTACGGCCTGGATATCGGCTGCGTAACCGAAATCATAGGCCTTATGCCCATTTCTCCCTTGCCCGAGATGCCGGCGTTCGTCAGGGGCGTCATCAATCTGCGCGGCAAGGTCATTCCCGTAATGGATCTCAGGCTGCGCTTTAAAATGCCGGTGATCGAATACGGAGAGCGGGCCTGCATCGTTATCATAGACAACGGGAACCTCAATGCGGGGCTGATCGTGGAACACGTGGCCGACGTCGTTCACATAGAAGAAGCGGATATCGTGCCGCCGCCAACATTTGACGGGCTCCCGCAGAACCGCTGCGTGAGCGGCATCGCAAAATCAGACGGCAACGTCAAACTGCTGCTGGATTGCACCAAGCTGCTTAAGCCCGAAGAAGAGGAACTTTTATTGGACCTTTAACGCCCGGCAAACGGTTTGGCCGTTGAGGAGAACTCCCCCATAGACCTTTGACGCTTATTTATTAGGAAAGAGGATTGGCCGTGAGAATTAAGGAAACGTCAACGGTATTCGCGAATGCCCAGGCGGTCGGCACATCGGAAAAAAAGGTGGCGTCCGGGTTTGCGCGCGAATTCTCCCGCCAAAAGCATGACTCGGATACCGCGGAGTATGAGCAGTACCTCAAAGCGCTCAAAGGGAAGATACTCGATCAGGGCGAAATCGTCGGCAAAAAGGCGGATATCGCGGAGTTTTATAAATACCGGGCGTTGATCAGCGAGCTGCTCAACGAAACCGTCAGCAACGCGTACCTGTTCAGCAAGACCAGCCAGTTTGACCAAAGAGGCCGCCATAAGGTGTTTGCGCTCATCCGAAAAGTCAACGGCAAGCTGGACGAGCTTGCGGCGGAGATTTTAAAGAACGAGGCCGAAAATATCCGGCTTTTGAGCATTGTGGACGATATTCGGGGCCTGATTGTGGATTTGTATTATTAAGACATAGTATGTGGTGAGCTTAATAGCGAAAGGGGAACGGTCCATGGCCTTTATGCAGAACAACGCGGTGGCGGAAGCGGAAGATACGCAGCAAAACCGGTACTTAACCTTTCTGTTGGGGGAGGAAGTATACGGCATTGCCATAGGCAACGTGATAGAAATCATCGGTGTACTGCCTGTAACGCCGCTGCCCGGCGCGCCGGATTATCTCAAAGGCATTATGAATTTGCGGGGAAAGATTGTCCCCGTTATCGACGTGCGGTTAAAGTTCAAAAAACCCGCCGTAGAATATACCGAACGCACCTGCATTGTGGTGGTGGAAGTGCAGGAGATGACCGTAGGGCTTCTGATTGATGAAGTTTCCGAAGTGCTCACGATAGACGCGCAGGACGTCGTGCCTCCGCCTTCCATGAAGGACGTGCACTCCAAATACATCAGCGGCATCAGCAGGACGGATGAAAAGGTGAAGATGCTGCTCGACTGCGCCGCTTTGCTTTACGAGTAAAACAGTTTTAACAAGGATAATTCGAGGCGTGCCCGTTTTTCGGGCACGCCTTTTGCCTGTGAAGTCATGTTATGTTTCCAAGAAAAATGACGATATATACAAGTAAGCCCTGACTGTCTTTTTAAAGAAAGCCACAACAAAGGACGTTTTTATGGAAAGTTACGTACAAAATCGCGATCTTATCAAGCTGAGCGATCAGGAGTTTCTGACGCTTACGGAGTATTTAAAGCGGGATTACGGCATCAATCTCACAAAAAAACGCACCCTCATCGAAGGGCGCATGAACCAATACCTGACGAAAAACGGTTACCATAGCTATTCGGCCTACTTTAAGGTGCTATTTCAGGATACGACCGGCACGGAAATCACCAACGTCATCAACGCCCTTACCACCAACTATTCTTACTTCATGCGGGAATGGGCGCATTTCGATTTTTACAGGCAGACCGTACTGCCGGGATTAAAAGAGAACGTGGGGGATCACGACATCCGCGTCTGGAGCGCGGGCTGCTCCACCGGGCAGGAGCCGTATACCCTCGCCATGCTCAACGACGAGTTTTTTGGCGCGGAAGGCGCCATGTGGGACAAGCGGATTTTAGCGACGGACATCTCCCAGAAGGTGCTCGACGCGGCCCAACAGGGCATATACAGCGCGGAGGATGCGGGCAATATCCCCGGCCACTGGCGTATACGGTATTTTGAGCCCAAAGCCGACGGTAAACTCATGGTAAAGCAGGAATTGAGAAAAGAAGTCATATTCCGCAAATTCAACCTCATGGAGCAGACGTTTCCCTTCAAGAAAAAGTTCCATGTGATATTCTGCCGCAACGTTATGATTTATTTTGACGCGAAAACAAAGGTGGAGCTGGTGAACCGCTTCTGTAACGCGTTGTGCGACGGAGGCTACCTGATTGTAGGCCATTCGGAATCGGTGGACAGGGCCTCGACGGGTCTTCATTATGTGATGCCCTCAGTCTACAGGAAGGGCTAAAGAGTATGGCATTGAAGAAAACGCGCGTCCTGATCGTGGACGATTCTCTTTTCATGCGCCAGTTTATCAGCACCAGTATTTCCAAAGACGCTGGGATAGAGGTGGTGGGGGAGGCAGCCAACCCGTTTGAGGCCAGGGACAAGATACTCGAGCTAAAGCCCGACGTCATGACGCTGGACGTGGATATGCCCAAGATGAACGGCCTGGAATTTTTGAAAAAGCTGATGCCGCAGTATCCGCTGCCGGTGCTTGTGGTCAGCTCCACGCCAACCATGGTGTTGGACGCCATGCAGGCTGGCGCTGTGGATTTTGTAGCAAAACCCGTCACCATGGATGAGGGGGACCGCAACGCGTTTATTTCCGAGCTTGTCATCAAGATCAAGATCGCTTCCATTTCCAAGGTGGGCCAGTTCAAGCGCAAAAAGAACCTTGCGGCGCTTACGGAAAGGTCGAGCGGGACAGCCGTGAACGAAAGCCTGCTGGTAGCCATCGGCGCTTCCACCGGCGGTACGGAGGCCACGGCGACCATATTGAACAGCCTCAAAAGCTTCTCGGCGGGCATCGTGGTGGTGCAGCATATGCCGCCTGTGTTTACCAGAATGTATGCGGAAAGGTTGAACAATACCTGCGCGCTGGAGGTAAAGGAGGCCGAGGACGGGGATGTTGTGCTGCCGGGCCGTGTGCTTATCGCCCCGGGCGATTTCCAGATGGAAGTGGAGCGGTCCGCAAAAGGGTACCGCATAAAGAGCTATAAGGGCGAAAAGGTCAGCGGGCATTGCCCTTCGGTGGACGTGCTCTTTGAGTCGGTGGCCAAAGCGGCGGGAGCGAACGCGCTCGGCATAATCCTCACCGGCATGGGAAGCGACGGCGCAAAAGGACTCTTGAGCATGCGCAAAAGAGGCGCGTTTACCATCGGGCAGAACAAGGAAACCTGCGTGGTTTACGGCATGCCGATGGTAGCGAACAACGTCGGCGCCGTACAGGAGGAACTGCCCCTTTCGGAGATTTCCTCCCGTATGTGCCGCTGGCATGACGAGATGACAGGTGGAAAATAAACCCTACTTTGTTTTGGCTGTAAATTCAAGCTCTGGAACCGGTACAGATACATGCGTTTTGTGGAAATATTCGACGAAATGTACGTGTTTTAGCTCAGAAGCGCGTAAAAATATGAACAAATTGTTGAATGCGCGCGATTTGTTATGCTATACTCATTATGTATAAGAAGGGTTTGCTGTATGGAAACGGTTAAGGATATATATTTAGCCAAATTGCAGCAGGTGCAATCCGCTCTCAATGCCAGCGCGGCAAAGGCGGGTTTTACCGCTCCACGTTTTTCCAGCCTGCTTGCGGGCACGCTGGCCGCGCAGACCCAAATCCAGGCGCAAATACAGCCTGCGGCTGTGCAGAGCGCTTCCTCCTACGATGGGCTCATCAAGAGCGCGGCGCAGGAGAACGGGCTGGATGAAGCCCTGATCAAAGCCGTCATACAGGCGGAATCAAGCTATCGCACGGACGCGGTGTCTTCCGCCGGCGCGGAAGGGCTCATGCAGTTGATGCCGGGAACGGCGGCGTCGCTGGGCGTAACAAACTCCTTTGACCCCGCGCAGAATATCAGCGGCGGGAGCAAGTACTTAAAAAACCTGATCGACCGGTTTGGAGATCTGCGCCTTGCTTTGGCGGCCTACAATACGGGCCCAAGCCGGATATCGGGGCTGAACATCGCCGATCCGGACGACGCCTCCGAATACGCAAAAATTAACGAGCGCGTACGGGGTTATGTTTCCAAGGTACTATCCAACTACGAGGCGTATCGTTCCCAGGAAGGAGTGGTTTGAGCATGATATCGAAAATGTTTCATAACATTGACCTCCTGCAAAAGGGCATGGATGCGGCTTGGCTCCGCAACGAAGTCGTCACCAACAATATCGCCAACGCGGAAACGCCCAACTTCAAAAGCTCCAGTGTCGCGTTTGAGACCATGTTCAAAAAGGCGATCGAGGATCAGGCGCAAATACAATCCTCCGCAGGCGACGAGCCTGCGCGGCAGGACGCGTTTTCAAACGATATCCCGTCCCATTACGAAAACAAGCGCACGCGGGACAAGCATATCGTATTCTCCCAAAATGAGGATATCGTGGATGCCGGAAACGGCTTAGATCAGGACTTTTCAAATACGCGCACCCGGGGCAGCCACTTCGATTTTGACGGCTCCAATGAAGTGCAGAACTTGGCGGACGTTTCACCCGTGGTTTCCCAAAACGACGATCTTACCATGCGCATGGACGGCAACAATGTGGACGTCGAAGCCGAAAACGTTGCCCTCGCGCGCAACACCATTTACTATTACACCTTGACCGAACAGATGAACAGCGAGTTTGCGCGCCTTGGCATGGCAATCAGGGAGGGGAAGTAGCGTATGGCATTTTTAAGCTCACTCGATATCAGCGGTTCCGCGCTCACGGCCCAGCGGCTCAGGATGGACGTCATCAGCCAGAATATCGCGAACGCCAGCACGACCAGGACCGAAAACGGGGAGCCGTACCGCCGCAGGGCCGTCGTGTTTTCCGAGCGCCCCGGCGACGCCGGGTTTGCCTCGTTCCTGAATAGGGCGAGGGAAGGCCAAAAAGAGCAGTCTCCCGGCCGCGGCGTGGTGGTATCCTCCATTGCGACGGACATGTCGGATTTTAAAACCGAATACGATCCCACACATCCCGACGCGGATGCAAACGGATATGTGCGCTACCCCAACGTAAACGAAGTGACGGAAATGGTGGATATGATGGCGGCGACGCGGGCGTATGAAGCCAACATCACTGCGCTCAACGCCACCAAGAACATGGCGTTAAAGGCGCTTGAGATCGGCCGTTAAGGCTGAGGAAAAGAGGGCACCATGCAGATTCAGCAGCTTTCCAATATCGTGGCCCAGACGGGGCAGCAGGCTTCCTCCGCTGCAAAGCCGGAGGGTGCGGCCTTTACGGATATCCTGAGCAACGCCATGCAGGAGGCGCAGGCGGCGGACACCGCCGTGCAGGCAGACACATTGCGCCTGCTTTCGGGAGATATTACGGATATCCATACCGCCACCATACAGGCGCAGAAGGCGGAGCTTTCCCTGAACCTCGCCATACAGATCCGCAACAAGGTGATAGACGCCTACAACGAAGTCATGCGCATGCAGGTGTAAGAAATGATGGAGGATTCGACGGGTTCCACGCTTCTGCTCATATTTGTTTTGCTCCTTGTGATTTTTGCCGCTTACTTTACAACAAGGTATTTGTCTGTGAAGGGCGGCAATCTCATGAAGGGCAAATACATGCTGGTGAAAGACCGCGTAGTGCTCGCAAAGGACAAACAGATATTGCTGCTTCAGGTGGGCACAAAGCATATCGTCGTAGGGGTGACGCCGCAGGCCATGCAGCACCTGGGCACAGTCGAGGACGGAGAACTCCAGCCTTTGACGCAGGACCCGCCAACGGACGGCATGCAGTCTTTCAAAGAGGTGCTCGCAAAGATTTACAAGAAGGACAGTTTACCCAAATAAAGCGCCCCGTGGGTGTTCTCAACAGAACGAGGCGCAAAGAACGGAACTTTGCTAATGAGGAATACGCAGCCGCTGGCGCCGCTTTTGCCGCCGCAACTTTTATATGAAAGGCCCCAAAGGGGCAGGGACCACCGTAAGACCGGCAGAACCAAACGGATTTGGCTCTTAGTAACGGTTATTATGGTGGCTGTTTTGTTATGCGGTTGTTCTGTGCTCAATGAGAATACCGCCTCTTCCAACGGGCCGTTCGGGGGATTGCTGGGGGACAGGAGCGATTCGCTCGATATCCTGATGCTGCTCACCATATTGAGCGTGCTGCCCTCCATACTCATCATGCTGACGTGCTTTACGCGCATCATCATCGTGCTTTCGCTGACGCGCAACGGCATGGGTCTGCAGCAGATGCCGCCCAACCAGGTGCTCGTTGGCCTGGCGCTGTTTCTGACGCTATTCATCATGTCCCCCATTGTGGATCAAATAAAGACTGAAGCGTACGAACCCTATGTCAATGGCGTCATCACCCAGGAGGTCGCGGTGGACCGCGCCATGGAGCCGGTGCGCGAATTCATGTTCAGGCAGACGTATAAATCGGACCTGAAATTCTTCCTTACCGCCTCCGGCCAGCCGGATACGGTCGAGGCCCTTGAAAATATCCCGAACACGACGCTTATTCCCGCATTTATCACCAGCGAGATCAAGCACGGGTTTGAAATCGGGTTCTATATTTACATTCCTTTTATCGTCATCGATATGGTGGTGGCGAGCACGCTGATGGCGATGGGCATGATGATGCTTCCGCCTGTAATCATATCGCTGCCCTTTAAACTGTTGCTGTTTGTAATGGTGGATGGGTGGACGCTTACGGTCCGGTCCCTCATTTCAAGTTTCGGGTAATTTTGAACGCGGGGATCGGTTGGGCAAAAAAGGCAATACGGCAATTGGGGTTTTGAGCATGGATCAGTCAACGGTAATCAAAGTCATGCAGGATGCGGTGACCACCATCATGACGGTGTCGGCGCCTCCGCTCATTATCGGCATGGTGGTGGGCATTATTGTTTCCATATTCCAGGCCACGACTCAGATCAACGAGCAGACGCTGGCGTTCGTACCTAAGATCATCGCCATACTGCTTGCGCTTTTAGTGTTCGGCGGCTGGATGCTTACGGGTCTTTCCGATTTTACGCTGCGCTTGTTCGAATATATCGGCACCGCGCGTTAAAAAACGATGGACAGAATCGTAGACACCGTCGTACTGAATATCGATTACTTCGTGCTGATATTCCTGCGGGTTTCAGCGTTGATTTTTTCTTCCCCCATATTCGGGCGAAAAACGCTGCCCAACACGCTCAAGATTCTGCTGTGCGTTACGCTCGCTTATGTGGTGTTTGCGGCGGACCCGAATCCTCCGGCAATCACGTACCGCAACGTACTGGAATACGTGCTGCTGTGCGTAAAGGAACTGCTGTTCGGGCTGGTACTTGGGTATGTGACCACGCTGATCTTCAGCATCCCGCAGACGGCGGGGCACGTGATCGATATGCAGATGGGTTTTGGCATGGTGAATGTGTTCGACGTGCAGTCAAACATCAGCGTCCCCGTCACGGGCAACTTTCTCTATACCGCCATGATGCTCTCCTTTTTTGCGGTGGACGGGCATCACCAGCTGATTTATATATTGCAGAGCACCTTCTCCTACATTCCCGTGGGGCAGGTTACGTTAAACCCAGCGCTGGGCGTTTCGGCGCTTGAGGTATTCGCCCTTGCGTTTGTGCTCGCCGCCAAGGTGGCCATGCCCATGATCGCGGCCGGGCTGATGGGGGAGATCATCATGGGCATCGTGGTGCGCACCTCGCCGCAGATGAACGTGTTTGTGGTGGGCATCCCCCTCAAGATCATAATGGGGTTCCTGGCGCTTTTGCTGCTGCTGCCGGTGTATGTGAACTTTACCAATACGCTGTTTAACAACATGTTCGAGTCCATTCATTACATGTTTGGCGGATTGGCGGCTCCCGCATGAGCCAGGCAAACGGTGACCGTACAGAAAAAGCGACGCCCAAAAAGCGGAAGGACGCGCGCGACAAAGGCCAGATATTCAAAAGCGTGGACCTGACCACCGCATTCTCGCTGCTTGTGCTGTTTTTCATATTGTCCATCGCAGGAACGCTGATGGTGGACGGCATGAAGAACATGGCAACCCGGTATTTTTCGGCCGCAGCACCCGAACCGTTCAATGTCGCGAATATACATGCCACGTTTAAGGACGTGTATATCCAGTTTGTCCTTATACTGCTGCCGGTGCTGGCCGCGGCGGCGGCCGCGGGAATCATATTCAATTTCCTGCAGGTGGGCGCGCTGTTCACCGCGAAGGCGATACAGCCCAAGTTTTCCCGCATCAGCATGGCGGAGGGGTTCAAGCGGATATTTTCAAAAAAGACGCTGATTGACCTCTTAAAATCCCTGGTGCGCCTGACGGTGATCGTGAAGGTTGCGTATGACGAGTACACGTTGCGCATACAGGGCACGCCCTCGCTGATGTACCAGGAGCTGGATTTCTCCATCGACGCCACCTGGGATATGATACTCAGTATCGCGTTCAAGATCGCCATTGCCCTTGCGATACTGGGCCCCATCGATTACTTCCTGCAATGGCGGCAGTATGAACGAGACCTTATGATGACCAAGCAGGAGGTCAAGGACGAGTATAAGATGACCGAAGGCAACCCCCAGATCAAGGGACGAATCCGGCAGAAACAGCGGCAGATGAGCAGCATGCGCATGATGCAGGCCGTTGCGGACGCGGATGTGGTCATCACCAACCCCACGCATTTTGCCGTTGCGCTTTCCTATAAGGAGGGGGTGAACGGCGCCCCGGTCGTCGTAGCGAAGGGCCAGGATTTCTTAGCCAGGCGCATCAAGGAAAAGGCCGCGGAGTATCACGTGGAGATTGTGGAAAACAAGGCCCTCGCCCGCAACCTGTACTTCTTCTGCGAAATAGGCGATGAGGTGCCGGAGGATTTATACCAGGCGGTGGCCGAGATTCTCGCGTATGTGTATCGCCTGAAACATCCTGAGACTAGGAGGTGATCGTGTGAAAATCAAGGGTTCGGATATCATGGTGGCCGTGATGGTGCTGGGCATTGTGCTGCTTATCATCGTGCCGCCTTCCATCGGGATGATGGATACGCTACTGATTTTGAATATAGCAATCTCCATTCTTGTAATTCTGATGTCCCTTTATATTAAAGAAACGCTGGAATTCTCTACGTTCCCAACGCTGATTTTGCTTTTGACACTGTACCGTCTTACGCTCAATGTTGCCTCCACGCGTCTTATTTTAGGCAACGGGGGTGAGGCGGGCAACGTCATCAACACATTTGCTTCCTTTGTTATGGGCGGCAACCTTGTTGTAGGCTTCATCATATTTTTGATCATCGTTATCATTCAGTTTATGGTTATTACCAAGGGCTCGGAGCGCGTGGCGGAGGTGGCCGCAAGGTTTACGCTTGACGCCATGCCCGGCAAGCAGATGGCAATCGACGCGGACCTGAATACAGGAATCATCAACGAAGGGGAAGCGAAAAAGCGCAGGGAAGCCATACAGCGCGAGGCGGATTTTTACGGCGCGATGGATGGCGCTTCCAAGTTTATAAAGGGCGACGCCATCATAGGCATCATTATCACAGTCATCAACCTGGTCGGCGGTATCGTCATAGGCGCTTTGGGTTTAGGCGGCAAGGTCATGCCTTTCGAACAGGTGCTTGAGGTTTATGCGCTTGCGACCGTGGGTGGAGGTTTGGTCACCCAGATCCCTGCGCTCCTGGTTTCCACCTCCGCAGGCATTATCGTTACCCGCTCCGCAAGCGAAAGCAGTTTTGGGGTCGAGCTGTCGGGTCAATTGTTTGCAAAGCCGCAGACGCTCTATATCCTGGGCGGCATGCTTGCCATGTTCGGCTTTGTCCCCGGCATGCCGACCATCACCATTCTGTTGATTGCAGCCGCGCTGCCGCTTTTTGCGTACCTTACCACCAATGCCAGGAAGAAAAAAGAAGTACAGACAGAGGACGATACTGCCGAGCTTGCCGCGCAGGAAAAGCGCAAGCCGGAAAACGTCACCTCGCTTTTGCAGGTGTATCCCATCGAAATGGAATTCGGCTACGGTATCATCTCCCTGGTGGATACCCTGCAGGGCGGGGATTTATTGGACCGCATCGTCATGATCCGCCGCCAGTGCGCCATGGAAATGGGCATCGTCGTGCCGGTCGTGCGCGTAAGGGACAATATCCAGCTGGGCACCAACTCCTACTGCATCAAAATCAAGGGCCTCGAGGTCGCCCATGGCGACGTCATGCCGGATCATTTTATGGCGCTGCGCCCGGCAGGGCTTGAAGCAAAGCTGGATGGCATAGAGACGACCGACCCGGCGTTTGGCCTGCCCGCCGTATGGATCACGGAAAACGAACGCGAGCGCGCGGAACTAAAGGGCTTTACCACCATCGATTCGCCCTCAGTTATCGCCACTCATTTGATGGAAGTCATCAAGCATCATGCCCATGAACTGATGGGCAGGCAGCAGGTCCAGGTGCTCATTGATAATCTCAAGACCCAGCAGCCCGCCTTGGTGGACGAAGTCATTCCCAAGCTCTTCTCCGTGGGCGAGGTGCAGAAAATACTTGCGAATCTGCTGCGCGAAGGCATCTCCATACGGGATATCGGCACCATTCTGGAAATATTGGGCGATTACGGCACGTTGACCCGCGACCTGGAGCTGTTGACCGAGTATGTGCGCCAGAACCTCAAGCGCGCCATCACCCAGCGCTTCGTGCCGGACAATAAGGCCCGCGTTATCACGCTGGACCCGCAGGTGGAACAGACGATTGCAGGCAGTATCCGGCAGACCGAACGCGGCTCGTACGCGGCGGTGGAGCCCATGCAGATTCAGCGCATCCTTTTAAGCACCAAGAACGCTGTGGAAAACGCGCTCGGCTCCGGCGGCACACCGATATTCCTGACGGCGCCCGCGGTGCGCAGGTATTTTAAACAGATGACGGAGCAATTAAATCCCGATCTCGTCGTGCTTTCATACAATGAGCTGGAACGTGATGTGGAAATCTTCTCCGATGGGGTGGTGAGCTTTTAACCATGTTCGTCAAGAGCTATATCGCAAACGAAATGCCTGAAGCAATGGAGCGCATCCGCAAGGAGCTTGGCCCCGATGCGATGATACTCTCCAACCGTCAGATCAGAGGAAAGGGCCTCAAGGGCCTTTTCGGAAAAAAGTTGGTGGAAGTGACGGTGGCCTACGAGCCGATACCGGGCAAGGCCATGATCCCGGAGCGCAAAGCGTATGAACAGCCCCGCCTGGCTCCCGTGCCCAACCCGCCCGCTCCTTCCGCGCAAAAAAAGCCCCCGGCGGCGGTTATACCTGCCGTGGCGGCAGCGCAGGCTTTGGCGCAGGCCGAGAAAAAGTTTCAGGCCGCCGAATCGCCCGTGCCAAAACCGGCGACGGGACCGGATCAGAAGCCGCTGTTGGACCGCAGGAGCGGCGTCAAGCTCTCCCCCGGCGCCGAGGCGATCGGCAACCGGCTGATGGAGCGAGAGGTGTTTGTGGGCGTGGCGAAAAAAATCGCCGCGCAAACCCATGAGATTACCTCAAAATTCAGCGACGATCCGGAGCAGGTGGCCTATAGCCTCGTACAGGATATGCTGGGAGAGCCCGCCGCCATCAAGCTCAAAAAATACCGCATGAACATTATCATGCTGTTGGGCCCCACAGGCGTAGGCAAGACCACCACGATCGTAAAACTTGCGGGCCTGTTTACCATCAACCACGGGCTCAAGGTGGGCTTTATCAATACGGATACCTACCGCGTGGCGGCGCAGGAGCAGCTAAAGGCCTACGCGGAGATCATGGAACTGCCCATCTGCACGGTATATTCCCCGGAAGATGTTGAGGACGCGCTGGTCAAAATGCAGGACCGGGATGTGGTACTTATCGATACCGCGGGGAAAAGCCCTGTGGATAAACGCTACCGGGAGGATATCGAGGCGTATATCCGCCACAGCGGCGCGGACGAACTGCTGCTTTGCGTGAGCGCGTCCATGGGCTATGGCGCGAGCCGTGAACTGATCAATCATTATTCCTTCCTCAGCGGGTACAAGCTCATCGTCACAAAACTCGACGAGGTCAGCGCGTGGGGCAGTGTGCTCAACATCTCTTCCCTGGCGAAGCAGCCCATTGCATTTATTACAACAGGGCAGAATGTACCGTTCGATATTTCCATACCCGATACGAAGCTGGTGGCAAAAAACCTGTTAGGGGAGTGCTGAGAGATGTTTGACCAGGCGCAGGCGCTACGCGATATCATGAGAGCCAGGCACACGCCCCCCAGCATCCGGGTGATGACGGTCACCAGCGCGAAGGGCGGCGTGGGCAAGACGAGCACGGCCATCAATCTCGCAATTGCGCTCAATCAATTGGGGCGGCGCGCATTGATCGTGGATATGGATTTGGGCCTTGCCAACGTGGACGTCATGCTCGGCGCAAAAACGGAGGGCAACCTTTTAAGCGTCATTCATGGCGGGCGCAATATCCGCGAAATCATAGGCACCGGCGTATGCAACGTGAAGTTCATTTCCGGCGGGTCCGGCGTAGAGGAGATGCTCAGCCTCAACACGGATTCGGTGCAGAGCGTCGTCACGCAGCTCATGTGTCTGGAGGATGTTGCGGATACCGTGATATTTGACACGGGCGCGGGGATATCGGATCATATCCTGCGCCTTATCTCCGCAAGCCACGACACCGTACTTGTGACCACGCCCGAACCCACCGCCTTTATGGACGCCTACGCGCTTGTAAAGATCATGGGGCAGCGCAATATATTCCCCAACATCCGCCTCGTCATGAACATGGCGGATACCGAGAAAGAGGCGGTTTCGGCCTTGGACGGGTTTACCCGCATTGCGGGCCAGTACGCGGGCGTCCCGGTCAAAGGGCTGGGGTACATATTAAAGGATGACCATATGTCGCGCGCCGTAAAGCTGCAAACGCCGCTGCTGGTAAGTTTTCCGGATTCAAAAGCCGCGTATCAGTATAAGCGCCTGGCAATGAATCTTTTGAATATGCCCGACACCGGTGAAAAGAGCATCGCGGGGTTTTTAAAACGCCTTTTGGGCGGCGGATAAACGCCCTCAGGCGCTGAACGCGGCCAGTTGGGGCCGGTTCGCCAGTAAGACGTAACATCCGGGGAGGGACAAGCATGGCAGAAGCAGCATACGACAGGGCGCAGACGCTTTGGGAGCAATATGCCCGGGACGCCTCACAGGAAGTAAAAAATGAAATCGTCCTGCATTATATGTACTTGGTCAAGCGCATCGTGTATCGGTTACTGCCCACCTATGAGGGATACAGCAACTTTGACGATTTGCTCAGTTGCGGCGTGCTGGGGCTGATCGACGCAATCAGCAAGTTCGACGTCAGGCGCGAGATCCAGTTCGAAAATTACGCCTCCCTGCGCATCCGCGGAGAGATTATCGACCATATGCGCAAGCAGGATTGGGCGCCCTCCAGCCTCAGAAGAAAGATCCAGGCCATCAGCGCCGCCTACGGCGAACTGGAAAAAGAGCTTTCAAGGGAGCCTTCGGACAGCGAGGTGGCGGCCTACCTTGGCATGAACGAGAAGGAGATGCAAAAGATCGTCAACAAAATGCATATGTTCAACGTCATGCATTTTGAGGAAATGATCTCCAGCGATTTTTCGCTTGCACAGGTGGTGCAGGACAAAGGCGAGACCCCGGAAGAAAACGTGGAAAACAACGAGATGAAAAAGGTGCTTGCGGAGTTGATTGAAACTTTGCCGGAAAAAGAGCGCCTTGTCATCACGCTGTATTATTATGAGGAGCTTACGCTCAAAGAGATTGCGGGAATCCTGGGGGTTTCGGAATCCCGCGCTTCGCAGATTCATTCCAAGGTCATCATGAAGTTCCGATCCAGGCTGCAGACGATGTTCAACTAACGGTTAAACGGCGACCTTCGAAAGGAGGAGGTTTTGTGGCGTTTGAAGGCATAGGCTCCAAGATCATGATCCACAAGGTGACGGACTTTTCCAAAGAGGCGAGCAACCTGCAAAAAAGCGGCGAAATGGCGCAGGCGCATATCCAAAGCCGCGCTGCGCACGACGCACAGATCGCGCAGCAGCAGGTCACCGATGTATACGAGCCCTCCAGCGTGGCCATCCATCGGGAAAAAGAGCGGGAAAAGCGGCAGCAGGAACAGAAGCGGGAAGAAAAAAAGCGGGAAGCCCATAAGCCCCTGCCCGGGGAACCCACCAAAATCGATATCGAGATATAGGCGGATACGCCTGGAAGAGGGTAGCATGGACTATACGTATTATTTGTTTGCTTTTTTTGTATTTCTTCTTGTGTGCGCGACGGTGTATTTGAGCAGCATGCTCAAAAGGAACCAGAAGGAGGAAGCTGTAAAGCTTCCGCCGCCCGAGGATTTTCGTGAGAGGGAAGAGGAACTTCTTGCCCTGTTCCATAAGCTTGAGCGCGCGATGAGCGTTATGCAGGAAGAAATGGAGGAAACGCGCGGGGGGATCCGCGCGGACCGGGAGGAGGTCGCCTCCATGCTCGAACGCATGCAGCACCTGACGACAGGCATTCGCAGCAGCAGCGAGCAGCAGCGCCCGGAAGAACCAGTCAAACGCGGCCGCGGTCGGCCCAGGACGGTGAACCTCCCGCAGGAAGCGGAACGGGCGGCTCTGGTATTGGACCGTAAAAAGCCCGGCCCCAAAAAGAAGACGCTGCGAGACCGGGTGCTGGAGCTCTATGAAACGGGCCTCGCTGCGGACCGTATCGCGCAGGAACTCTCCATTTCCCGCGGGGAAGTGGATCTTGCGCTGGGCATCAAACAGGAAAAAAGCATATAAATTTTCTCTAAAGTCTGCGGCAATTATTTCGATATTGTTACCATATGGAATAGGCGGTCGTATTGCCGCTTGGAGGAACTATGCTGCGAAGCCTGTATCTTTCCGCCACCAACATGCTGGTGCAGCGGAAGAAAGTGGATGTAATCGCAAACAATATCGCCAATATGGATACCGTGGGGTATAAATCCGACAGTCTCATTTCGCGCTCGTTCGGGGATATGTATTTGGAGCGCGTGAATGATCCCGGCAATACGGCAGAGGGCGTCGGCCCGCTCAATACCGGCGTGCACATCGACGAGCTTGTGACCTCTTTTGAAGAGGGAAGCCTGAAAACCACGAACAGGGGCCTGGACTTCGCCATCACAGGGGACGGCTTTTTTGTCGTTTCCACCACAGCGGGGGACCGCTACACGCGTGACGGCAACTTTGCCATCAACAGCGACGGATACCTTGTTACCAGCGACGGCAACCGTGTACTGGGCACAAACGGGTTTTTGAAGATCGATACGGCGAATATCGCCGTGGACTCGAACGGAAATATCGTGAATGCCGAAGGGGACGAACTTGGCGCATTGCGCATCGTATCCTTTGCGGATAACGCGGGTTTAAAAAAGGCGGGAAACAACCTGTATATCAATGAAAACAACCAGCGGGCCCAAACGGCGCAGGATGTTGCCGTGCGTCAGGGGGCTTTGGAAGCCTCCAACACGGATATTACAAACGAAACGCTCAACATGATGGCGGCATCCAGAAGTTTTGAAACCAGCCAGCGGGTCGTGAAAATGATCGATGAAACGCTCGGCCGGGCCGTAAACGACATCGGAAAGGTATAGGGTTTAAGCCATGATGCAGACGTCTTTATCAGCCAAAAGCGCGCTGCGCGCACAGCAGCAGCAGCTTGATGTGATTGCAAATAATATCGCCAATGTCAACACGGTAGGGTTTAAGTCGAGCAGCGTCAATTTTAAGGATACGCTCTACAATACCATGGTTAGACCTACCGACGGCGAACCGCTCCAGCGCGGTACCGGCGTGTGGGTTTCCGCCATTACGAAGTCGTTTGCGCTGGGTACGCCCATGCTCACCGGCGTGCCTCTGGATTTCTGCCTCATGGGTGACGGCTTCTTTACCCTGGAGGATCAGGACGGCAACGAGCTCTATACGCGAAATGGCGCGTTCAAGCTTTCCGTAGAGGGAGATACGAGGTACCTGGTGGATTCCGAAGGCCGCTATGTGCAGGGAGAGGACGGCAAGATCGAGGTTCCCGATGGGGATATGAGTACGCTCACAGTTGACGGCAACGGGCAGCTGTTCATTGCTCAAACCGCCGCGAACGGGACGGCAACGGGTGCGCCCACCGCGTTTGCGACGCTTAGGATCTCCTCTTTTTTGAACAATGAAGGCTTGGAAGCCGCGGGTAGCAGCACATTCCGCGCCACCGCCGCCTCAGGGGAGGCCGAGACGGTGGAAGCCCCGGAAGTACGCGTCGGGTACCTGGAATCCTCCAATGTGGATATGGTGACGGAGATGACTACGTTGATCCGCGCGCAAAAGGCGTTCTCCTTTGCATCGCAGGCGGTGCGCACGGCGGACGAAATGGCCGCCATGGCAAATAACATGCGTCCTTGATATGCTTGGCGCGAAAAGGCGATGACTGGACGGAGGATGTCTAAATGCAGGTAAGGCAATGCAGGATATGCGGCAAGTTGTTTCAATCCATGGGCAATTATGTTTGCCTCGAATGCGAGGAAAAACTGGACCAGGAATTCCGCTTGGTACGGGATTACCTGTATGACCATCGAGAGGCGGATATCACGGAGATTTCAAGAGAGACGGGAGTGAGCGAACGGAGCATCCTGCAGTTTCTCAAGGAAGAACGGCTGACGCTTTCTGTTCCAAGCGAGAATATCCGCTGCGAGCATTGCGGAAAGCCGGTTATGGGCGGGAAAATCTGTGAGGATTGCAGGAACAGATTATCAAGAATATTAGAAGGCGTGATCGAAGCAAACGCAGCAAGGCTGGCGGAAAAGAAAGCGTCTGCCGAGGTAATGAGCTACCAGGGCCGCAAACATTTTGACAATAACAGAAGATAGGCTTGTTTCATTTTAAGAAGCGCGAAATCAGGGACAGGGAAGTGGGAGTATGAGAGTAAATTCAATTCCGCCTAAGGAAATCTATAGCCAGTATCTGTGTGTGAGGGATATTCAGCCGGTCACCACAAACCGCGTTATGCTGGCGGACCATGTGGAGCTGTCCAGCACCGCAAAATCATTTTCCGCTACGCTTAAAGCGGCCCGCGAAGCGCTTAACGTGCAGGACCCGGCGAGGGCGGCGAGGATCAGCGCCATCAAACAGAAGGTTGACAACAATACCTATTTTGTTCCGGCCGAAAAGGTGGCGGAGAAGATTTTTGAAATTTAACGGGGCGACCGGCAAGAGAGGTACGGCCATGCGGGATCTGATAAAAGAGCTTGAATATTACATGGCTGGCGAGCTGGAAATTTATGTGGGTCTGCTGCAGTACGCAAAAAACAAGAAAGCAGCGTTGATCAAAAACGACCTGGATGGGCTCAATATGCTGGTGAAGCTGGAGGATGAAGCCATCAACCGCCTGCATGTTGCATCCGCCCAAAGGGAAGCCCTGTTTGACCGGGTGAAAAAAGAGACCGGTTATGAGGGCAAGATCACGTTTGAGTATATCGTAAAGGACCGTTCCGCTGAAGAGCGCAAGGAGCTGGACCGCTTAAGGGGCCGTTACCAGGAAGTGGTACGCGAGCTTTCCGCGCTCAATGAACTCAACCAAGGCCTGCTGCAGATGCAGCTTCAGTACACCTCCTTCTGTATGGATATTTTGATGCAGGAAAAGCCGGTGGGCGGGACGTACGGCAGTTCCGGCCATGCAAACGCTGATTTTCAGCAAGGGAGAAGGTTTATCGACCAGGAAGCGTGAGGGGAATATGTCATTTTACGGATTGGAAATCGCCAAAACAGGCCTCGCTATCAGCCAAAAGGGCATCAATCTGGCCGGCCATAATATCGCAAACGCGGATACGGAAGGGTATACCAGGCAGCGGTTATATCTTGCTTCCATAGGTCCGGGGTCTCTTGTTTCGCGGTATGTCCCGGTTTACAAAGGCGCCGTGGGCAAAGGCGTGGACGTTCTGGGGGTAGAGCAGCTTCGCAACGCTTATGTGGACCGTGCGCTCAGAAATGAGACCTCGAGCCTTAACCAGTGGGAAACCCGCGCATCCGAGATGGAGTATATTGAATCCCTCTTTAATGAGACGAACAACGCAAGCCTTTCCAACTCTCTTGCGGATTTTTTCGACAGCATGCAGGAGCTTTCCAAGGATCCTGTGAGCAAGGAAATCCGCACCAATGTGCAGCAGACGGCCATCACGCTCACCGAGACGATGAGCCATTACTATAGGCAGTTGGACGACCTGCGGACCCAGATGAACGAGTCGATAGAAGTGGCGGTAAACCGCATCAATGAAATCACGCAATCCATTGCGGATTTCAACCTGAGCATAGAGACATTTGAACTCAGCGGGGAAAAGGCGAACGATCTGAATGACAAACGCAATCTTTTGCTTGATGAGCTTGCCACGCTTACGGATATGGAATATTCGACCGATTCTCAGGGACGTTTGAGCGTTAGGATCGCCGGCAATACGGTAGTGGACCACGGCACATCATGTGATTTAAAGGTGAAGGCTGATGCGAATGGAATGTATTCCGTTCACATGGACAACGCGGCGGAAACGGAAGTCGAATATACAAACGGGAAAATGGCGGGCTACAGGCAGCTTCGCGACGGCAGCACGGCGGATGACATCGGCATTCCGTTTTTGATGGAAGGCCTGAATACGCTCGCGCGCAGCATTGCCAAGCAGTTTAACGACGTCCATAAGCAGGGCTGGACGATGCCGCACGATTCCGTCGTTTCACAGACGGGCGTCTATCTGTTCAATGTGGACGTCGTAGGCGGAGTGGAGGATTACGATGCCATTACGGCTGGGAATCTCAAACTTTCCGATGCTGTATTGGAAGATGTGTACAAGATTGCGGCTTCCAGCAAGCAGATCAATCTGGCATCCGATGACCCGCAGGACAGGAACAATGAGAACGCGCTCAAACTCGCGGGTTTGGGAACTTCCTCCGCTACAATGGGCAAAACCAGCTTTGAGGGGTACTTGAAAAACCTGGTGGTGGAACTGGGCGTAGGCAGCGCGCATACTTCCAATATACTTACCAGCCAGCAGGCGCTCGTGACCAATCTGCAGGGGCGCAGAGACTCGGTTTCGGGGGTATCCGTGGACGAGGAAATGGTACAGCTGATGAAATATCAGCACATGTATAACGCTTCCTCCCGCATTATCACCACGATTGATGAGGCGCTCGACAAGCTCATCAACGGCACGGGTCTTGTCGGCAGATAAAAGAATTTTGGGGTGAGGTTTTAAGAAAGGCAGGGATACTGCGTGCGCATTACCACAAGCATGATGACGAGTTCGTTCTTGGCGAACCTCAATAACAATCTGAACGCCATGCAGATGTATCAGACCCAGCTTGCCACGGGCAGGCGTATTACCAAGCTTTCAGACGATCCCGTGGGCGTATTGGGCAGCATGAACGCACGCGTCAAGCTTGCGAGGCTCGAGCAATATAAGGACAATATCGGCTCCGTGCAGGATATTTTAAAGCAGACCGAAACCGTCCTTCAGGAAGTAAACAAAATGCTGCAGACCGCGTATGAACGCTCGGTGCAGACTACGACCGATACGTATTCGGACGAAGACCGCGCGGCGGCGGCGAACGAAATCGCCCAATTGAAGGAACATTTGCTCAACTTGGGCAATACCAAGATCGCCAACCAATATATATTCGGCGGCTATAACGCCACCAAAGCGCCGTTTGTGGTGGACGCTTCCGGCAATCTTTTGTATAACGGGCTCAACGTCGCGGTAAACAACGCGGCGCTTGAGGAGCAGGCAAAACAGAATACCAGCGTCGAACTGGGCTATGACATGAAGATGACCGCTACCATAAACGGCATTGAGCTTTTTGGCAGCGGCGAGAACAATATTTACAAGCTGTTTGATGAATTCAGCGCCGCCCTTTCCGGCGGTGCGCCATCGGACGAATTGAGCGCTTTTATTACGAAGTTCCAGAATGCGCAGGCCGATGTCATGGCAAAAACAGCAGAAGTCGGCGCGCGTACCAATCGGCTCACGATGTTGGAAAACCGGTATGAGGATGACGAGGTCAACTATACAGAAATCAAATCCAAAGTGGAAGACGTCGATCAGGCGGAAGCCATCATGCGCTATAAAATGGCGGAGTCGGTGTATCTCTTCGCATTAAAAATCGGCTCCAATATTATACAGCCAACGCTTGTGGATTATTTGAATTGACGAGCGGGGGTGTGATATAATGAACTCGCTTAGCATACATACCCAGCGTGCTGTGATCGAAATTACATCACGCCCCGCCAAAATGTACGTCGAACACAAACGACCCAATTTCAAAATCAAACGTACCGATCCGAAAATGAGAATCGAACGGAAAATGCCTTCGTTCGATATCAAATGGGAGGATGTCAGGAATACCAGCGGTCAGGCGTCCACGCTCCAATTGGGAAAAAATTTTGCTGAAAAAGGAAAACAAAAGGCTTTAGAAGCGATCCGTTCCATTGTGGAGCGCGGAGATATTTTGAAGGACGTTACTGATCCTAAGGCGCTTGAAAAAGTGGCGGTTTCCGTTTCCGTTAAGGACATGCCGGAACTCAATGTGGGGCTCATGCCCAAGCAAAAGGCACGTATCGAATGGGACCCCGGCTATTGTACCATAGAATGGACGGACCCCGTTCTGCAGATCGAATGGGATAAGGACTTCAGGCCAACGATCGAATGGGAACCTTACGCGGTGGAAGTACGCCTCAGACACAGGCCTTTGGTGCAAATTAGAGTCAATTTGGAGCGCATACCCGGCGCCGTAGGCGTCAAGGTGGATCAGGAAGTGTGATAGGGGGTTCTGCAATGCTGATCGAAACGGCCAGATTTGGGGATTTCAACCTGAATGACAGCAAGATCATCGATTTCCCAAACGGCATACCGGGGTTTGAGGAGCTGCACAAGTTCATTATTCTGGAAATCAACGAAACCAAGCCGTTGTATTGGCTGCAATCCACGGAAAACAGGCATATCTCCCTTCCGGTGGTAATCCCCTTTGAGCTTTTGGAGGATTACTACATTGAGATTCGGGAAAACGAGCTCAAGGGTATTGAGGTGGACAATAACAACGACCTTCTGATACTCAACGTGGTGGTTATTCCCGAAAACATCGAGAAAATGACGGTCAACCTCGCCGCGCCCATCATCATCAATCTGAAGCTCGGCGCAGGCAAACAGATCGTGATCGATGCGGCGGACCTTCCCGTCCGGTTCCCCATATACGACGCGGTCATGCGGAAATTGAAAGGGGGAGAAGCGGATGCTGGTTCTCTCGCGTAAAGCAGGTGAAATACTTTCAATCGGCCCGGATATCACGATAGAAGTGGTGGCCGTGGAAGGGGACCGCGTGCGCCTTGGCATCAATGCGCCCAGGGATACGCGCATATTCCGCAAGGAGCTTCTCGACCAGACGGTGGATATCAATAAGATCGCGATCAATGCCCCGGTAATCAATTTTCAGGAAAGCAAATAAGCGTACACATCGATATTAGAAAAAGTCCTGCCCGACGGCAGGACTTTTATGTTGCAATGAAATGTCACTTGCCGTCCTTTTTCTTTTTGGCCCGCGCGAACTGTAGGATCGAAAGAACAATCAGGAATATGCCGAACGCTTTTTTGAGCCAGTCCGCCTCCAGACAGGTTGCCAGGAAAGCGCCGCCGATCGCGCCGATTACGCCCCAAATCAAAAGAGGAAATGCTGTTTTTGCCTGTAATCGCCCGTCCCGCCGGTGGATAAAGAGAGCAAGCGCGGCGCCCGGCAAGAACGCCAGCATATTCACGCCCTGTGCCGCATGCTGGCCCATGCTTAAAAACAGCGTCAGGATCGGTATAAGCACCGTGCCGCCACCCATACCCATGCCGGAAAGCACGCCGGAAACAAGCCCGGCTAAAAGATACCAAAAAAAGTTCATAGCAGCAGGCGGACGCCCGCCGCAAGCATCAGAAGGGCAAACAGCCGGTCAATCCAGATAGAGCGCATTTTCCCCAAAAGTTTTGCGCCCAAAAAGCTGCCTGGGAGCACGCCCAGCGTAACAATGGGCACGAAATCAAATTCAATCGCTCCGCGGATCAGATAGACAACGATGCTGACGATGGAGAGCGGCAGCATCACCATCAGCGCCGTCGCATGGGCTTCCTCGCTTTTGAGCTTGCATAGGCGTTCCAAGACCACAACGGCGAGCATGCCGCCGCCGGCGCCGAATAGCCCGTTGGCGATGCCGGTACATATGGCTGCTATGGAAATCAGTAAGCGCGGCGTTCTCTCTTGTTTCTGCATACTTTTAAGATTGTTCGGTCATTTGATAATTATTCAGCAAATTATTGATGCAAAATGACAAGGGGCATGTTATAATACTAACGGATTCGACGGGGTAACAGAAAAGTGAGATATTTGGCTTACTCAATGAATACGGTTCTTCGAATACGGTTCTTTCAAGGAAGGGTGAGCATACCCTTTTTTGCTGTATAGAATATATGGCTTTACGGAAAATGCGGAAAGGATGGTGTCAGCTTTGCCAAAGCTAACCTTTCAGGGTGGCGTTCATCCCATGCATGATGTGCATGAAGGCAAGCTACCGACAAAGGATCTCCCGGTAAGGGATTTCACAACGGATACGGTATGTATCCTGATGGGCATGCATTTAGGCGCGCCCAGTTCCCCCTGCGTACAGAAGGGGGACTATGTCAGGCTTGGCCAGTTGATTGGCGAACCGGTGGGCCCCCTTGGGCTTCCCGTTCACGCGAGCGTTTCGGGTGAGGTCATCGACGTTTCTCCCAAACAGCAGTTAAACTCGCATCCCGTTATGTGCGTGACCATCAAAAACGACCATAAGGACGAATGGGTGGACGGTATCGTTGGCTTAGGGGATGTGGAGACGGTGGATTCTTCCCTTATCGTACCCGCCGTCAAGAACGCCGGTATCTGCGGGATGGGCGGCGCCTGTTTCCCCACGCACGTAAAGCTGACCGTGCGCGAAGGCCAGTATTGCGACACCATCATATTGAACGGCGCGGAATGCGAAACCCACCTGACGGCGGATTACCGCCTGATGCTGGAACATTCCGTGAAAATAGTGGACGGGCTTAGGGCTGCCATGCGCGCTTTGAATGTTAAGCGCGGCGTCATCGCAATTGAGGACAACAAGCCTGAGGCAATCGCGCTCATGAAAAAGGCGGCGCAAGGCCGCGAGGGCGTAGAGGTTGCGGAACTTGTCACCAAGTACCCGCAGGGCGGTGAAAAACAGCTCATACAGGCCGTAACGGGTAGAGAGGTCCCGCAGAAGAAGCTGCCGCTTGACGCGCACGTCATCGTGCTCAATGTCAGCACAGCGGCGGCAATCGCGGAAGCCGTCACCACTGGCCGCCCGCTCATCTCCCGTATTACCACGGTCACCGGCTGCGTAAATAAACCCGCGAACCTGCGCCTGCGCGTCGGCACCATATTTGCTGACGCCATTAAGGAATGCGGCGGGCTCGCAAAGGAACCCGGGAAAATTATCGCAGGCGGCGCTATGACGGGTATTCCCGCACCCAGCGACGAAGTATCCATGACCAAGGCGACAAACGGCATCGTCGTTTACAGCAGGGAAGAAGCCAAAGAATTTGAGGAGAACCCCTGCATCCGCTGTGCGCGCTGCGTTGCGGTGTGTCCGGCAGGCCTGAGGCCGTATCTGCTGAAGCATTACTGCGAGGACGGCAACCTTGCCGCCGCCGAAGCGGAAAACGTCATGGACTGCATCGTCTGCGGCAGCTGCTCGTTTGGCTGTCCGGCAAGGCTCCGGCTTACACAATCGTTTAAAGTTGCAAAGGATCAGATCATGGCTGCGCAAAGGGGAGGTGCAAAAAAATGAACCTGAAGCTATCTCCCGCCCCTCATGTCCTGAAGGCGGACAATACCCGGCGCCTGATGCTGGAC
Source organism: Bacillota bacterium (assembly GCA_023426265.1). GTDB lineage: Bacteria > Bacillota > Clostridia > Christensenellales > CAG-138 > JAEYLA01. Next base: position 44,391 of record JAFABA010000121.1, read on the forward strand.
GTCGTGATCGCGCTTGTTCCGGCCTCGCTTGCGGGCGTATATTTCTTTGGGGTCAAGGCGCTTATGCTGCTTGTGCTCAGCATGGTTTCCGCCGTGCTTTCCGAGTTCGTTTGGCAAAAGCTGATGAAGCTGCCCGTTCGGGTGGGCGACCTTTCCGCGCTCGTCACAGGCTTGCTGCTGGGGCTTAATCTCCCGGTCGGCGCGCCCTGGTGGCTGGCCGTGCTGGGAAGCGCTATCGCCGTCATACTCGTCAAGCAGCTCTTTGGCGGCATCGGCGATAACTTCTTAAACCCCGCCCTTACGGCGCGTGCGGTACTTCTTGCCTCATGGCCCGTATATCTCACCCGGTTTACGCTCCCCACGGGATTTAGCGGCGTGGACGTAGTCTCTTCCCCCACGGTGCTCGCCGGTTTTAACGCCAGCAACATGGACATGTTCCTGGGCAACATCCCGGGATGCATCGGGGAGGTGAGCAAGGTTGCCATATTAATCGGTCTTGCCTATCTCATCATCAGGGGCACGATATTCGGCCATGTGCCCGTGATATTCCTCGGCGTTACCGCGCTCCTGGCGTGGGTCATGGGCCCGCAGGGGGCATTCACATTTGACGGCGATCCGCTGCGCGCCATACTCTCGGGCGGCGTGATGTTCGGCGCGGTGTTCATGGCTACGGACTATACCACCTGCCCCATGACCATCAAGGGCCAGGCGGTGTTTGCGGTTGGCTGCGGTATCATCTTATCCCTGATCCGCGCATACGGCACATACCCCGAAGGCGTTACCTATGCGATACTGATTATGAGCCTTGTTACCCCGCTCATCGATAAATACATGCGCCCCAGGGTATATGGGTCTTCCCTGAAGGAGGCAAAAGCATGAAACAGAATAAAATGGTCGGCGCCTTCTTTGGCGGTATCCTGCCGGACAATCTGCCGTTCCGCCTGGCGGTGGCGCTGTGCGCCACGCTCGCGATCACGGTGAATGCGGGCAGCGGCCTGGGCCTGGGGCTTACGACAGCTTGCGTGCTGATCTGCTCCAATCTCATCATCGCGCTTGTGCGCGGTCTCCTGCCCGAACAGGTCCGCCCGTTTGGCTATATGCTCATCATCGGGTTATTTGTATCCGCGGCGCAGATGCTGCTTGCGGCATCCTTCCCTGCATTAAGCGCAAATTTGGGCATTTATGTGGCGTTGATGGCGGTAAGCTGCATACTTCTTTCCCGTGTGAACGGCGCGGATGAAAAACCGCACGTCGTATCCGCTGGCGTCGACGGCCTTGTTGCCGGCCTGCTGTTTGCCGTAGCGCTTTTCATACTCAGCGCCGTGCGCGAGCTTCTGGGCTTCGGCACGCTGTTTGGCGCGGCTGTGTTCGGGGAGGGCTTTGAGCCGATGCTGGTAGTAAAGGCTGTGCCCGGCGGGTTTATACTGCTCGGCGTGCTCTACGGCGTTGTCAACTACTTTATCAGAAAAGGCAAGGCTTCGGAAGATACGCAAGAAGGAGGGCTTAAAGTATGACGTTGGAGGGCTTTTCCGGCATTGGCGAAGTGCTGCTGTTCATGGTGGCGTGCATCATTACAAGCAACTTCATCTTCTCCCGGGCATTAGGCGTGCTGCCGTTCTCCTCCAAGGGGGATCATGTGAAGGCCGCCGCGGGCATGGGCGTTCTCGTCGCGATTGTCATGACGCTTGTATCGTTCCTGGGCTTTGCGGTCTATCAATGGGTCCTGGTACCGCTTGAAGTTACTTACCTTGCAACCATCTGCTATCTTGCCGTGATTGCGGCGGTTACGCTGATAGGCCAGGCAATTCTCAAAAAGAACACCCCGGATACCGGGCTGTACTTCCCGCTGGTTATGGGCAACAGCGCCGTGCTGGGTGTGGTTCTTCTCAACACGGTGGGACAGTATGATTTAGTCAAGAGCGTGCTTTCGGGCGCGTTTGGCGGAATTGGCTTCCTCGTTGCCATCGTACTGATCGTTGGCGTGCGGGAAAGGCTTGAAACCTCCAAGGTGCCCAAAGCGATGCGCGGATTCCCCATAACGCTGGTGAGCGCAGGGCTGATGTCCCTTGCGTTCATGGGGTTCATGGGAATTGTAGGCCACTGAAAAACTCCACCCTCAAGCATTTAGACACGCTGAACAGCGCCGAAATTCTTCGGCGCTGTTTTCTCAGTTCCTCGAAAAATCCTTTGGAGGTTCGGGGACCGCAGCCCCTGAAGGCTTCAATCGCCGCAGGCGACATGCGCGGTGGCGGCGGAAGGCCTTATCCTTATATCGCAAGGCTTTCTTGCGGGAACAACCGCCCGTACCGTAGGTTCCTGTAATCCTCGAAGAAGTACCGCAAAGCATTTTTCGGCAAGCTAAACAACGCCGGCAGCATCGGCGCTATTTCATATGCTTTTTGCTACTTTGGCTGCATGGAGCTGAGCATTTGCGCAAGCAACAAGGGATTCATGCCGTTCATACCGCCGCCGCCATTCGCGTTGCCCATGCCGCCTTGGAGCATCTGTGCGAGCATCAGGGGATTCATGCCATTCATGTTCGTACCTCCCATGCCACCGCCCGTACCGCCGGCCGGGGCGCCGCCCATGCCGTTCATGCCGCTCATGCCGTTCATGCCGTTCATCATCTGCATGAGCGTCTGCATCATCTGCATATTGTTCGGGTTGGGGGCCTGCTGGTGCCCGTTAAAGGGCGGATCCTGTACCTGGGAGACGGGCTGGGGTGCCGTCTGCCGGGCATGGGCGGGCGGCTGCAGGTCGGTCGGGACGCCCATCGCATGGCACAGATCCTCATATTCGCTCTCGGTAAGGTGCTCCCGCATGGAAAGGACATACCGCTGTACACCCTGCATGCCGCGCTCACGCCTGATGTGCTGCCCCAACAGTACGGCCGGCTGACCGTGATCGGGGAACGTTGGCTCTTCGGTATCGCTCGCGTTCACAGCCTGCTGAACGGGCGGGCGCGAGCCGCCTACCGGCAGTGATTGCGGCGCATATTTGGGCATATGGCCACCTCCTTGTTTCGTGCCTTTGTAGCATCATATGCGCGTGAAGCAATGTTGTGCACTTGTGGCTATAAAGGCGCATATGATGATTGGGGACATCTTTTTAACAGCAGGAGGGAAAGCATGAAAAAACCAGATCTTCGCAGCTTAAAGCAAAACCCGGACCAATTGCAGGAGGCGGCAAAAGGAATCGACCCGGAGGCGATGCGCCAGGTGAAGAATGTACTGGATCATTATCAGGGAAGAAGTATGCAGGATCTGCTTGCTGAGTTGCAGGAAAAGATCATCGCGGAACGCAAAGCGGGCAGAATGAGCGACGCGCGCCTCGACTCATATGCAGCGATGATCGCGCCCATGATGGATCCCATGCAACGGCAGCAAATGCAGGCATTTGTGGAGCAGATGAAAAACAGCTGACGGCCTATGCCTTCCGCGGTACCTTTTCCTTGCAGAAATACCGCAGCACGGCGGACTCAAGCGCACGTTCTCCCGGCGCCTGGCCGCTGATTTGCAGGTGATCGATTTCTGAAAACGCGGCGACCGCCCCGCGCAGCTCCTCCGCGCTCAAGCGTTTTGCGCCGGACAGAGCGGCTTTTGCCGGGGCGGGGGAGAGGCCGAGCTTCTTCCCGATCTCAAATTCCTTCGTGCGGGCGTCAAGCAGCAGCCGTGCACCCAGCATGTTTTTAAACTGCCCGGTAAAGAAATGGGCCAGGCCAAATACGGTTTCCGAACCGTCCCGCAGCAAATGCCGCAGCATGGTAAGCCCGCGTTCCTGCTTCCCGAAAAGCAGCGCGTCGAGCATGCGGAAACGCTGAAATTCCGGGTTGGGCGTGACACAGGCTTTCAGCGCAGCCTCCGTGACAGGGGAATTCCCGGCGTAATCCGCCGCTTTATTTAATTCGTTTTGCAGGGCGTACACGTCCGTGCCCACCATATCAACAAGCAACTGCGCGGTAGCGGCGTCGATCTGCGTGCCGCGCTTTTTCATGCGCTGCTGCACTAGTTTTACGGCTTCCTGCACGCTCAACGTATCGAAGAGCACGTCGCGGCCTTCTTTTTTTGCGGCATTCAACAGGGAAGTTCCGCATTTGCCGCGAAAATAGAGGACAAGCGTGGTGGTATCCGGTATGGAAGCGGCGTAGGGAATTAGCTCCATCGCTTCGCTGTCCGCCATTTCCCGGCAGACGACGAGCCTGCTTTCCGCAAAGAAGGGCAGAGTCTCGCAGGCTTGGCGTATGACGGAAGAGAGCGGCTTTTCAAACTCCTGCATGTTCAGGTCCCTGGCGACAGGGTCGATGCGCGAAACAAGGGCGTTGAGCGCGCTTTGCTTTACGAACGCCTCTTCGCCGTAAAACAGGAACAGACCGGAGACCTTATTCTCTTTAATCAGCTCAAAAAAACGGTTGTGATCCATAGCTCCTCCGGGGTATGGCTTAGGGTTCCTTTAAGAGTATAGCATATCTTGCGTCCCGGGCATACGGCTGCATCATGAGGGCGCCGTTCTTCTCAAAAAACCGCATCTGCCCATTCATGTTTGTCGCGTAATGCATTCCGCCGATTTCTGCGCCGCCGGGATAGACAAAAAGTGAGGTACTGCTGAGCGAAACGACCACGCCCTCTTTATTTCCTTCTTCCATGGTTGCGCGATAGATTCCGTTTGCGTGCAGGTAACTTTCCACGGCTGAGTTTTCCAACGCATCCGGCGTGCCCACAACGACGTCTTTGCCGCCCGCATGGAGATGGACGGCATAGCCGTAAGGGACGTCCAGCACCGTTGCATGCTGCTCTGGGCGCATGAAGAGCGGAGCAAGCCAAAGCAGCAGGCACAATACGGCACTGATTGCGCAAAAGGCTCGCCTGCTGCCGCGCCCGCCAAGGAAATACGGGGAGCAGAACAGCAGAAACAAAAAGAAGCATACCCCCGCGCCGAATGACGCAGGAGGAAGGCGCAGCATCCCGGGGCTGGCGGCAACCTGTGCCACGGCGCGCATCAGGGCGATGGCAGCGCCCGAAATCGATGCCGCAAACCTTGCAACGGAGCTGGATACAGGCGAAATCATCAGCGCAATGCCCGAGGGCAGCATGGAAAGCGCGCAGAGCGGCACCACCAAAAGGTTGGCGGGCACGCTCAGAATGGACATGCTTTGGAACACGGCGGCGGATACGGGCGCCGTGGACAGCCCTGCGCTGATGCTCAGCGCCAGCGGCTCTGAAAGCGTCTTGGGCAGGCGCTGCATGGCGGAGGAAAGGGCTGGGTAGAGCAGCAATATGCCGAGTACCGCGGTATAGGACAATTGAAAGCCAATGGAGAACAGCGTGAACGGGGAAATCAGAAGCAGTATCAAAAAAGAAAAGGAAAGCGCGGAGAGCGGATCGTTCCTGCGGTACAGGATTTTTGCAAGCAACAGACAGATAACCATAAGCGCCGAACGTAGCGTCGGGGCCGCAAACGCGCAGAACGCGCAGTAAAAGAGCAGTACCATGCAGATGATAATAAACTGCGCAACCGGTTTTACGCGGCGGAGCAGCACCAGCAGCGCCCCCGCAAGCAAGGATACGTGCAGGCCGGATACGGAAAGCAGATGCGCAATGCCGGAACCTCGAAAATCGTCAAGCGTCTGATCCGGAATATCCTCCACGGCCCCATGCAGCATGCCCGCGGCAAGAGCGCCGTTTTCCCGGCCCATCAGCGAAATAAGCAACTTTGTGGCGTCCTCCCGCAGTGCAAGAAGCCGCCCATACAGGCTGGGCGGCGCATCCGCAACGGCAAGCGGGCCATATGAACGCGCGGTGCAGACGATCCCCCGGGAGAAGCAATAAAACCGGTAATCCATTCCGCCCTCATTGCGCGCCCCCTGCGGCAGGGAGAGGGAAGCGTGGGCAGCCAGCTGCTGCCCGTATGCGATTGTCTGCCCGTTATACCGCGGCAATGTGAGCTGCACAAGCCCGTCTATGGGGGCGCCGTCCGCTTTCGCATTGCTCAGCGTAACGCGCAGGTTTTGCCCCTGCTGCGAAATTTCTGCAACGGTGCCTGTCAACGCGCAATTTCCCCTTGGCGCCGGAAGCTTTGGATACGCGAGCTCCAGCCGGAGCGTACCGATGGAAAGAAAGGCCAAAAAAACCGGGAGCCACTTGACCCCGGTACGTATGGAAATCATGGTGAGCGCGACGCCTGCGGCGGCAAGTATATAGCCTGTCTGCCCCGGAAACAGGCGGGCTAACAGCACGCCTAACATCACGCCCAAAGCGGCAGTCACAAAGGGGCGGCGGTTGAAATAGCGTTCCCGCTCTGCGTTCATAGAATGTCTGCGCTTATAAGAAGCTGGTCTTGCTGTGTACGCAATGCCGCGAAGGATACCCCATGCTTGCTTTCGTTTACCGCTTTTCCGCTTTCGAGTACCGCCCCGGCCTCGTCCGCCCAGATAAGCGCTGTGGAATGCGGAAATTCGTTTTCTTCCGTCATGGCGGCGAGCAATGTGGGCAGCAGCTCCGTGATACGGGCGGCCTGCGCTTCCATCGCCTCATCTCGCTTGTCTGCCAGGTATTTGCTGATATCTCCTTTCGGAGAGGATACCTTTTCCATTGCCTCTTCCTGCATGGTCAGCGAAAAGCCTTGCACATAACCGCGCTTCGCATATAGAACCAATAGATCCTCCTGCCCGTCCTCTTCGCTTCTTATGAGGTAATCACCGCCGTCCTCTTCGTGCATGGTAAAACCGGCGTCTTCCAGGCGGCTCAAAAATACGTCCTCTGAAACGCCCGGCGGCAGGGTGGGAGCGGGAGTCGCGGTGGGTGTAACGGGCACGGGGGTAAGCGCAAGCGCATAGGTGCGTCTGCTTTCCTGGAGGCTCACCAACAGGTAGATGAGCGCGCACAGAAGCAGGACCGCGGCGAACGCGAGCGACTTTTGCAGCGTGGAAGGCGGCTTGTTCTTTTCTTCGGTTGACTTGCTGCTCATGGCATTTCCCCACTCAATTATGTTGGAGGAACGAGAAATTTGTCGCATATATGGTAAAACAAGTATAATATATCCGGGCAATTATTCGCAAGCCTTCCAGGGGAAAGGGCAAAAAGTTTATTTTTTGTGGCCCTCCGCTGGGAAACAATGCTATACTGAACAGGCAAGAGTGTATTAAGCAACGATGTAAGGACGCGCAAAGGAAGAAGGATAAGCATGCAGGCGGAATGGGAGCAGCTAAGGCGCGCCATAGAAACTGCTAAGCGCATTGTATTCTTGGGCGGCGCGGGGGTAAGCACCGAAAGCGGTATTCCTGATTTTCGCAGTAAAGACGGCATATTTGAAGCCATCCGGCGCTACGGGCATCCGCCCGAAACGCTGTTGAGCCACGATTTTTTCCTTTCCCATACCGATACATTCTACCGCTATTACCGAACCATGCTTCTTTATCCGAACGCCAAACCCAATGCCGCGCATGCCGCGCTTGCCGAGCTGGAACACCGGGGTAAACTGATTGCAGTTGTCACGCAGAACATCGACGGCCTGCACCAACAGGCAGGAAGCGAAAACGTGCTGGAGCTGCACGGCTCGGTCTGGCGCAACAGCTGCATGGCCTGCGGCAAAGGGTTTGTGCTAAATGATATTATAAATGGCGAAGGCGTTCCCAAATGCGGCTGCGGCGGGGTGGTGAAACCCGATGTGGTGCTTTACGGTGAAATGCTCGACGACGCGGTGGTGGACGCTTCCATCCGCAGCATCCAAATGGCCGATCTTCTGATCGTAGGCGGAACGTCGCTTACGGTATACCCAGCGGCGTCGCTGACGCAGTATTTTCACGGCAGCACGCTTGCGCTCATCAATCTTTCCAGTACGCCGATGGACAATCAGGCAAATATCGTGATTCACGATCGCGTCGGGGACGTGCTCCGGGCGTGCATATAGTTTTTCGTATGTGGTATCAGCATAAGGAGGAAAAGGAATGAAAGCAGCCGTATATCTCGATAAGGACCGGATGGCGGTAAAAGAGGTGGAAACCCCGCGCGTGGACCAGGACAGCGCGCTCGTGCAGGTGGAGTCCTGCGCGGTATGCGGCTCGGATATCCGCATATTCCACCACGGCAATTCCCGCGTCGTCCCGCCGCAGATATTGGGGCATGAGGTTTCCGGCAAAATCGTGGACGTCGGAAAAAACGTTACGAAGTTTCGCGTGGGGGACCGCGTGGCGATTGGCGCTGACGTGCCGTGCGGGGAATGCGTGTTCTGCGAGGCGGGCATAGGCAACAACTGCCAGATCAATTACGCCATGGGGTACCAGTTCGCGGGCGGCTTTGCGGAATATATGCTGCTCAATAAAACGGTTGTCAATTACGGGCCCGTACACAAGCTGCCGGACCATGTCAGCTTCGACGAAGGCGCTTTGGCCGAGCCGCTTGCCTGCGTGCTCAACGCCGTGGAGCTGACCAACATCAGGCTGGGGGATACCGTCGTCATCATCGGCGCGGGGCCGATCGGCTGCATGATCATTCCCGTCGCGTACCGGATGGGCGCCACCAAGGTGATTGTCGTGCAGCGCTCCCGCCCGCGCCTGGAGGCGGCTAAAAGATTCGGTGCGGACGTGTATGTCTGCTCTTCGGAGGAGGATAGCATCGCCCGCGTGCTGGAAGAAACGGGCGGCTTGGGCGCTGATGTCATATTTACGGCCAACCCGTCCCCGCAGTCCCATGCGGATGCGCTGAAGATGGCAAAGAATCGCGCGCGTATCAACCTCTTCGGCGGGCTCCCCGCGGGCAGCCTGGTAACGATGGATACCAACATCATTCACTATAAGGAGCTGTTCGTGCTGGGCGCGCACGGCTCGCTTCCGCGCCACCATCAGCTTGCGATTGACCTGATCGCTTCGGGCAAGCTCGATATGAAGCCGTTTATTTCGCACCGGTTTGACCTTGACCATATCGCGGAGGCGTTCGCGGTGGCGGAAGGGCATACCGGCATGCGCGTCGTCGTAAAGCCGCAGGGGCTATAACAAACAGCAACGATATTATGTTCCAAGGCTCGTCCTTATGCGGGAGAGCCTTTTTTATCTTCTAATTTTTTGAAAAATTTCTCAAAACACATTGACATTCATCCCGAACGGTAATATAGTTAATTACACAAGTAGTTAACTAATGTTGTAATAGAATTCAGCGCAGCAAAGGAGCAATGATAGGGAAGTGAAACCATGCAATTGAATTTTGACAGCGAAAAGCCCATTTACCTCCAGCTTGCCGAAGGGATTGAGGACGATATCCTAAAAGGCATATTCGGGGAGGAAACGCAGGTGCCGTCCACCACCGAAATTTCGGT
>JAFABA010000153.1 GCA_023426265.1 Bacillota bacterium
GTGCGAACACCATGCATAAGTGTGCCGAGGCAGTGGAGCAGGTGAGCGGACTTCGGGTGCTCCACATTGCGGATGTTACGGCGGAGGCCATAAAAAAGCGCGGCATGAAGACGGTCGGGCTTTTGGGAACCCGCTACACGATGGAGGGGACGTTCTATACCGGCAGGCTCAAGGATCTGCATGGAATTGAAACGCTGATACCGGATGCGGAGGATCGGCAAACAATACATGACATCATATTTGAGGAACTGGTCGTCGGCAAACTGCTGCCCGCATCAAAAACACGCATATTGGAAGTGATCGGGCGGCTTCACGCAAGCGGTGCGGAGGGCGTCATTTTGGGCTGCACGGAACTGCCGCTGCTTGTTGACCACGAGGATTGCGATGTGCCGCTGTTTGATACCACGGAACTGCACGCCCTTGCCGGTGTGGACTACGCGTTAAGCTGATAAATAGACGGCTAGAAGAAAAGGCAAAAAAACAGGGGCTGCATGCAGCCCCTGTCTCGAAAAATTTCCGTCCGGTCGCCGTTTCCCATTCGGTTGCCCTACCCGCGTGGGATCCGGTTATGAAGTACAAAGTAGTTCGTTTGCGTCTTATTTAAGGAGGAAGAACAGTCAATGAAGAATACTGTTGTTTTCCGGACGGAAAGAAACTATCTTTCTCATGTTCTTCTTGATGTTATTGTACCACCATATTTGGTGGTTTACAACCTCTTGTTTGACTATTATTGGCCATATTTAGTGTTTTCTTGCCCAAAACTTGAAAACAAATTGTGAACACGGTTACAGATTGTCAAAAAATGGCGGGGTATAAGCGGAAGTTGCAGCGGATGCTTCCTGAAGCAGCACGTTAGGGAACCCAATTTGCAGGCAGTAATCCGCGGCGCGTTCATATTCGCGCGCTGTCAGCGGGCGGTTCAGCGGCGCTTTTAAATGCGGCGAAGCGGGCGTATACTGCCGCATCAGGGAAAGATATGTCTCCTTGGGAAAGTGATTTGCAACAAAATCCAACACGCGCCGGGTCTCATCGATGCAGCCGGGCAGCACAAGGTGGCGGATCAGAAGGCCGCGTGTTGCGATCCCTTCATCATCTATTTGCAGTATGCCCGCCTGCCGCTGCATTTCGAGTATGGCAGGTCCGGCAAATTGAAAGTAATCCGCTGCACCGGAAAACGCAAGGCTTACTTCCGGCGTCACGTATTTCAGGTCCGGCAGGTAGATATCGATCAACCCTTCCAGGGAGCGTAGCGCCTCGGCCGTTTCATACCCGCTCGTGTTATAGAGTATGGGGATGGTCAGGCCGCTTTTTTTCGCTTCTGTAAGAGCAGACTTTATCGCCATGATATGCGGCGTAGGCGTGACCAGATTGATGTTGTGCGCGCCCTGTTCCTGTAAGGATAAAAACAGGTCGATGAGCTTCGCTTTGTCGCACAATTCGCCTTTTTGATGCGCGCTGATATCCATGTTCTGGCAGAATATGCAGCGCAGCGCGCAACCGGAAAAAAACACCGCGCCCGATCCGCGCGTGCCGCTGAACATGGGCTCCTCCCAATGGTGGAGCGCCGCGCGCGCAACACGGGGAATATCATCCGCGCAGCAAAAACCGGTTCTTTGTGCGCGGTCTATGTTGCAGCGCCGCGGGCAGCAATTGCATAGTGTCAAAACAAATCTCCTTAATGGCTTGGCCTTCAAATAAATGAATGGCGTGGCCCGCATCATTGTACAAAAAAACAGGCCTGCGCGCAAGTTTGCGCACAGGCCCTCCGGGTTTGTAATACTTAGAAAATTCTACGGGCAATGACGAAGTTGCGCTCATAGTAGCCCGTGGTGGTGCTGATCATGACTTTGCCCGCCGAAGAGGAAGCATGTACGAACTGGCCGTTGCCCAGGTAAATGCCGGCGTGGTTGACTTCGGGGTTGGTGTCCGATTTATAGAACAGCAGGTCGCCCCGGCGGCAATTAGAGAGGCTGGTAACCGCTTCCCAGCTGGATACCTGGCTGAAGCCTACGGCGTTGTAGCGGCCCGTGCTGATGCCCGCAAGGCGCAAGCTGTAGTATACAAGCCCGGAGCAATCGAACGAATCAGGCCCTTCCTCGCTCCATACATAGGGCTTTCCAAGCTGATCCATCGCCGCTTCAATATAGCCTTCCACGCTGGTTTCGTAGGAACCGGAATTGGAGGGTTTTTCCGTAGGCTTGGGCGTCTTGGTGGTTTTCGGTGTCACTTCGGGCTCGGACGGTTCGGAATCGTCAGGATCCCAAATGGGGATATCCCAATCTTCGTTTGGTTTGGGAGTGGCCTTTGGGGTAGGCTTTGGCGTGGGTTTGGGAGTAGCCTTCGGCGTGGGTTTGGGGGTGGGCGTGGGGTCAACCAGATACCGCGCATTGGGGGAATAGAGAAGGTTTCTTATCTCCTGGTCCACCGTGCCGGTCTGGTCAATTTTGTTTCGTACCTGGAAGCTTTTTACGGCGCGCTCGGTCGCAACGCCGAAGTACCCGTTATCCTTGCCTTCATAATAGCCAAGCTCGTTTAGGCGGCGCTGCATGCCCCGTACATCGGAGCCCTTGTCCCCCAGTTTCATGCGGTAAGGCTGGGCGTTTACGCTAAACAGCAGTTCCTGCGTACGGGAATCCGCGATGCCGGTCTCTTCCAGCCCCGCCGTGCGCTGGAAGAGCATGACGGCGCTCTTGGTTGCGGTGCCGAAATATGTGGTGATTTCGTCATAATCAAAATAACCAAGCTCCATCAGCCTGCCCTGCAAAACCGCGATGGCCTCGCTTTCCATTTCCTCCTGCAGCGTTTCATACGCCGAAAGCGAGATGGTAACAGGCACGGGCGTGGGTTCGGGCGTAGGCGCGGGCGTGGGCGCAGGGTCCCGAACAACGGATATGGAGGAGGCGCTTTGCGCCGCCGCGGGCGCCGCGGCGAACACCTCTTCCTGTATTGGGGTGGTGAACAGATAACCATTGTAGAGCAGCGGGTATCCAATAAAACCCACCAGCACAATTCCGCCCAACAGCAGCAAAAACACGCGCAAACGCTTGGTAAAGCGGCCGGGTTTTACCTTATGGGCTTTCTTGCGGGAGAGGTTGTCCATTGTAGGCTCCTTTCGGTTGGCCCCAGTATAAGAAAAGCTAAAAAAGGATTCTATTTCTTATACATAGAGTATATACCAATTTATCGGCATATTCCAACACTTTCATTAGCATTTCGCGTGTATATTTATAAAAACATGCAAAAAAAGCGGCCAATCTGCCGGTTTTACACCAAGAAAAGCTTGAAACTGGTAAACTGTGCTATCATGTGGTATGATAAATAAGTGAAATTTTGCTTTGGGTGCGGTTCCATATTCGAATAAAACAGCGGGGAGAACGGTTATGCAGCATGAAATCATGGCGGAAGGCCCCTTGTTGGACAGTGGAGGCAACCTTACTGAGCCCGGATGGTCAAGGCGCATGCTGCTCAAATATAACCGCAAGGCCGTCAAAAAAACCGCATGGCAGATCAAGGAATGGGATTATTATATCGTCAGCGATGGAAAGCATGGCGTTGCGCTTACGGTTGCGGATAACGGATATATGGGGCTGCTGTCCGCTTCGGTTCTGGATTTTACGCGACCGTGGGAACATACGGGCACCATCATGGAGGCGTTTGCGTTTGGCAAGTACCGCATGCCTACGGCTTCCAAAAGCGGGGATGTGGAGGTTTCTAAAAAGGGCTGTTCGATGCGGTTTCTGAACCGGGGTCCGGAGCGGCGGCTTTTATGTACCTGTCAGCAGTTCTATGAAAACCATACGCTGGACGTGGATATTGCGTTAAGCGCTCCGGAAACAGAATCGATCGTCATCGCCACGCCCTTTTACAAGCCCCGGCATTTTTACTACAACCAGAAAATCAACTGTATGCCCGCATCCGGCAACGTGCGGATGGGGGAACTGGAGTTCACGTTTTCAAAAGAGGACGCTTTTGGTACGCTCGATTGGGGGCGCGGAGTGTGGACATATGATAACACATGGTATTGGGGCAGCGGGAACGGCGTGGTGAACGGCAAGCCGTTCGGCTTCAACATCGGCTACGGTTTCGGGGATACGCGCGCTGCGACCGAAAACGCAATACTCTATGATCATAAGCTCCACAAGCTGGAACATGTGATGTTTCATATTCCAGAGGAGAGCTATCTCAAGACATGGACGTTTTCCTCCTCGGACGGCAGGTTTGAAATGGAGTTTGTGCCTATACTGGACCGTGCGGCAAGGACGAACGCCGTCGTCATAGAGACGGATCAGCATCAGGTGTTCGGCCGGTTCACCGGCCGTGCCATACTGGACGACGGTACGGAATTACAGATAAAAGACCTTCTGGGGTTTGCAGAAAAAGTCAGGAATCGGTATTAAACATGGCGTTGTTGGCGGCTTATAAACTTTCAAAATCCTTCGGCGGGCGCACGCTGTTTGAGGATGTTTCCTTCGAGGTTGCGCAAAAGGATCATATCGGCTTTGTCGGCGCGAACGGCACGGGAAAAACCACGCTGATGCGCATTTTAACAGGTATGGAGCAGGCGGACAGCGGGACTGTGCACCGCGACAAACTTATGGTTGCGGCGACGCTGGAGCAGACGCCCGCCCTTAAGGAGGGCCAGACGCTCTACGACTTTACGCTCGATGCGTTTGCACCTCTTTTAAAGGCCGAGGAAGAATTAAAAGAAATCGGCGCGCAGCTTTTGCTGCCCGATGCGCCGCATGAGCAATTGGTTAAGAAGCAGCACCAATTACAGGAGCGGTATGAGCAGGGCGGCGGGCTGACGTTTAAAAGCCGCACGCGGTCTACGCTTTTGGGGCTTGGGTTTGTGCAGGCGGAGCTGGAGCTATCGACGCTTTCCTTAAGCGGCGGGCAGCTGAATAAGGCGATGTTGGCCAGGGTGCTTCTTTTGGGCGCGGATCTGCTGTTTCTGGATGAGCCCACCAACCACCTGGATATCGCGGCCACGGAATGGCTGGAAGCATACTTAAAGGCGTATACCGGCGCATTCATCCTGATTTCCCATGACCGGTACTTTTTGGACCAGGTCACCAGCCGCACGATGGAACTGCGCAACATGCGCCTGCATATGACGCCGGGCAACTATTCCACCCACGTGGAGCGTACGCTCAATGCCGACGAGATCGCGCGGCGGCATTACCTGAACACGCAGAAGGAAATTAAGCGAATCTACGGCATCGTGGAGCAACAGCGCCAATGGAACAAGGAGCGCAACATCCGCACTGCGGAATCAAAGCTCAAGCAGATCGAGCGCCTGAAGGCGACGCTGGTGGAGCCGGAAAAGGAGATTGCCTCCATCCGCTTTACGTTTACCGCGAAGGAGCCGGGCGGCAACGAGGTGTTGATTGCGGAAGGATTACAGAAAGCTTACGGCGAAAAGAAGCTGTTCTCGGACGCTTCCATGCTGGTACGGCGCGGGGAGCGGGTGTTCCTTTTAGGGCCGAACGGCTGCGGGAAGACCACGCTTTTGCGTATACTGATGGGCCGGGAAGCGCCGGACGCGGGGAGAAACGCATTCGGCGCGGGTGTAAAGCCCGCGTATTACGAACAGAACATGCGCTCGCTCAATGAAGAAAGCACGGTGCTGCAGGAGGTGTGGGACGCGTACCCGCGCATGCGGCAGACGGAAATACGCAATGCGCTCGCGGCGTTTTTGTTCCGCAGCGAGGATGTGGAAAAGCGCATCAAAATGCTTTCGGGCGGGGAGCGCGCGCGGGTGCAGCTACTAAAGCTGATGCTTTCGGGCGCGAACCTGCTGTTGCTGGACGAGCCCACCAACCATCTGGATATCGCCTCGCGCGAGGCGCTCGAGCAGGCACTTGAGGAATACAACGGCGCGCTGCTTATCGTGACCCATGACCGTTTTTTGGTGAACCGGCTTGCGGACCGCGTGCTGTATATGACGTCCTCCGGCCTTACGGAGACAATCGGCGGATATGACGCGTATTTGGCTGAACGCAGCGCGGAGGAAAAGCAGCCCGAGCCGCAGGAGGAAGAAAAACCGCTCAACGAATACCGGGCAAAGAAGGAACGTCAGAGCGCCATCGCCCGCGCAAAAAGCGAGGTAAATCGAGCGGAGCGGGAGGTAGCCCAAAAGGAAAGCGAGCAGGCGGAACTCGAGCAGCAGCTTTCAGACCCCGGCGTGGCGGCGGATTATGAGCATGCGGCGGCGCTTTCCAACCGCCTTGCGGCCTTAAGGGCCGAGCTTGAAGCATGTATCGCGCTTTGGGAGCAGGCAGAGGAAGCATTGCAAACGCTTCAGATCGCCGACAAACCCTAGCAGCATTTTTACCCACAGAAAACCCGCCGATAAAAGTCCGTGGACTTTATCGACGGCCCATTGCAAACGCTTATCGAGCAAGTATGACAGGAGGCAACATGCAGACACGTAAATTCAGCCTGGGCCTGCGTTTTGACATCATGGCGGGCGAGGAAGGACAGGCGACGCCCGCCCAGATCTGGGAGGAGATATTCTCCGTTCTCACCACCAACGATACGAAGGGCCTGCAATTGTATGGCGGTATGGCGTCGTTCGACGAATACTCCCCGGCGGAGCCGTGCTATCTGTGCGTATTGACCAACGGCAGCCTCAAGCAACTGCGCAGGGTATACGGTATGCTGGAGAAGGACGAGGGCATCGGCATGTATTTGACCGCGACCCATCCGTTCCTCCAGAACAACGCGCTCGAAAAGGTCGAGGGGCTGACGTATTACGGCAAAGTGCAGCGGGACGGCTCGCTTTCGGGCGGGGACGAGCCGCTCTTTGACGTGCGTATCTGCAAGAAGCGCGGCAGGCGCAGGCCGGTGGGCAAAGGCATTGTATTTCTGCTGGCGCCTGATGCTTTTTTTCATTATCTTTCCTCCAAGCAGGCCATCCGGCGTCTGACTTTGGCCGCGAGGAGGCAGATACCCGGCGTACGGGTGCTGCCGCTTCCCATTGCGAACGGCGGGCCGGGCACCGTGGACGCCATATTGATGGCGCGCAACGGCACCATGCGCAAGGTGCATATCACCGGGCCGCTGGGGGAAAAGCAGGAGGCGTGCTATGCCGTGTTCGGAGGAAAAACGGCGGTGATCGAAATGCCGGAAGCCTTCTGTGGCACGGTTTCCGATCACAGGCTCTATTCCAGCTTTGGCATGGGGGAACTCATTCGCCGGGCTTTGGACGAGGGATTGAGCGAAATCGTCGTTGGGCTTACGCCGGGCCGCATCAACGACGGGGGCCTGGGTTGCCTCCGCGCGCTGGGCATGAAGCTTTTGAGCGCCGAAGGGATTGAGTTGAACTCGGAAGATGACGCAGCCATCGCTAAAATCGATACGGAGCTTCTTCACCCGCGCATCCGCAACACGCGTTTTGTTATGATGACGGACGATACGGTTCGTCTGACGAAAGAAGCGCTCCATGAACCGCTGCGCGTGTCCTATGCCGCGTTGGTGAAAGAAGCCGCCGCGTTTGACGTATACGGCCAGCCGGGTGCGGGCGCCGCGGGGGGCTTGGGTGCTGCTTTGCTCGCGTTCTTCGGTGCGACATGCCAATCCGGCATAGAGGCGCTGCTGAATGTATACGAGTTTGACCGCAAGGCGAAAAACGTCTCCCTGATTTTAACGGGCGAAGGCTGCGTGGATCAGACAAGCTTTGCACCCGGGCGCGCCGTGGGCGCGATACTCGTCCGCGCTGCGCGCATGAAAGTGCCGGTCTGCGCGGTAGCGGGGCATATGGGGGAAGGCGGGGAGGCACTTTTGCAGAAGCGGGACTGCAGCAGCATGGTCATTGCCGAAGCGCCCGACGAGAGCACAGCGGAGGAGCTTGTGGAGCGCTTTGACGGCGCGGCGGAGCGCATGTTCCGCTTTATCCGCTTGGGCAGGGAAATTGAGCGCGTTTCCGCCCGCAAGAATAAACGCTGAACAATGGAGGGCGTATGATCGTAAAGGAACAGCAAAACGTCACGCGGGAGGCATGGGAGCAGTTCATGCTGCTCAATCAGGTGCATGGCTTCTGCATGCAGCATACGCTGAAAAAATACGGTTTGTATGAAGGCCAGCCCGTCTATTTATTCCAGATCCGGGATATGGGCAGGCCCAGCCAGAACGAGCTTGCAAAGGCGCTGGGGGTGAGCAAATCCTCGGCGGGCGTGACAATCAGAAGGCTTGAAAAAAGCGGATTCGTAAAACGCGAGCAGGATCCGGCGGACAGCCGCTGCAACCGTGTGGTGCTCACAAAAAAAGGCCAGGACATCGCGCGCTGGTGCGAAATGGACGTGGATATGATCGCAAACAACATGCTGGAGGATTTTACGGCGGAAGAGCGGGAGTTTGCGCTCAAGGTTATCCAGCGTATGTACAAGGGGCTTGATTCCATGCGGGTGCGCATAAAAGCTTAAAAATTTGGGGGTTTTGCCCCCTAGAGTATCAATACCCTGCTTGAGGGTTTCAAGGTATCGGCGCCTTCGGGCGCCGCGTCCTCGGCGGGACACGCCGGAGAGCACTAGGCTTGCGGGCCGTTGCGATAGATTTCTTAATGTGGGAACCGTGGTTCTCACACCCCTTCCTTAAGAATACGGGGCGCCTTTTTGTTACGTTCCCAGGGGCTTTGCTCCTGTAATTTCCACAGTCCCCTTGCGGTGAAGCATTTTCCAATTATGGAGAATGCTTTTTTTATTGTCTGCAAATACTTTTACCTGAAAGGATGATTTTAACATGAAAAAATCCTTATGGGACAGGCTCCGCTTTGACGAGCCGGAGCAGGAATTCGAGCTTTTGGAGACCGAGGAAGGCAACCCCGGTTTCTTCGCCGGCTGGGAAAAAGAGCAAAAATCCCCGCCGCCCCAGCCGGAACCGCCGCCGAGCGTTTCTGTTGCGGAAAACGAACAGCGCCTGCGGCAGGAATATCATGTTGATATCAACCCGGATATTCTTTTAAGGCGCTTTATGCTTGGCGGAACGATTCCCGCGCTGACGGCGTGCATCAACGGTATGGCGGACGGCACCCAGGTCAATGACTTTATCCTGCGCCAGGGCATGGTCCCGGGCTGCATGAGCAATGCTTTGGGGAGCTATGCCAAATACGCGGTGGACCATGTGTTCGCCCAGCAGGAGGCGGCGCTTTCCACCGACTGGGCGGAGATCAAAAAGGCCATATCCGAAGGGCGGACCGCCGTATTTATCGAAGGAGACGCGCAGACGGTGCTGATGGATACGCGCGGCTTTGAAAAGCGCAGCGTAAGTATGCCGCAGAATGAAAAGGTCATCCGCGGCCCGCAGGAGGGCTTTACGGAAAGCATACGCACCAACATCACGCTGTTAAGGCGCATCATCAAGACGGATGATTTTATCTGCGAGTTCAAGAATGCAGGCGGCAAAAACAACGTGGTATGCGTGCTCGCATACCGGGAAAGCGTGGTAAACCCGAAGCTGCTGCAGGAGGTAAAGCGCCGCCTGGAGAATGTCGACACGCACATGGTGCTAAACGACGGCACGCTGGAACAGCTGACCGAGCGCTACCCGCTTTCGCCCTTGCCGCAGGTTTTAAACACCGAGCGGCCGGACCGGGTGGCGGCGCATATCATGCAGGGGCATGTGGCTTTGCTGTGTGAAGGAAGCCCTTCCGCCAACATCATGCCTGCCACGCTGTTTTCGCTGATGGCCACACCGGAAGATTCGTATATGCGCAGGCCCTTGGGCAGCGTACTGCGCGTAGTGCGCTATATCGGCGCGGCTTTGAGCATATTGCTGCCCGGCTATTTTATTGCGGTGGCGCTGTATCATCAGGGCATGCTGTCCACGGAGGTCATCAGCACCATCATCGCATCCCGGCAGATGGTATTTTTACCGCTGCCCCTTGAAATGGTGTTCCTGCTTTGGGTGTTCCAGCTTTTGCGGGAGGCGGGCATCCGCGTGCCGGGCAGCGTGGGGCACGCCATAGGCATCATCGGCGGCCTCATACTGGGTCAGGCGGCGGTCGCCGCCAACATCGTCAGCACGGTGGTGCTCATCATCGTGGCCCTGGCTGGGATGGGCAATTTTACCATACCAGATTATTCCACGCAAATCGCGGGGGAATATTTCCGCATCATACTGGTGCTGCTGGGCTGGGCGGGGGGCCTGCTTGGCATTGCCGTGGGCATCGTTCTGATTGCGGCCTGGATGGCCTCGCTGAAATCCTACGGCGTGCCGTTTCTGGCGCCCGTGGTGCCTAAGACCTACTCCAACCGTCCCGCCATACTGCGCGGCCCCATCACGCAGCGCAACCGTCCGGCGGATTATATGAATGCGCGGGAGGGGAAGTAAGTGAAGCTGTGCCAGGGCCGCATCGGGCGGCAGGAAACGCTTGCCGCCGCGGCTGTTGCCGTTGCCGTAAGCGGCATATTCACAACCGATACCGCTTCGCTTTACGGGGAAGGAAATTCCGCGTATGTTTCCACGCCCGTTGCGGCAGGGCTCGCCCTGCTGGCGTTTTTGCTGGTTGCACGCGCCATGCAGAAGGGGGAACATAAAACGCTTTTTGCGCTTTTAGAGCATGGATTTGGCGGCGTATTGAGCCGCGTCGTTGCCTTTTTTTACGCGGGCCTGCTGGTATTCTGCGCCGCGGCGCTGCTAAGCCGGTTTTCGCTTATGCTGGGGCGGTTCGTCTACCCGGACGCGTCGGAATGGCAGGTGCTTTTATACCCGCTTGCCGCGGCGTTTGCGCTTGCCTGGCTGGGTTTGGAAAGCATCGGCCGTATGTCCCGGTTGTTTGCCTGGGTGATGCTCATTTCCATACTGGGCGCTTTGGCGCTTGCAGCCTACAATTACGAGCCGTACCGGCTCGCGCCCTTCTTAGGTGACGGTTTTGACCATATGACCTCCATGGCGCTAAGAAACGTGGCGCTGTACTTCCCCGGCATGCTTGCGCTTCTTGTACTGGCGCGCGGCGTACACGGGGTGACTGCCGCAAAACGGGCAGGGTATGGCGCGGGTATTGCGGCGGGGGTCTTAGGCTCCCTCTGCCAGGTTTGCCTGGGCATGACGTATACCTACCAGGATCTTGCGCTGATGCATTCGCCCATGTACCGTCTGACCATGAACTTCCGCTCCGGCGGGTTTTACCCCAGGCTTGACCTGCTGCTTTTGATGGGATGGGTCATCTCCGGCATGCTCGCCGCGGGGTTTTACCTGTATGCGGCCGCGCTGTTGTTTGCGGAGGCGTTTTTACAGCAGGATATCCGCCCCGCGGTGCTTGCTGCGGCGGCGGCGGCGGGAGCAGCCTCCATGCTGATGCATGTGGACAACATGGTGTTCCGGGCGATCGGAAGCTATATTTCACTCTACGGCTGGATATTCGCCGTTGCTCCGGCGCTATTGGCTTCGCTTATCAGTGTAATGCGGAATGCGGGAAAACCCAAAAAGGAGGTGAGCGCATGAGGCGGTATCAACGCGTTATCCGCATATTGGCGCTGCTGTTGCTTCTTTTGGCTATATTTTCGGGCTGCATGGGCGCGCGCAGCCCCGACGAATACGGCTATGCGCTGCTCATTGGGATAGACAAAGGCAGGACAAAACCCTACTTTGTGAGCATGCTGCTGCAGCGCGGCAACGGGGACAATCAAAGCTCCGAAGGCGCCATGGCGGCGCTGGTGGGTGTGGAATGCAGCGATTTGTTTGAAGCGGTGGAGACCATCGAATCCGGCCTGCCGTTTTCCCTGAGCCTTGCGCGCACCACGGCAATCGTGTTCAGCCAGGACGTGGCGCGCGGCCCGTTGCTGGAGCAGTTTCTTTCCGCTTCCCTGGGCTCCCTGCATATTCGCTATTTTGCGAACCTCATCATAGCCGGCGGGCGCGCGGAAGATTATTTAAGCGGCATGCAAAGCGAAATCAACCCCAACATCGCCAAGATACAATACAACTTCATCGAGTATAAGGAGGAAACGGGCATGATACCGGCCATTACGCTCACGGAGTTCTATGACCGCGCGTGGAGCAAGGCGGGGGACGTCGTATTGCCGTTGGGCGGGTTTGAAAAACGGGATACCGGCGGCGAAGAAGAGCAGGCAAAGCCCGGGGAAGAGGAGGGGGACGGCCAAGGCCAGAGAAAGCCAGCGGAAAAGGAAAGCTCCGCGGAAGGACAGAAAGAGGACAAGGAGAAAAGCACGCAAAAAGAGGACGAGCCGGAGCCGCTTCTCATAGACATTCTGGGCGCAGTGGACAACCTGCCGGGGCAAACGGGGCGGCTGGGCGGCCTGGAAGCGGGCATGATGGGAAGCGCGCTGTTTCGCGGAACGGAGCTGAAGGGGTTTTTGAACGGCCCGCATACGCTGCTGCTGCTTTTGGGCAAGGGAGATTTTAAAAACGGCAGGATTCAACTTAAGGATCAAAATGGCGATAATATCAGTATACTGCTTACAAAAAAAGGGACGCCGGAGGTCCGGCTTTCTCTGGGAGAAGAGAAGAAGGCGGAGTTTTTGGTTTCCGTCTACGCCTCGGTAGAGCAGCCCGCGGCGGTTGCAGGGCTGGATAAAGAGACGGTTAAGCGGGATATCGAAGCATATCTCGAAAACGGAATGGGGCAAGTATTCTTAGCTTGCCAGCAGCTTGGGTGCGATTCGTTTGATCTTGGGGAAGCGGCCGTCCGCCAGTTTACGTCTACCGAACAGTGGGAAGCGTATTCCTTCCGCAACGTATACCGGCAGATCCGGGCGGAGTTTGATGTGACCGCGTTTATTGAATACAACCCGACCGGCTCCAGGGTGGAATAGCCGCTATAAAGCAGACGAAAGAAGGAGGGCTGCGCCATGCTGGTGTTTGTCATATTGGAAGGGGTCGCTGTGCTGTATGGCGGCGCATACAGCATCCATTGCAGAAAAAAAGGGCAGAGGCTTGGCGCGTTTGGCGCATGGCTCCTCTCCCTTGTCTCCCTTGCGATGGGCGCGCTGCTTCTCATTTATGTGGTCTGATCATGATCCCGGGAAAACAGGTAGTTCATCTTTTTGCGAACCCGGCTCTTTAATTTTTCGGTCTGCGCCTTATTGGGCGCAAACATGTCTTCCCAGCAATCCAGCGCATCTCCTTCCTGTGCGGACTCCACAATCAAATGTCGGGCGATATGTATCGGCGTACCGTCCTCGCATTCGCAGACGGCATAACCTTCTTCGAAACGATCGATAACGAGCATACTCCGCCTCCTTCCAATTAAGGATATTTCTCTTGTATAAGCAATTATACCGCCTGAATACAAGTAATGAAAGGGAATATCATAGGTACCGCTTTCGTCGAAAACTGTCGAGATTCATCATATTTTATGGTATATTTAGTATGAGCGACCCGGTCTATATTATTGAGTGCAACAGCAGGAGCGTGATATAATGAAACGACGGATCAATATCATAGAAGGCATGCCTGTTGAAATCCCGGAACTTGACGAAATCGGGGAGACAGAACGTTCCCGCCTGAACGAGATCGCACTTTCGGAGTACGAGGCCCATGGAACGCTGATTGGGGAAGAACTTCAAAAGGTAAACGCGGAGTTTATCAGGAACGCAAAGCAGCATCTGATCGTGCATGAAGAGGATATCGTCTAGGCGTGCCTTATCACAATCGTATGGAGGAACATATGCTCCGATCAAGCGCAGAGATTCTGCTTGGCGTTATGGATGCGATGCAGGACATGCTGCGCGTATTGGATTTATCGCAGCGCGTTGTTCTGACGAACCGCAGCTATGCGGAGCAGTTCGGGCTGCAGGAAGGCTGTACGTGCAATGAGATGTTCTGCGTAAACGGCACCTGCAGGATGTGCGTTTCAAAAAAAGCGATTTTAACGGGTCAGACCCAGGAAAAGAACAAACGCTTCCGGGGGCGCACCTATCAGGTAAACGCCTCGCCTTTGTATGACTCTTTGGGCAATCCTTTGGGTACGGTGGAAGTGTTTCGGGATATTACCGAGCAGATCCGCCAAAGGGATGTGCTGCGCGCACAAAATAAACGTCTTTTGCGCGAAGCGAATTGGGCCGCGCGCATGCAGCGCGAGCTGTTTTTGCCGCAGGAGCAGCCGGATCCCAGCGTGACGGTCTCCTCCCGGTACCTGCCCGCAAGCAGCCTGGGCGGGGACATGTTCGGGTGTTTTAGGCTTAAGGACGGGCGTATCGGCTTTTATGTGGCGGACGTTTCCGGCCACGGTATGGCCGCGGCCATGATCACGCTGCTTTTAGCAAATGTCCTGCGCAATGTCCAGGCTGCAAGCCCCGTGGAGTTTCTTTATGCCGCACGCAAATCGTTTTTGGCCATGGTGCAGGATGATCAACTTTATGTCGCCATGTTTGTGGCCATGCTGGATCCGAAAACAGGCGCGCTCACGTGGGCCAACGCAGGCTTGAACGCCATTCCGCTGCTTTTGAATGCGGATGGGTTGACCCATCTTTATTCGCCCTCGCTGCCCCTTTGCAACTGGGAAGAAGAGGTAACGTATGAGGAACATACGTTCCATCTGGGCGCTTCGGGCAGGCTTCTTCTATACACGGACGGCTTGCTCGACCACAGGAGCAGCCGCCTCACGGAAGCGGAGCTCGAGCGCCGCATGCAACGGCAGGAGGGGGAGGAACTCTTGAGTTTCCTGGAAAAACAGGTGTATGTCAACCATGAGGACGACGTTTGCATGCTGCACATCGCGTATGATAGCGCGTCCAAAGAGTGAACGAATCTTTAAAATTGAAACCCCAAAGGAATGACGGCTTTCAAAAAGGGAATACATGCGGTATAATGTTAACATGCATTTTGCATAACAGCAGCAATATATTCGTGCGGTTTTACGTATTTGTGGTCCTGCTGGTATGCTTTAAGCAGCCTGAGGGGGTGCAGCTATGTATGACCAAATCGTAAACGCCATTGCCAGCGGCTTTGGCCAGTTTTCGTTTGGGGACGCGCTGGATATCATCATCATTACGCTGCTGTTGTATCAGCTTATCATATGGACAAAAAAGACCCGCGCCTATCAGGTGCTAAAAGGTTTTGGTTTCCTGGTCGGCGCCTATTTTCTCAGCCAGATTTTAGCGCTGCATACGCTGAGCTTTTTATTGGGCTCCATCGTGCAGGCGGGAATCGTCGTGGTCGTGATCCTGTTCCAGCCGGAGATCCGGCGCGCGTTTGAACATATCGGCCGCGGCAGCATATTTGATAAAAACCTATTCACCGCTTTTGCAAGTACCCCCAATGAAACCGTACGCGAACTGCATAAGGCGGTCATGAGCATGGCGCGCCGCCGCGTGGGGGCGCTGATTGTTCTGGAACAGAGCGTTGCGCTCGGTGATATCATGGCGACGGGAACGCGCATAGAGGGCGTTGTTTCGGGCCCGCTTTTAGAGAACATATTTGAACCCAACACGCCGCTGCATGACGGGGCGGTGATCGTCAGAAACGATACCATACTTGCCGCGGGCTGCTTTTTGCCGCTTTCGGACGATGTGGATATCGCCCGGGAGCTCGGTACGCGCCATAGGGCGGCTTTGGGTATTTCCGGCGTGTCGGACAGCGTGACGATCGTCGTATCCGAGGAGACGGGCATTATATCCGTGGCGCAGGACGGCAAGCTGATGCGCTACATCGACTCCAAGGCGCTGAAAGATCTCTTGGAGAGTATTTATCTGAAGGAACGCGGCAGCGCGTTCTCTTCGCTCATGCGGAGGACCAAGAATGGAAAGAGAGAATGAGCCCAACAAGATCGGGACATTTTTTAAAAATTTCTTCACGAAAAATGTCAGCATCAAGATTATTTCCTTGATGTTTGCTACTGTGCTTTGGGGCGTCGTTCTTACCGTACAGAATCCCAACCGCATCAAGGTCATAGAGAACGTTCCGGTCATCTTTGAAGGAACATCCGATCTCAATAGCCGCAATCTTGTCGTGCGCGGGAAACCGCTTGAAGAGCTTGGCGGCGTGACGGTGCGCGTGAGCACACCCATTACAAACTATATGGATTTAAACGTGGACCAGGTCAACGCGTATGTGAGCCTCAACCGTATTACCGCTCCGGGGATGGTTGCGCTGCCGGTCGAAGCCGACATTTCCGGGCGCCCGGCAAATACCAACGTGGAAAGCAAAACGCCGGATAAAATCACGGTGGAAATCGATACGCTTGCGGCCAAGTACGTGCCGGTGGAGGCGCACTACCCGGGGACCCTCCCGGACGGCTATTGGGCGGCCAATGCGGAATTGAGCAGTTCGTCCGTGACCATCAGAGGCCCCAAAAAGGATGTGGACCGCGTATCGAAGGCCGTCTGCAATATCCAGCTGACGGACCGCAGGCAGAGCTATAACGACGCCGTGGCCGTGGTGTTGTTGGACGAGAACGGTAACGAGATGGATTCAAGCTTTGTTTTGGGCAACCTCCCATCCGTCACGGTAAAGATGCCGGTTTACCCCAAAAAGACCGTGCCGGTGGATGTCATGGGGTCGCTCTTGGGCGCGGACAATCTGCCCGCGAATTATGAGCTGTTTGCGGCGACTGCTACGCCCGCCACGATCGAAATCGTGGGCGATCAGGCGGTATTGGACAGCATCACCTCCCTCAGGATTCCCGGCCTGGATGTGGCGGGCAAGCGCGAATCCATACATGAGCGGGCAGCGTTGGTCGTGCCGGAAAACGTGCAGGTATTGGGCAGCACCACGGAGGTCGAGGTGTTTGTGGATATCCGGGAAAAGATGAGCAAGAAGGACTTCGAAGCGGTCCCCATTGAAGCGAGAAACCTTGGCAAGGGATTACAGGCAACCCTGAGCAAGGAGACGACGGATATCAGCGCGGAGGGCCGCATTAGTCTGGTGGATCTTTTGAGCCGTGACGACGTGGAGGCCTATGTGGACCT
This sequence comes from Bacillota bacterium, assembly GCA_023426265.1. Classification (GTDB taxonomy): domain Bacteria; phylum Bacillota; class Clostridia; order Christensenellales; family CAG-138; genus JAEYLA01. Next base: position 16,869 of record JAFABA010000153.1, read on the forward strand.
CAAGGACCTGAAGGAAGGCCCGTACGACATGTATGTGAGCGTGTACCTCAAAAATGATGAAACCACCCTGGAACTGACCTCCGTGTCCAGCATAGCGCTGATCCATGTAGAAATATCCAGGAAGTGATCCGGGCGGAATGCATAGCAGAAAAGGCGCCGTGAAAGCGGGCGCCTTTTGCATGTCCATGGTGGCAGAATGGGGTTAAACATTTACGAACCGGGCCAAATATAGAAGAACGAAGTAAAGGGGTTTTACATGGCGCTGCTTATCACAGATATCAAGGTTCCGGTCCAGGCGGGCGAACTGGAGCTTCCCGCCATCATTGCCGGGCAATATCATATTCCCACGCAAAGCATCCTGGGGGTACGGCTCGTCCGCCAGTCTTTGGATGCGCGTAAAAAGCAGGACATTCATTTTCTGGTTTCTGCTGTGGTGGCGATGGACCCTGCCGAAGAGGGAAGGTTAAGAAAGCGCGGGGACGCCCGCGTGAAACCTTATGAAGCACCTTTAGACTATACGCTTATGCAGGGGAAGGAACAGCCGCGCGGGCGGGTAATTGTAGCGGGCCTGGGCCCGGCGGGCCTGTTTGCAGCGTATTTTCTCGCGCGGGAAGGATACAGGCCGCTTGTTCTGGAGCGCGGGCGGGAAATCGAAAAGCGCGGGGCGGATGTAAAACGGTTCTGGACAGAAGGGGAGATTGACCCAAACAGCAACGTCATGTTCGGCGAAGGCGGCGCGGGCACGTTTTCAGACGGCAAGCTGACCACGCGAATCAAGGACGTGCGCGCGGACGTGGCGCTGCAAACGCTCAAAAAGTTCGGCGCGCCGGAGGATATCGTATACCAGGCGAAGCCCCATATCGGCACGGACCTGCTGCGGCGTGTGGTGAAAAACATGCGCAAAGAGATCCTTTCGCTGGGCGGGGAAGTCTGCTTTGAGGCGCGGCTGGAGGATATCCATCTGCAGGACGGGGAATTGCGCGCCATAACCGTTAAAGCGGGCGGGCAAGAGGAGCGCATCGAATGCGCGGCACTCATACTTGCCACCGGACAAGCTGCAAGGGATACGTATGAAATGCTGTTCGATAGAGGCTTGGCGCTGCTGCCCAAAGCGTTCGCGGTGGGCGTACGCATCGAGCACCCGCAAGCCTTGATTGACCGGGCGCAGTTCGGCGCGCTGGCGGGCCATCCGCGCTTGGGAGCTGCGGAATACCGGCTGGCCGGAAAAAGCGGTGCGCGCGGGGTCTATACGTTCTGCATGTGCCCCGGCGGGTACGTGGTGGGCGCGGCGTCCGGTACAGAGGAGGTTGTGGTCAACGGCATGAGCGACCGCGCGCGGGATGGAAAAAACGCCAACGCGGCGGTGATCGTGCAGGTAGGGCCGGAGGATTTCGGCACAGGCGCATTGGACGGCGTGCGCTTTCAGCGGGAAATTGAACAAAAGGCATATGCTGCGGGTCTCGCTTCGGGCGCGTATTTCGCCCCGGCACAGCGGCTGGAGGATTTTATGCGTGGGCAGGCGACAAAGTCGTTTGGGGAAGTGACGCCGACCTACAGGCCCGGCGTTCATCCCGCACGGCTGGATGCGGTGCTGCCGCCTTATATTGCCGCAGGCGTCCGGGATGGCATTGCGGCGTTTTCCCGCCAGCTTGCGGGGTATGATCACCCCGATGCCGTACTGACGGCGGTGGAAAGCCGCACAAGTTCACCCGTGCGCATACTCAGGGATTTATTTGGGGAAGCGGAGGGCGCGCGCGGGCTGTTTCCGGTGGGGGAGGGCGCGGGCTATGCGGGCGGAATCGTCAGCGCCGCGGTGGACGGCATGCACGCCGCCGAACGTATTGCCTCCCGCTATAAGGCGCCCCAATAACATGAGCCGCCACTCGCCCGTATAGATTATATATTGTGCTTGTTTTCTAACAAAATAGTTGTATACTATCGTATAATGCAATCAGGGAGTACTGTAATATGCATCTGTTAAAGGCGGCTGCTTCATGAAGCGCGTTTTTGTATTGTTGGGCAATTTCGGCAGCGGAAAAACGGAACTTGCAATCAATTTTGCGGTGAAGGCCGCGTTGTCTTCGCGTACGGTTCTCGCGGATCTTGACGTGATCAACCCCTATTTCCGTTCGGCGGAGCGGAGGAAGGAGCTGGAGTCAGCCGGGGTCAAGCTCATCCATCCCGTATTCGCTTACTCCACCGTGGAAGTTCCGGCGCTTTCGCCGGAGGTGTATTCCATATTTACAGATCAGTACGATACCGTAGTGATCGATGCCGGCGGCGATCCTTCGGGTGCTACGGCGCTGGGGCAGTACAAAAGAAACTTTGACCTTCTGCCCGAGGGTGCGCTCGAAGTGCTGCTTGTTATTAATCCGTTTCGCCCGTTTTCCGCAACGCCCGAGTTGGTGCTTGATTTGATGGAGCGATTGGAAGCGCGCGCAAGGATCCATATCACGGGGTTGATCAACAATGCCAACCTCTCGACTGAAACAGAGGCCGAGCATTTGGTTGCGGGCTATGAACTCATACAGGCGGTGGCGGAAGCTTCCAAGCTGCCCGTCGCCTATACGACGGGTACAAAGGACAATCTTGATAGGTTTCTCAGCTGGGCGGAAGAGCAGGGCAAATCTTCCCTATATATCGGAAAACCCATGCAGATTGAACTGTATATGCACAGGGACTGGGACCGGTTTACACGGCTGGGCATTTAGCATGCCCAAGGAGCGTAATTAGTTTAAACCAACGCGGTGAAAGCGAGGATCAGGATGGCGAAGGTAACGATCAATTTTGAGCGCTGCAAGGGCTGCGGGTTGTGCGTGCGCGCATGCCCAAAGCATATCATGCAGCTCTCTCCCACCAAGCTCAATGAAAAAGGCTATCATCCGGCCGAAGTAACGGATATGGCGGCCTGCATCGCGTGCGCCGCATGTGCGCGCACATGTCCCGATGTGGTCATCCGGGTGGAGAAATAGGAGGAGCTATGGCAAAGAAGCTGATGAAAGGCTGCGAGGCGATCGCGGAGGCCGCCATACAGGCGGGCTGCAAATTCTTTTTCGGGTACCCGATCACGCCGCAGAACGA
>JAFABA010000012.1 GCA_023426265.1 Bacillota bacterium
CGGGACCAAAAGAAGGTGGCGGAACTGGGCGGGGAACAGATCAACGAGCGGATGATCATGGAACACATCGCAGGGGGTGAGCAAAAATGAAGGCATGGTGGAAACGGTTCTATCAGGCGCAGGTGTTCTGGCCGCTGATGGTGCTATTGGCCATACTTTTTGTAAACGGCGTCATCACCGGCGGCAAATTCTTTGAAATGAGCGTGGTGGACGATCACCTGTTTGGCCGCCTCGTTGATATCGTCCGGAACGGCAGCAAGCTGATGCTGCTCGCCATCGGCATGACGATGGTGCTGGCGTCCGGCGGCACGGATATTTCGGTTGGGTCCATTATGGCAATCTCCGGCGCTATCGCCTGCAGCATCATAGATCGTCGCATCCTCCCCGCAGCGGACGGGAGCATGGCTGCTGCGGTGGGCCTTGCGCTTTTTGCAGGAGCAATCTGCGGGGTATGGAACGGGCTGTTGGTCGCAAAAGTAAAGCTCCAGCCCATTGTAGCGACCATGATACTCCTTGTGGCGGGGCGCGGTATCGCGCAGCTCATCACCAACGGCAAAATCGTCACCATCAATTCGGATGCGTATTATTTCATAAACGGCGGCTACATCCTGGGGCTTCCGTTTCCCGTCTACATCGTGGCGTTCTTTTTGCTGCTTTCGCTGCTCTTTAACAAAAGGACGGCGTTTGGGCTGTACCTGGAGTCCATCGGCTGCAACGCCACCGCGAGCCGCTTTGCGGGCATCAAGGTGGACCGCATCAAGTGGACCGTCTATACGTTTTCCGGCCTGATGGCGGCGGTAGCGGGCCTGATCGAAAGTGCTGGCATCAAGGGGGCGGATTGCAACAACGCGGGGCTTTTCATTGAAATGGACGCTATCCTCTCGGTGGCCATAGGCGGCACGCTGCTTTCGGGCGGGCGCTTCTCCATCGTTGCCAGCATCGTGGGCGCGCTCGTCATACAGAGCATCACCACATCGGTGCTGGCGATGGAGGTGGCGCCACAGGCGACGCAGGTCGTCAAAAGCGTTATCGTCATCGTTATCTGCCTGTTCCAATCGTCCTCGTTCAAGCAGGCGATCACAAGGAAAGTACGCGCGGGGAAGGCGGTGGCAAAAACATGAGCAGGAAACGGCAGGGCATCAAAAACCTTTCGCTTTTCATCACCATCGTGCTGTTCGCGGCGCTGTTCCTGTTCGGCGCCGTGGCATTCGACAATTTCTTTTCGCTCTCCACGTTCTTCAATCTGTTGAACGATAACGCATACCTCATCATCGTTTCCACGGGCGTTACGTTTGTACTGCTCGCGGGGGGCATCGATATTTCCGTCGCTTCCACGGTTGCGTTTACCTGCGTATTATCCGCGTTTTTGCTGCGGGCGGGCGTACCGGCGGGCATCGTCATCTTGCTTGTACTGCTCATCGGTGCAGCGTTTGGCGCAGGGCTAGGGAGCCTTATCCAGTTCTTTCAACTCCAGCCCTTTATCGTCACGCTGGCGGGGCAGTTCTTTTTCCGGGGCATGTGCGCCGTGATCAGCACCGAGTCCATCCCCATATCCGACGCGTTCTATATGGATATGGCGCTCAACAAGCTCGTGTTCGGCCGCGCCAAGCTCTATTACTACGTGCTGATTGCGCTCGTCGTGGTGTTTGCCGCGTGGTATACGCTCAAGCACACCCGCTTTGGCAGAAACGTATACGCCGTAGGCGGCAGCGAACAGAGTGCCCTGCTCATGGGCCTGCCCGTAGCGCGGACGAAAGTCCTGGTTTATACCATCAGCAGCTTTTGCGCATCTTTAGGCGGCATGGTGTTCAGCTTCTATACGCTCGCCGGGTATTCGCTGCAGAATATTGGCCTGGAGCTTGACGCCATTTCCTCCGCGGTGATCGGCGGCACGCTGTTGACGGGCGGCGTTGGTACGCCGATCGGTTCCCTGTTCGGCGTGCTGATCCAGGGCGTGATCCAGAACCTCGTCACCTACCAGAACCTCAACACCTGGTGGACCAAGGTCGCGAACGCGGCGCTTTTATGTATCTTCATCGTCATCCAGCGTATCATAGCGCTTCGGGCGGAAAAAGAGAGGCTGCCATAGTCGCAACCTGAGTATGTCAAAAGGGTACGCTGAGGGCTCCGCCCTCAAACCCCCGCTCAGGACCGTAACGGTCCTAAGAACCACCCGGAAACGCTCTGAACAGAACGTTTCCGCCGCAGGGGATTCCCAAAGGACGTGTCCCTTGGGTGGGAATTCGGAGGGCGGAACCGAGCGCCGCCTGTGACGGGAGAGAGGAGAAAGCCCAGTGAACAAGGGAACGCAAGGCGGCAGCTTACTGCATGCAGCGTGACCTGTGTGAAGCCCCCGAAGGAGTCATGGGCTCCCATAATCAGGGAGCGTCATATTGTGTGTTTGCCTATACCAACTTATAATTGGGGGAGGGGGTGTGCCGGGGGATGAGACGATGGGTCCTGTTGCCAAACGCGCAGTTTCGTACAAGGCTGGTGGCGCTCTATATTCTCATTGCGCTCATCCCGCTGGTGCTGTTTGCGCTCGTCAGCGGCGCTCTCTCCATCTCCCGCGCGCAGAACACCGCAAGCTCCCACACGGCGCAGATGGTCAGCCAGGTCAGCAATTCCATAGACGTCTATATCCAGAGCATCGATAAAATGGCGAATCTTATATCGCTTTCCCTGCGTACTGAGGCGGCGCAAAGCGCCTCGCGCGCGGCACTCAACAGCATGCTTCGGGATATCGCCGCTTCGCACCCGGAGATCGCGGGGATATTGGTCGCGATGGAGGACGATACCAGCATCCCCGTGGGCATGTCGCGAATTTCCCGCGATCCGTTCCGGGAAGAGGAATGGTACAAGCGCGCGGCGGCAACGCCGGATAATATCGCTCTGGTCAACAGCATCGTCGGGCGCAACGTGACATTGAACGGAGATACCAGCACGGACAACGTGTTCTCTTTGGCAAAGGCTGTGACCGACCCGGACACGGGGGAGACCTTAGGCGTTGTACTGTTTGACCTCAGGCACGATATTTTAAAGGATTCCATCAGCAGCATCACAATCGGCGAAAACGGCTTTGTGTTTGTGACAGACGCGGGGGGGAATATCATATACACCCCGCTCAACGATATCGTTTACCGCGTCAACCCGCAGTGGCTTACGGCGGGGGACGCCATATTCCCCGTCGCCATCCGTGGCGCGGAGTACCAGATCCATGTCAAAAGCTCGCCCTATACCGGGTGGAAGACGGTGGGCGTGTTCGCGCTTGAGGAGGTGATGGGCAACGTCAACTCCATGCTTGTGATGCTCATTGTCGCGATGGTCGTCTCCATCGTCATCATTTCCCTTGTGGCGCTGCCGCTTTCCAATTCCGTGACAAGGCCCCTCTTGAAGCTCCAGCGGCTGATGAGGCAGGCGGAATCGGGCGATCTTAGCGTACACTTCAACACCCAGTATCATGATGAGATCGGCGAGCTGGGCAACAGCTTCAACCACATGCTCAGCCGCATCGACGAACTCATCCATCAGGTGTACGAGGAGCAGCGGCACAAGCGGGACGCGGAAATGAAAAGCCTGCAGGAACAGATCAAGCCGCATTTTCTCTACAATACGCTCGATACCATCAGCTGGATGGCGCGCGAATACGAGGCGGCGGATATCGTGCAATTGGTGGACGCGCTCACCAGTATGTACCGCATCGGCCTGAGCCAGGGGCGGGATGTCATCAGCGTGGAGGAGGAGATCCGCCATGTGTCCAACTACCTCTATATTCAGGAGATCCGCTATAAGTCCAAGCTGAAGTACCGCATCGAAACCGATCCCGCCACGCTCAATGTGGAGGTGCCCAAGCTCATCTTGCAGCCGCTTGTGGAGAACGCCATCTACCACGGCATCAAAAAAAAGCGGGGCGGCGGCACGGTCGTGATCCAAAGCGAACGCAGAGGGGATCATATCTGCCTGAGCGTGCGGGACGACGGCGCGGGTATGGATGAAGGTCAGCTCGGTCTCCTTCGCGCGGGGCTTACCAGGGAAGACGGGCAGCAGAGCTTTGGGCTGTTTTATGTCAAGGAACGCATCCGCCTGTATTACGGAACCGATTATTCCATTGAGGTTTACAGCGTGCCCGAGGAAGGCACTTTGGTTACGATCAGCCTTCCGTTGGAACGATTGCCGGTAAAGGAAGCGAACAGCGATGTATAAGGTATTGATTGCGGACGATGAAGAGATCATCCGCCGCGGCGTAGCGAGGCTACTGCAAAAAGACCCGGAGTTTGCCGTTGTGGCGGAAGCGGAGGACGGCGAAATGGCGCTTGAGCAAGCTTCGGCGCACTTGCCGGACCTTTTGCTGGTGGATATCAACATGCCTTTTTTGAATGGGCTGGAGTTTATAGAAAAACTGGGGGACTTATTAAAAAACGCGGTCATCATCGTCATTACGGGGTACGATCAATTCGCTTACGCGCAGCAGGCGCTGCGGTTAAAGGTGTTTGATTACTTGCTGAAGCCGCTTTCGGAGCCCGTGTTCTTTGAATCCATCAAACGGGCCAAGGATCATCTGGCCCGGCACAGCAAGCAGGTGCAATACCTTAACTGGGCGAAGCTGCAAATAGAGAAATACCACCCCGCGCTTTGCGCGGAATTCACGAAGAACTGGCTCAAGGGATATTTCGGCCCCACCGAAATACAAGATCAGGCGGAGAAGCTTTCCCTTACCCTGCCCGAGAGGGAGACGGGGCTTGTGCTGTTTCGGCTCACGACAGAGTCGCTTCTTGCCGAACTGGAATGGGAGGAACAGACGCTCTATTATGCCGCGGAAAATATCGTCCGGGAAGTGTTTGCGCCCTGTTCCCCCGTTTTTACGGCGGAAGCGTCCAGCGGGGATATCGCGCTGATCTGTTCCGCTTATCCCGAAAAGCGCTTCCTGGAATGTGCGGCGGACGCAAAGCGCCTGCTGCAGGAGCATCTTCCCATAAAGGCGCTGCAGATCACGAAAACAAAGGAATGCTGGACGGATATGCCATACGCCATGGATGAGGCGGCGGAGGAGATGGAGCAGCTTGCGCAGTCCCCTTCGCTCATGCGGCATGTGCGCGCCTATATGGACGCCCACTTCATGGAGGAGCAGTTTTCCCTCCAGGAAGTGGCGGAAAAGCTGCACGTTTCTCCGCAGCACTTAAGCCGGGTGTTCCGGCGGGAAGCGGGCATTACGTTTATGGAGCATGTGACGCGGCTGCGCATCCGCCGGGCATCCGAGCTTTTGCAGCAGAAGGAATTCAAAATCTACGAGATCGCCGAGCAGATCGGCTACGCCAACCAGCATTATTTCAGCAGCGCGTTTAAAAAGGTACTGGGCGTTTCCCCCATGGAGTACAGGCGCAGCATGAAAAAGGAGTAATGCGATGAAGCTCCGGTATATCGCCATATTGCTGATTGCGCTCCTTGCTCTGGCGCTTTGTTCGGGCTGCGCCAAGACACAGGAAGCGCTTTCGGAGGTGGAATATATCATCGGCGTGTCCCAGGCCAATATGCGCGAACCGTGGCGGCTCGTGCTCACCCGTGAGATCCAGGAGGAAGCGAAAAAGTACCCGAACGTGCGGCTGGTGTTCACCGACGCCACGCAGGACAGCAAAAAGCAGATTGCGGATATCGAGCGTCTGCTGGGCTACGGCATCGATCTTCTGATCGTGTCCCCCACCAACGTGGAGGAGCTGACCCCGGTTGTCAGCCGGGTGTATCAAAGCATTCCCGTCATCGTGCTGGACCGTGCGGTGGAAGGGTACGACTATTCGCTCTTTATCGGCCCCGATAACCAGCGCATCGGCAGGCAGGCGGGGCAGGCCGTGGTGCGTATGGCGCAACAAACACCGGCAAGCACCGAGATACCGGGCGAGCAAGCGGATATGCGGGTGCTCGAGGTATTCGCGGAATCCAATTCTTTGGCTACAGCCGAGCGCAGCGCGGGGTTTATGGAGGAAATCGCTGCCAATCAGAACATATCCGTCCGGCCGTTCGCATTGAAAAACCAGCTGCGGGATACCGCGGAGGACGCGCTTTTACAGAACGAGGGCGCGCTTTCCGGCGTTGACGTGGTGTTTGCCCACAGCGACGATATCGCGCTTGGCGTTTCCCGCGCGTTACACACCCTACATAAGGACGGCTCCATCCGCATCATCAGCATTGACGGGTATTCCGGGGAAAACGGCGGGCTGGAGTTGGTAAGGAAGGGTATTATCAGCCAGACGGTCACCTGCCCCACAGGCGGCAAGGAGGCTATGCGCTATGCCATTGAGATTTTGAACCACGTCGAAGGCGTGCCCAAACAGGTGATATTGCGCAGCCACAGCATTCGGAAAGAGGATGTGGAAAGTTACGAGCGCATGCGGCAAAGCCTGCCGCGCGAACTCACGCGGCCCATCCGCGTGGGATACGCGCAGGTCGGCAAGGAAAGCTCCTGGCGGCTTGCCAACAACGCGTCCATCCAATCCGCCGCGTATGCGTTCCATATCGAACTGACCGCGATCGACGCCAACCAGAGCCAGCAGCGGCAGGTGGAGGCGGTGCGCAGCTTCATAGCGGATCAGGTGGACGTTATCGTCATCTCCCCCGTTGTCAATACCGGGTGGGACGAGGTCCTGCGCGAGGCGAGCGAGGCCGGCATCCCCGTCTTATTGAGCGACCGCAACATCGAGGTGCCGGACGAGGACATGTTTCGGACGTTCATTGGCGCGGACTTTCAGGAGGAAGGGCGCCGCGCCATGCGGTGGATCTTAAATAACGTTCCGGCAAATGAAGCCGGGCGCGTGATGAATATCATGGAGCTGCAGGGCACGGTCAACGCCACCCCCACGGTGGAGCGCAAACAGGGGTTTGAGATGCTCCTGAAAAAGAACGCCGGGTATCGTATTATCCATTCGGAAAGCGGGGACTTTACGCTGGACGGCGGAAAGCAGATCGTGGAACGGTACTTGAAGGAGCACGGCTGGGACATTGACATCATATTCGCCCACAACGACGACATGGCGCTGGGCGCGATCGAAGCGCTGGAGGCGCACGGCCTGAGGCCGGGGATAGATATCAAGATCGTATCGGTGGACGGTACGCGCGCCGCGCTCAACGCCATTGTGACGGGTAAGCTCAACTGTTCCGTGGAATGTAGCCCTCTCTTGGGCCCGCAGCTGATGAAAGCCGTTACGGATCTGATGGCGGGCAAGGAACTGCCGCTTCGCATCATTACCGACGAGGTGGTGTTTACAAAGGAGAACGCAAAAAAATCCCTGCCGGGGCGGACATATTAAGCGGGCGCACCAAAGGATTCTTTTGATAAACGGACGGGCGGATGCATAAGGATAGACAGCCGGATAAAAGGAGTGGTGTCCATGCAGCCTCCCAGCGCCCAGAGAACTTACTTGCTCAACCAGGTGGAATTTGCCTTCACACTGCGCAGGCTTTTGGCGGAGTATGCGCATTGGACGCGGGAACTCATACTCCTTTCCGCCATGGGAAGCGATACGGAGGCCGTGCAGCAGCGGTTAAGACGTAATACGCAAGACTTGGAGGCACTGGTCCGCCAATTGTACGGAGAGCGCAACGGCGCGCAGTTTGAAGGGATATTGAATGTCGCAAATGCTTTGATACTTGACTGGATCAGCGCGATGAAAGCCAACGATACGCAGCGTATTGAGGAACTCAATATCCAGTGGTATGCCGTTGCGGATACCGCCGCCCAGTTTATCTCCATGCTCAACCGTAATTTCGACCGGAACGAATTTCAGACGGTCTTTTATGATTTGATTTATATGACCCAAAATGAAATCGCAGAGATTCTCTCCGGCAATTATGCAGGCAGCATCCAGCAGTACGATCAGATCATCGATCGCCTGATGGATATGGCGGAAGATATCACATTCACCATTATGCAGCAGTTTCAAATATAGATATTCAAAGGTAAAAAACCCGGATCGCGTGCCGCATCCGGGTTTTTGCGCGTGCTTTCAAAACCTGCTATACTATGCGGGAACGATACCTGCGGAGGGTTTTATGAACAGACAATGGGATGCGGAAGAGTATGCAAAGAACTTTCAGTTCGTTCCCCAATACGGGGCGGATCTCCTTGAACTGCTGGAGGTAGGGGCGGGGGAGCGCGTCCTGGACCTTGGCTGCGGCAACGGCGCTTTGACAGCAAGGCTCCATGCGCTTGGCGCGGAGGTGACGGGGCTTGACAGCTCTTTGGATATGCTTCAGCTTGCAAGGGAGCAGTATCCACATTTGACGTTCCTGCATGGCGATGCGACGGATTTTCACCTTCCAGATCGGGTAGACGCTGTATTTTCCAACGCCGTGTTCCATTGGATTTTTAATCAGCACGCGTTGCTAAACTGCATTGCGAACGCCCTCAATCCCGGTGGGCGGCTGGTGTGCGAATTTGGTGGAAAGGAGAATACGAAACTGATACACGGCGCCTTGGCGCGCGCGTTTACCAAACGCGGGCTCTCTTACCGGAATACGTTCTTTTTCCCCACTATCGGGGAGTATGCGCCGCTTATGGAGCAGCACGGGCTGCGCGTGACCTATGCTGCCCTGTTCGACCGCCCGACGGAACTGAAAGGGGAAAATGGCCTGACGGACTGGATGGATATGTTCCTGCCGCAGGTATTCGAGGGAGTATCTCCTTGTATCGCGGAGGAAATCAAACGGGAGGCCGCACAGGAATTGGTCCCCATACTGCGCCGGGATGGAATATGGTATGCGGATTATGTGCGCATCCGGATCAAAGCCATAAAGGCGTGATATGAGCGGTTACGTGGGCTCACTATGCGCTGAGCATTTTACGTACGTCATATAGTTCGATCAGCGCAAGATAACTTTCCGGAGAAAATTGATTGATTGTCCAAAAACTGACCCCTCCAAGATTATAGAGCCTTACAAGTTCAAGGCGCGCGCGGATACTTACTTCATCATCGAACCAGACCAAATGCAGCACCCCCATGTCGTCCTGATAATAGAAGAACGGCGACTGTGCCTCCTGATCGAATTGTATGGTGGCGCCCGTGCGTAGAGCGAGCTCTTTTGCCTGTGCAAATGAAAGCATGTAAGCGGGCGTGCTTTCGTTATACGGCAGAGCCCAGTCGAACCCGTAATTCGTCATACCCATAAGTATATTTTTGCTGGGAATGATTGAAACGAGGTTGTCGAGAGCCCTGCGTAGCTGGTTGAGGGGAACCACTGCCATAGGCGGCCCGTAGGTATATCCAAATTCGTATGTCACGATGATGGATACTCTGTTGACTTCCCTGCTGTATAAAACGGGATATTGCTCGGCCCCAAACAGCAGCCCCTGCCGGTCTTCATTCAATCGCAGGGCTCCCGACGAAACGACGATATAGCCAAGCGGGTGCAGGTTTGCCGTAACCGCTTGGAGGAACCGCGCATATGCTTCACGGTCTGAAGGATAAATGTTTTCAAAATTGATATTCAGTCCAAAGTAGTTTTTTGATTTGAGTATTCTGATCACGTTATTGATAAGCGTAATCTGCAGCAGTTCGTCGCTCAGTATGGCGTGTACCAGGTCGCTTGAAAAGCTGCCGCCGTCATTGATATTGGAAATAACCAGAAGGGGAGCCACGAATGCCCGGCGAGCCATTTGGATGAGAGGGCCATCGTCAATTCCAACAAGCATCCCGTCAGGCCTGATTTGGTAATTGAATATGCTAAGATACGTAAGATATTGAAGCGTATTGAGCAATACCTGAGCGTCAATATTGGGGAAGGCATAGCCGTTTACTTCTATCATTTGTCGCACAGGATATCCCGGGGGGAAATGGATGGTCTGTCCTTCAACAAGGCTTTCCGGGTCGACAATCTCCGGGTTCGCTGAAAGCAAAAGCGGGAATGGGACACCAAATAATCGTGCAATGGAGGAGAGTGTGTCTCCGGGCCTTACTATATAATCGGTCAAATGCGCCACTCCCTTAATAATGGAAATTCCCGATTGTCTATGCATATGATGCACAACACATAAACTGAACCGGGTTCTGATGCGGCCTTGGCGAAGGTATTGCATATGGCGATAGCTACGCTATCTATGCGTTTAAAAAGATATGTATATCTTGCCAATGATCTCTGCCTTACATTAAAATGGATGGATAACAACGAAAGAAACCAAGATTATGCAGGCAAGAAATCTCGTTTTACCAGCCCGTAGAATTGCAAGTTTTATTTTGGCGCTGATCGCTGCCCACTTTATCGCACAAGCCAGCCAATGGAGCGCCGGGTTGGTTTTCCCTTTGTTTTCGGGAATAGCCTGGGCAGATATTCTGTCTCGGGTCATTTTCTACTTTGTGCAAGTTACACTTGCGATACTGGCTTTGAAGATTCTCACCAAAAGCCAACTCGATCGGGCTGGCTTTCAAATGCGTAACAAAGCGGTGAGCCTCCGGCTTGCGGCGTTGTTTCTAGGGGCCTGGGCAGCCTTTGTCATACTCTTTTATGTTGTCTTTCTAACCGCTTCTCCGGCTTTCAGGCTTTATGTAACCCAAACATTCCCCGCTGAGAGCCTTGCAGGGGATCTTGTTGGCGGCGGGCTGCTGGCCGGAATTGGTGAAGAGCCGCTTTTTCGCGCTCTGGTCGTCCATATCCTGATGGTGGGTTCGGGAGCGGACGCTTCCGTAATGGAACAGAAAACGAAATGGGGCATCTCCGTCCTCACCGGCGTCGTTTTTATGAGCGCGCATATTGGCTATACCTTTGTTCCAGCCTTCTCCATCGTCTTTATAGACCCGCTTAACCTTGCGTCTACGCTGCTGCTGGGAAGCCTATGGGCCATGATGTACCTTAAAACAAAGAGCCTTCTAGGGCCCATACTTGCCCATACCGGTGCAAATCTTATTCAGTTTTCAATTGGGCATATTGCCGCGGCATTGTTCTAGATGTTTTCCGCATGGAAGCGTCGCTTTATACTATTGAATACTTTACAAAGCAAAAGTCCGGCAACATCAAACGACGGGACTTTTTTCGCTCTGGCTCCCTAGGCGGGGATCCTCCGCTTCACCTGCGCCCTGCTGCCCTCCGGGGCCACGCAGTGCGCGGCGGCGTTTCGCGGCCGCTAAACCGCTTCACTGGAGCGATTTTTTCACACGGCTTCGACCCCTTTGATAAAAACCAAAAGCAAAAACAGTGCCAAACGGCACTGTTTTTGCTTTGATTCCCCGGTAGGGATCGAACCATTATAATTTACAGAAGTGACCCTTATGTTATGCGGGTATTTCGCGCTCGGCGGCTTCTTCACCTTTGACCTTGAGGGGCATGGTGAAAGCCAGGCACATGGAGATAAAATAAGCGGCTAAACAGAAAATCAGGGCGGGCATGTAAGAGCCGAAATGATCTTTGAACCATGCGCCCATAAATGTTCCGAAGGAAGGGCCTATGCCCATAACAATCAGGGTTGCAAGGCCCCAAATGCGGCCGAGCG
>JAFABA010000036.1 GCA_023426265.1 Bacillota bacterium
CCAACATCATTACGCTGTGGAACAGCTTCCACGGCCGCACGATCACCACGCTTTCCGCCACGGGGCAGGAAAGCTTCCACAAGGATTTTGGCCCGTTTACGCCGGGGTTTGTGCATGTAGCGGCAAACGATATCGACGCCATGAAGCTGGCGTTGGAGGCGGACGACGTCGCCGCCGTGATGATGGAACTCATTCAGGGCGAGGGCGGCGTGAACGTGCTGGACCCGGAGTATGTGCGCGAGGTCGCGGCGATTTGCGAAAAGCGGGACGTGCTGCTGGTGATCGACGAAGTGCAGACGGGCAACGGCCGCACGGGCGAGCTGTACTGCTATATGCATTACGGCATCAAGCTGGATATCGTCTCCACGGCTAAGGGCCTGGCGGGGGGCTTGCCCATGGGCGCCACGCTGTTCGGGGAAAAGACCATGTTTACGCTGACTACTGGCAGCCACGGCTCCACGTTCGGCGGCAACCCGGTGTGCGCGGCAGGCGCGATATCCGTCATCTCCCGACTCACCGACGGACTGATGCAGGAAGTGCAGGAAAAGAGCGCATACATCAAGGAAACGCTCGGTTCATTAAAAGGTGTCGTTTCCGTCAGCGGCCTGGGCCTGATGCTGGGTGTAGAAACGGAGCGGCCCGCCAAGGACATTTTGCTTGGTTGTTTATCCCGCGGGGTGATCGTGCTGACCGCAAAGAATAAGATCCGGCTTTTGCCGCCGCTTAATATCCCGACGCCGCTGCTCAAGGAAGCCATCGCCATATTGAAGGAGGAAATCGAACAATGAAGCATTTGCTCAAACTCGCCGACCTGACCCCGCAGGAAATAACGGATATTTTAAACCTTGCCGACCAGTTGAAGTACGACAGCAAGAACGGCATCGTCCACCACTACCTTGCGGGCAAGACATTGGGCATGATATTCCAGAAATCCTCCACGCGCACGCGCGTTTCCTTTGAGGTAGGCATGTACCAGCTGGGCGGAAGCGCCCTGTTCCTTTCCGCGAACGATTTGCAGATTGGCCGTGGCGAGCCCGTGCAGGATACGGCGAGGGTGCTTTCCCGGTATCTCGACGGCATCATGATCCGCACGTACAGGCAGCAGGAAGTGGAAGATTTGGCGAAGTACGGCTCCATCCCCATTATCAACGGCCTCACTGATTACGCACACCCCTGCCAGGTGCTTGCGGACCTGATGACGGTGCGCGAATACAAGGGCACGTTCAAGGGCCTGAAAATGGCATTCATCGGCGACGGCAACAACATGGCGAATTCCCTCATCGTGGGCGGCATCAAAATGGGCATGGAGGTGGCCGTCGCCTGCCCGGAAGACTACCAGCCCGATACAGACATCATGAAATGGGCGAAAGCGAACGGCATGTTCACCTGCACCACGGATGTGCTCGCCGCAGCGAAGGACGCCGATGTGCTCTATACCGATGTCTGGGCCTCCATGGGTCAGGAGGGCGAGGCAGAAAAACGCAAGGCGGCGTTTGCCGGCTACCAAATCAACGACGCAGTGATGGGAGCGGCAAAACCCGACGCCATTGTGCTCCACTGCCTCCCGGCGCACCGGGAAGAGGAGATCACTACGAAAGTATTTGAGGCCCACGCTAGTGAGATATTCGACGAGGCGGAAAACCGCCTGCATGCGCAAAAAGCCGTGCTCGTCAAGCTCCTTGGGAAAGCGGAGTAACGGCCATGAAGATATTAAAAAGCGGAACGGGAAACATTTCCCGCTCCGCTTTTCTTTACCCTTAAAAATATTGCGCGCCTATAAAAATGATTTTTTAGATAGATAAGATTGGAAAAGGAGGACCACATGCAGACTGCAACCCTTGTGTTATCCAACGGCCAGACGTTTGAGGGAAAACGCTTTGGCGCACTAAGCTCCCCCACCGGCGAGCTGGTGTTCACCACCGGCATGTGCGGCTATGTGGAAACGCTCAGCGACCCGAGCTATTACGGGCAGATCGTGCTGCAGACGTTCCCATTGATCGGCAACTACGGCATGATCCCGTCGGATATGGAAAGCCGCAAAAGCTTTGTGACCGCCTATATCGTGCGGGAATGGTGCGAGGAGCCTTCTAATTTCCGCGCGGGCGGCACGGTGGACGCGTTTTTGAAAGAGCAGGGTATTCCCGGGCTCTATGGCGTGGATACGCGGGAAATCACAAAAATCATCCGCGAAACCGGCGTGATGAACGCCCGCATCGTGGACGAGGTGACAAAAGAGAGCTTTGCCGGGCTTTCGGACTTTACGATTGAAAACGCCGTCGCCTCCGTCAGCGGCACCGGCCCGCGGCTCTACCCTGCCGCGGGAGAAAAGCGCTACCGCGTGGCGCTTTTAGATTGCGGATTGAAACGCAACATCATTCGGGAACTATGCAAACGGGGCTGCGAAGTGCTGGTGCTGCCCTACGATACGGCCGCGGAAACGCTGCTTTCCCACAGACCGGACGGCGTGATGTTAAGTAATGGCCCCGGCGACCCCGCGGAAAATGTGGGCGTCATCCGCGAAATCAAAAAGCTGCTGGGCCGCGTGCCGATATTCGGCATCTGCCTGGGGCACCAGCTATTGGCGCTTGCAAGCGGCGGCAAGACCGAAAAGCTCAAGTACGGCCACCGCGGCGCAAACCAGCCCGTGCGGGATGTGGAAACGGGCCGGGTGTACATCACCAGCCAGAACCATGGCTACGCCGTGATCAGCGAAAGCCTTGCGCGCTGCGGGGCGAAGCTCCGTATGCACAACGCCAACGACCTGACCTGCGAGGGCGTGGATTACCCGGAGATCCGGGCGTTCTCCGTGCAGTTTCACCCGGAGGCCTGCGCAGGCCCACAGGATACGGGGTTTCTGTTCGACCGCTTCTTTGACCTGATGGGAGGGAAAGTATGCCTTTAAATCAAAGCATCAAAAAAGTGCTGATGATCGGCTCGGGGCCGATCGTGATCGGCCAGGCGGCCGAGTTCGATTACGCGGGCGCGCAAGCGTGCAGTGTGCTGAAGGACGCGGGCGTGAACGTGACGCTCGTCAACTCCAACCCCGCCACCATCATGACGGACAAGACCCTGGCAGACGAAATCTATTTGGAGCCGCTCACCGTCACCACGCTAAAGCGCATCATCGAAAAGGAGCGTCCTGACAGCCTTTTGGCCTCTTTGGGCGGGCAGACTGGACTCACGCTTGCCATGCAGCTCCACAAGGAAGGGTATTTAGACCGCATGGGCGTAAAACTGCTGGGCACCAATGCGGAGGCGATAGACAAAGCGGAGGACAGGCAGCTCTTTAAAGATACGATGCAAAGTATCGGCCAGCCGGTCATCCCTTCCGAAATCGCAAACGATGTCGATACCGCGCTTGCAATCGCCGCGCGCATTGCCTACCCCGTCATCATACGCCCGGCGTTTACGCTGGGGGGCGCGGGCGGCGGTGTGGCCTATGCGGAGGAGGAATTAAAAGCTATCGCCGCGAACGGCCTGCTGCTCTCCCCCATCACGCAAATATTGGTGGAGAAATACATCTACGGCTGGAAGGAAATCGAGTTTGAGATCATGCGGGACGGCAACGACAACTGCATCGCCGTCTGCTCCATGGAGAATTTCGACCCGGTGGGCGTGCATACGGGGGACAGCATCGTTATCGCCCCCGCCGTCACGCTTTCGGATAAGGAATTCCAGATGCTGCGGAGCGCGTCGCTTTCCATTATCCGGGCGCTGAAAATCGAGGGCGGCTGCAACTGCCAGTTCGCCCTGAATCCAAACAGCTTTGAGTACGCGGTGATAGAGGTCAACCCCCGCGTGTCGCGTTCCTCGGCTTTAGCGAGCAAGGCGACGGGCTACCCGATCGCCAAGGTGGCGACGAAGATCGCATTGGGGTATACGCTCGACGAAATTCAGAACGATATCACGGGCAAGACATGCGCCTGCTTTGAACCCACGCTCGATTACGTGGTATTGAAAGTCCCCAAATGGCCGTTCGATAAGTTCGTGCACGCCAGCCGCCGCTTGGGCACTCAGATGAAGGCCACCGGCGAGGTCATGGCGATTGCGCCCTCTTTTGAAATGGCGATCATGAAGGCGGTGCGCGGTGCGGAGATTTCGCTGGATACGCTCAACCTCCCAAGCTTAGCCGGGACGGATATCCGGGCGCGGCTCAAGATTGCGGACGATCAACGCCTGTTCACCGTGTTCGCTGCGCTCAAAGAAAACGTTCCGGTCGATGAGATATTCGAGGTCACGAAGATAGACCGCTGGTTCCTATACAAGCTCAAAAAGCTCGCGGATTTTGAGCTTGCCGCAGCGGGAAAACCGCTCGATGCGGAAACGTACCTTGCCGCTAAGCGGCTCGGGTACACAGACAAGGCGCTCTTAAGACTCACGGGCCATCCGCTGCCGCCGCACCGGGACGCGGTATACAAAATGGTGGATACCTGCGGCGCGGAGTTTGACGCGAAGACGCCCTACTTTTATTCCACCTATGACGATACGTGCGAATCCCGCGCCCTTCCGCGCACAGGAAAGCCGCGCATCATCGTGCTGGGGTCGGGTCCCATCCGCATCGGCCAGGGGATAGAGTTCGACTACTCCTCCGTCCACTGCGTGCGCACGCTGCGCGCTTTGGGCTACGAGGTGACGCTCATCAACAACAACCCGGAAACCGTATCCACGGACTTTTCCACCGCCGACCGGCTCTATTTTGAGCCGCTCACAGAGGAGGACGTGCTGCATGTCATTGAAGTGGAGCAGCCCATCGGCGTGGTCGTGGCGTTCGGCGGGCAGACGGCCATCAAGCTGACGCGCTTTCTTTCCGAGCGGAATATTTCCATATTGGGCACAAGCGCTGAAAGCATTGACACCGCCGAGGACCGCGAGCGGTTTGACGCGCTATTGGAGCGCTTCGGGTTCAAGCGCCCGGCGGGCATCGGCGTCACCACCATGGAGGAGGCGCTCTCCGCGGCGGAGCGGCTAGGCTACCCCGTGCTGGTGCGGCCTTCCTATGTCATCGGCGGGCAGAACATGACGATTGCCTACGCGGAGGAGGACGTGCGCGCGTACATGTCCATTATATTGGCGCAGGGCATCGACAACCCGGTGCTGGTGGACAAATACATGATGGGCACGGAGCTGGAGGTGGACGTCATTTCGGATGGGCGCGACGTGCTGATCCCCGGCATCATGCAGCACATCGAGCGTGCGGGCGTGCACTCCGGCGACTCCATCGCGGTGTACCCGCCCTACAATGTAAGCGATACGATGCTTGCGACAATCATAGACTGCTCGGAAAAGCTCGCGCTCGCTTTAGGCACCAAGGGGCTTGTGAACATCCAGTACCTCATTTACCACAACGAGCTGTACGTGATAGAGGTCAACCCCCGCGCTTCCCGCACCATCCCCTACATCAGCAAGGTGACGGGCGTGCCTATGGTGGAGCTTGCGACCAAGGTGATGGTGGATCACCGTCTAAAGGACCTCGGCTACGGCATGGGGCTCTATAAAACCCCGCCGTATGTGGCCGTCAAAGTACCGGTGTTCTCGTTTGAGAAGCTCAGCGACGTAAACGCCGCATTGGGGCCGGAAATGAAATCCACCGGCGAGGTGCTGGGCGTGGGCAAGACGCTGGAGGAGGCGCTTTACAAGGGGCTGCTTTCCGCGGGCTTCCGCATCCCCTCCTCCGCCTATGAGCGGCGCGGCGGCGTGTTTATCAGCATGAACAAGCAGGACCGGTTTGAGATATTGCCGCTTGCAAAGACGCTCAACGACCTTTCCATGCAGCTCTACGCCACGCCCGGCACGGCGCGGGATATCGAGCGCCTGGGCATTGACGTGGAGCGCGTGAACCCGCTCTGCGTGGATAACGGCATACTGGAGCTATTGGAAAGCGGAAAGCTCAGCTACATCGTGTTTACCGGAAACGGCGAAAAAGCGGAGGTACAGGATTATATCCGCCTGCACCGGCGCGCGCTGCAGCTTGGGGTGGCGGTCTTAACCTCGCTCGATACCGCGAACGCGCTTGCCTCCATCATCGCGAGCCGCTTCAACGAGCGCAATACCGAGCTTGTGGATATCAACCACCTGCGCGCTTCCCGGCAGAAGCTGCATTTTTACAAGATGCAGGGTACCGGCAACGACTGCATCGTGCTGGACAATCGGGACAACGCGCTCGCCTGCCCGGAATCGCTCGCCATACGGCATGCCGACCGGCATTTCGGCATCGGCGGCGAAGGACTGACGCTGATTGAACCCTCCGCCGTGGCGGACGCGAAGATCCGCATGTTCAACCAGGACGGCAGCGAAGGCAAAATGGCGGGCAACTCCATCCGCTGCGTGGGGAAGCTTTTATACGACCAGGGTATTGTAAAAAAGGACCGCCTGTCCATCGAAACGCCTGGCGGCGTCCGACAGCTAAAGCTGTACCTGTTCGATGGGAAGGTGCGTTCCGTGGAGGTGGATATGGGCAAGGCCTCCCTCCATCCCAGCGATATCCCGGCGCTGTTCCCCGGGGAGCGGGTGGTGGACGCACCCTTCTATGTGGCGGATAAGACGTGGAACATTACTCTCGTAAACGTGGGCAACCCACATTGCGTGGTGTTCTGCGAGCGGGTGGACGCAATCGATATCAACCGCGTCGGCCCCCAGTTTGAGCACGCGTCCCCGTTCCCCGAGCGCATCAATACCGAGTTTGTACGGGTGGTGAACCGCCGCACGCTCAAAATGCGCGTGTGGGAGCGCGGCAACGGCGAAACCTGGGCCTGTGGCACCGGCGCCTGCGCCGCGGTTGTGGCGGCGGTGGAAAACGGATATTGCGAAAAAGACGCCGATGTCACCGTAAAGCTTGCAGGCGGCGACCTTGTGGTGAAATATACCGGGGAAGCGGTATATTTGACTGGCAACGCGAATCTGGTATATGAAGGGGACGTGGAATACTAATATATAAAAACCTGCCCAAAGAGGCCAGCGACCTCTTCAGGTTCACTAACAAAATTGATTGCCATATAACAAAATGGGCCACCAGCGTTATGCGGTCGGCCTTTTTGTAGCGATATAATTTTTAAAAGGCGACCGTAAGCGCGGGCTTATGCGATACCGAAGCCAGATTTTTATAAATTCATATTAACTTCCCGTTTTGATTATACATTAATGGGACTCAATGCTGTACAGATATTGCGCCCCCAACAGTTTCCCATACGCAAACCTGTTTGCTGCGGATTCGTAAAGTATATAAATCCTTCCATCTTTGTACACGATGCCTTCCGCTTTAGGCAGTATTTGTCTTTCATCTATCAGATTGGTACCATCCAGGTAATACAAGGGGATATCCTTGTTATCCACTGTAAAACTGCCGCTTGTCTTTTCAAGCACGGACTGGAGATCATATACATATAATTGAGAGCCGGCAAAAATGCTTGATGCTGATAATATCAGCCTATTGTCATCAGACACACACATCCCTTGAATTCTTCCTGTGATAGAAAAGGCGCGGCTTGCTTCAGGCTCAATTCCAAGTGATTTAGAACCGTTCAGTTCAAATGCGAACATCATTGCTTTATTTTCTTCCCCTGCCAGTGTCGTAATGTGATGCGTTTCACTGGTTGCGTATTTCAAGCCGTGATAAAACTCGCCAACAAACAAATAGCCATCGTTAATCGCAGTAAAGGTTGCATTATTATTTGTTTGGAAACTTCCAATAATTGTAGCGGATTTGGTTTTCTCCCCCATGATCTCTTTGCTCGACAACACATAAACATATCCATCACAACCCGCAATATACACATATTCCCCGCAAGAACTAATGCCTCCCGCATGACTTTTCAAGCAAGAGCCATCGGCTGATTTGACGCCGATCTCGCGATAAGAATCGTTTTTCTTTACGACATATATTCTCGTCTCACCGGTATTGGACAGATACCCACTAATCAAAAATGCATCATATTCTACAATGTATTCAAGTCCCTGTGGAACAAAATTATCGTTTAGTCCCGGTACTTCAAATTCTCGAAATGAATTGGCGTAGTAGTCCCGATAATATGCTTTTGAAACAAGTAAAAACAGGATCAGGCTAACGATAACGAATAGAGCTATCATGAAGGCTGCCTTGCATATGCGCCTGATTGTCGGTGATTTTATTTTCTTAGCCAAATAAACACTTCCTTTGTGTCTACTAAAGTCCCAGTATCTGTGTATAAACAACCGGACCCCATACTCTTACCTGTTGGTTAGCATAGCTAAGTTGGAGAGCAGTCTAAAAGTGTGCTGAAAACAACCAATTTGCCCAATGCGGGGTATAAACGCTTTGCGATAAGATTATACGATCTGAGAGATAGAAGCACAACTACAGCCTTCGGTTTTGTGGTATAATGACAGGCATATATTGCCGTTCGGGAAGCCCGCAGCGCCGGCCATTCCCGCATGGCCGAACTTGGAGGCTTTCCCTGTGGAGATTTCCCTCACGACCCACCTGATTGTCTGCCCGCTGGTATTCCTGGCGGGCTTTGTCGATTCGATCGCCGGCGGCGGCGGGCTGATCTCGCTGCCCGCTTACCTGCTGGCGGGGCTGCCCGCGCACGAATCGCTCGGCACAAACAAGACCGCCATGAGCATCGGCACCTTCATCGCCACGCTCAAATACTTTAAGGCTGGGCAGATCGACTGGCGCGTCGGGCTTCTTTCCGGTGCGGCTTCATTCGCCGGGGCCTTAGGCGGAAGCTCTCTGAGCATGATGATTCCCGACAAGGCCCTGCGGATCGTGATGCTCGCCGTCATTCCGGTAGTCGCGCTGTTTCTGCTCTTAAAGCGCAATTTCGGGACATCACCCGATATCGGCCGTCAGTTAAGCAAGAGCCGGATCGCGGTGACTTCGCTGATTATCGGGCTTGTGATTGGCTGTTATGACGGGCTGATCGGCCCGGGGGCCGGGACGTTTCTGATCCTCGCGTTTACCGCGTTTCTGGGCTTTGATCTTTTGAAATCGTCCGCCTGTGCAAAGGTGGCAAATCTCGCGTCAAACCTTGCGTCGATGATCGTATTTATCATGAACGGGAAAGTGCTGTTTCTCCTGGCTATTCCGGCGGCGGTATTCGCTTCCGCCGGCGGCTATCTCGGCGCGAGGCTTGCGATAAAGGGCGGCGCCAAATATGTCCGCTATACGGTGTTCATCGTCATCGGCCTGTTGTTTGTCAAAATGGCTGTGGACCTGCTCTAAGAGCCTTTTAAAAAGAGCGCTCCATTCGGAGCGCTCTTTTTATTTCCTACTTTTCATTGATAATATACGGGATCGTTACCACCGCGAGGTTGCGCCGCCTGAACAGCGAGCTTTTGAGTAACCGCGCCGTCTGGTTGTGCAGCGGATTGTTCCACCACTTGGGGATGATGAACTGCGGCAGAACCACCGTAAGCATTTCATGTTTGTTGAGTGCGGCATGCTTTTTGTCCACATAGGAGAGCAGTACCTCATTGACATTGCGGTAGGGCGCCTCCTCGATCACCAGCGGGATGTCAAGCCCCAGCTGGTTATATTGGCGCACAAGCTTGTCCGTCGCTTCCTTGACGGTGCTCACATGATAGATCTCGATTTCCCCATTCAGGGTAAGCGCATAGTTGAGCGCCTTGATAAAGGATTTGTTGATGGACGCCACCGGCAGCAGCACATGGTTCTTGGGCGGCTCCTTAAACAAAAGCTCCGAGGGATCGCAGGTGATCATCAGGTTTTCGCGCACATGGTCATAATGGCTGCGGATACGCAGCATCAACAGCACCAGCACGGGTATGCAGATGATCACCATCCATGCGCCGTGGGCAAATTTGCTCACCGCAATGATGATGCAGGTGACCGCCGTAATGAGGGTGCCAAAACCGTTGATAAACGCCTTATGCTTCCAGTGCCCTTCCTTATGGGTGATCCAGCGCTTAAACATGCCCATCTGGGAAAGCGTAAAGGACAGGAATACGCCCACAGCGTAGAGAGGGATCAACTGGTGCGTATCCGCGTGGAAGAATACGACCAGCAGACTCGCCACGATAAAGAGCAGCATGATGCCGTTACTAAAACTCAGCCGTGCGCCGCGGTGCCTGAATTGCCGGGCCATAAAGCCATCTCGCGCAAGAATGGATAAAAGCAGCGGCAGGTCGGCAAATGCCGTGTTGGCCGCCATAATGAGTATGACGGCGGTCGTCGCCTGCACCACATAGAACATCGCCGAATTCCCGCCGAATACCTGCGCCGCGATCTGCGCCACCACCGTCATGCCTTCCCGGGGTACAACCTTGTAAACGGCAGCCAGCGCGCAGACCCCGCCGAATATAATGAGCACGATGAGCGCAAGGAGCGTGAGCACCTTTTTGGCGTTCTTCTGTGCGGGTTCCTTAAAATTGGGTATGCCGTCGCTCACGGCCTCAACCCCGGTCAGCGCCGTACAGCCGGAAGAAAACGCCTTGAGGAACAGGAAAAGCGTTAAGTCCTCTACGGGCTGCATAAGAGGCGCGGTGGGCTCGGGCACGATGCCGAGTACGAGCACCTTAAAGAGGCCCACAAATATCATGGTCAGAATGGTGCCGATAAAGAGATATGTCGGAACGCCGAACAGCACGGAGGACTCCCGGATGCCCCGGAGGTTCCCGAGCGTCAGGAACAAAATGATGATAAGCGCAAGGCCCACCTTGTAGGGCAGAAGCTCCGGAAATGCGGAGGTGATGGCAGCTACGCCGGAACTGGCGCTGACCGCCACGGTGAGCACATAGTCGATAGACAAGGAGGCCGCCGCGATCAAGCCCGGGACATGGCCCAGATTATCGCTCGCCACGCTGTATGAGCCGCCGCCGTTGGGGTAATTGTTTATGGTCTGGCGGTAGGAGAACACCAGAATGAATAGCAGCGCAATGATGGCGAGCGCGGTTCCCAGCAGCGGCTGGTACGCCGCCATACCCAAAAGCGGGATAAGCGCCATCAAAATTTCTTCGCACGCATAGGATACGGAAGAGATGGCATCGCTTGAGAGTATGGGCAACCCCCACAGGACGTTGAATTTTTCGGAGGTTTCCTCGGCGCTTTGGAGGGAGCGCCCCAAAAAAATCTGTTTGAGCTTATGCAGCATGGGTTGACGCGCTCTCTTCCTTCCGTATATTGCAGGTATCCACCGTTCTTACTCCTTTTTTTCTCACATTCAAGTTTTTTATTCAGCCCGGTAATCAAGACCGTACGTGCCCTAAATGAGCGTTCTTGATTATGTGCATAGTATGATGATGGTACCACAAGCATTCCCAATAAGCCACAGCGCATATGCTGTGTTTTGACGCAAAAATACGCCAAATTTCACGGCATTTGATATGGCGCAATGTTGTGTGATTGCCTCACGATCTTGCATGCACAATCTCCCGTTTGCTGAACGCCGCATTCTCACCTTGTGGCCGGGGCTTGAAACAGCCATCCATATATGCCAAATATTTTTAAAATAAATAGCAGCGAGGCCGTTTTCTGCGGCTTGGTTAAATTTGTTGTGAACTTTTTCTGCGCAAATTCTCCCATGCGCAAGCACGATATGTTATACTGATGTAAAGGTTAAATCAAGCCCTTTACATTCATGTGCGTTTTCGACCATGCTCATATCCTATGAGCATTGCCATGGAGACGGGCGCGTTGTGAAGGCAAGGCTCAAACAATGAGGTTAGGGGTCTTGTGCGGCGCGGGATAAGCATATCCCGCCGTTCTTTTGCTTGAAGCCTGACGATTGCAACTTAGAAAGGTTAAAATCCGCATGCAGACCGGCCTTATACTTGTCATTTTGCTTGTATGTGCGTCCATCTTCGTCAATGGCTGGACGGATGCCCCCAACGCACTGACCACCGTGGTGTCCACCAGGGTATTGACTCCCCGTAAAGCCGTCATACTCGCGGCGATATTCAACCTTTTGGGTGTGCTGCTCATGGGTACGGCGGTGGCCAAGACAATTTCCAACATCATAGAGCTGACCCCTGGAACGGACGGGCTTATTACGCTGGCAGCGGCGCAGCTTTCCATCGTCATATGGGCGGTGGGCGCGTGGCGCTTCGGCATCCCCACCAGTGAAAGCCACGCGCTGATTGCCGGGCTGACCGGCGCGGCATTGGCCGGCGGCGGTATCGCCTCGGTCAGCTGGGCCGAATGGCAAAAGGTTTTTCTTGGTTTGGGCATTTCCTCCGTACTCGGTTTCCTAAGCGGCGGGCTTTTCACTTCTCTTATCGCCAAACTCTTCCGCAATGTCAACCGGCACAAGGCAAACAAAATATTCTCCATCGGGCAGGTCGCTTCCGCCTCGGCGATGGCGTTCAGCCACGGCGCACAGGACGGCCAGAAGTTCATGGGCGTGCTGGTGTTTGCACTTTCTCTGGGAGGCGTCGCCATGCCGGGCGGGGAAAACTTCATCCCATGGTATGTTATGGTGTTCTGCTCGCTGCTGATGGCGGTCGGCACGTCGATAGGCGGATACCGCATCATTAAAACCATGGGGCTTGACATGGTAAAAATAGAAAAATACCAGGGCTTTTCCGCAGAAATTGCGGCTTCCGCCTGCATGCTGGCAGCCACCGTATGGGGAATACCGCTTAGCACCACCAACACCAAAGGGACCGCCATTATGGGCGCTGCCGCGGCGCGCAGGTTAAGCAACGTGAACTGGGGAATTGTAAAAGAGATGGTCATTGCCTGGGTGCTCACGTTCCCTGCCTGCGGCCTGATCGGATATATCATGGCCCTGCTGCTGCACGCAATATTTTAAATTCTAAGGGAGATTAGGTATGGCAAAGAAAGATTTGAATTACTACGATATGTTCGAGCAGGGCATCGCCTTCTGCTTAAAGGGTGCAAAGGCCCTTCAGAAGCTGCTGGATGAAAACCGGCTGGTGGAAGAAGAGTTCGCCGCCATCAAAAAGACGGAGCAGGACGCGGATTCCCACATGCACACCGTCTGCGAATACCTCAATGTGGCATTCATTACGCCCATCGACCGCGATGATATTTACCAGATAGCAAAGGAAACGGATGATATCATAGACAGCATCGATTCCGTCGCGGCCAATCTGTGGATGATGAACGTGACGGACGTCACCACGCCCATGCGCACCATGGCCGCCCTCATCGTCAAGGCCTGCGAAGAGCTTGCGGAGCTGATGAGCGAGCTGCACCGCGGGAAAAAGAGCAACCGTCTCTACGAGCTTATTATCGACATCAACCGCATCGAAGAGGTCGGCGACCGCTGCTATAAGGAAGCACTGCGGGAGCTTTTCACGCATGAGAAGGATCCCATTGCGCTGATGAAGCTCCACAAGGTGTATGACGAACTTGAAAACGCACTGGACGACTGCGAGGACGTCGCCAACTGTGTGGAGAGCATCATCATTACGAAGACATAAAAAGCATATTATCCTTTTGATACGCTTTGCCCGCAGAAATGCGGGCTTTGTTTATTTGCGGGTTTCTGGCATGCCCCATATGGTATGATAGATATATGAAAATCACTTCCTTGCTTTAGCATGCTACTTGACTACTGTGTGAAAGCGGGGTATACTAGCCAACAGGACACCCGGAAGGAGAATGGGCTTGGAACTGAAATTGACGTCCCTCAGAAAAAGCGAACGCACCGCGTACCTGCTGCGGAGCCTTTATGAAAGCCGCGGCTACCGGAATTTTCGCATGGGGAAATTTGAGGAATATGATTTTTACGTGGACCACCGGGATTTTTTAAGCAGCGCGCAGATCATCACGTTCACAGACCTGAACGGCAAGCTGATGGCGCTCAAGCCCGACGTCACGATGAGCATCGTCAAAAACACGCGCGCCACGGCGGAAAGCCCGGAGCGGCTCTATTACAGCGAAAGCGTCTACCGGCAAAGCCGGGAGGTGCGCGAGTATAAAGAAATATTTCAGGTCGGCGTTGAATACATCGGCGCTGTGACGCCGTATACGGATATCGAGCTTGTGGACCTCGCTTTAAAAAGCCTTGCGCTGATTGAAAACGACTACGTGCTGGACATTTCCCATATGGGGTTTTTAACGGGCTTCTTTTCGGCGATCGACGCCCCGGCGGAAGCGAAAAAGGCTCTGATACGCTGCCTGGAAGGCAAGAACGCGCACGAACTACTCTCTATCGCCCATACATACGGCATTGGCGCGAAAGAAATCGCCCCGCTTGAACAGCTCATCCGTGTGAGCGGGCCGATGGGGAACGCGTTAAAGGAAGCTTGGCCGCTGGCCGGCAACGCCGCCATGAAAGACGCGCTCAAGGAACTGGAAATGCTCTATCAAGTGTTCGCATCGGCGGGAAACGCGCAGGCTCTGCGGCTGGATTTTTCGATCACAAACGATTCGAACTATTACAACGGGCTGATGTTCCGCGGGTTTGTCAAAAGCGTGCCGCGCGCGGTGCTTTCCGGCGGGCGGTATGACCTGCTGCTCAAGCGCATGGGCAAAGAGAATCTCGCGGCCATCGGCTTTGGAATCTCATTCGACGAAAT
>JAFABA010000047.1 GCA_023426265.1 Bacillota bacterium
TATAAAATATGGTTCTCCAACACCTGCTTGTTAAAATCAAACGCTTCGATCTGCATGTAGTATTCCGCGGAATCGGCGAGCGCCTGCATGGGAGCAAGGCCTATGATCTCGGTGCCGACGACGGATACGCCGTAACGCCTGGCTTCCGCCTTGACGAATTCCAGCACGCGGTAGAGCGGCGTCTTAGAGAAGTTCGTCATATTGATGGAGACCTGGGCGATATTGCGCTCGGAAAGCATGACGCCGAGCGCCTTGACATACGGGAGACCTCCGCTGCTCTGGCGTATAATCTTTGCGATATTGGAGGCGATGGATACATCCGACGTAGACAGGTTGATATTGAACGCGATCAGCGGCATGCGCGCGCCGACGGCGACAACGCCCGCCGTGGGGTGGACGGTCCTGCCGCCGAAGTCCGGCTCCCATTCGGATTCTTGTACCTTTTTCGCCATGCCCTCGAACTGGCCCTTGCGGATGGCGGCGAGGTTCGCGCGGGAAGGTGAGGATGCAGACTCTTCGTATAAAAATACGGGCATATGCGCCTCTTCCCATACGCGCTGCGCCACTTCCCTGGAAAGAGCGATGCACTCTTCCATGGTAACGTCCTTAATGGGGATGAAGGGGATGACGTCCACCGCGCCCATGCGCGGATGCTCGCCCTGGTGTACGGTCAGATCGATCAGTTCCGCGGCCTTTTTTGCGACCGCCACGGCGGCCTCTTTCACGCCTTCCGGGCTTCCCAGAAAGGTTATGACGGCGCGGTTGTGGCTTGTGTCCGAGCTGTAATCGAGCAGCGTCACGCCGGGGATGCGCCGGACCTCGTCTACCACCGCTTCAATAATTTCCGGCCTTCTGCCCTCGCTGATGTTAGGCACGCATTCTACGAGTTTCGCCATTGGTGCTTCTATATCCCCTTTTCTTGTAAAGTTCTTTCTATTAATATATCGTCCGCAAGGTAGGGCAGCGTGATATGCGCCTTCCCCTGCCATTTCTCATTATAAGCAGCCACGGTTTCAAGCGCGTGCTCATTCCTGGCCCAGCCACGGCGGGCGACACCGCCCATAACGTCCCACATCATGGCCGAGCGTATGATCTCGTCCGCTTTTTCACTGCCGTCCAGCAGCAAACCAAACCCGCCGTTGATTGCCTTGCCTATCCCCACGCCGCCGCCATTGTGCAGCGCGCACAGCGTCATGCCGCGGGCGGCGTTGCCTGCAAAGCACTGTGTCGCCATATCTGCCATGATGTTGCTGCCGTCCTTGATGTTGGCGGTCTCGCGGAAGGGCGAATCTGTGCCGCTGACGTCGTGATGGTCCCGCCCCAGCATGACGGGGCCGATCTCGCCTGCGCGCACCATTTCGTTAAACCGCAGCGCGATATTGGTGCGGCCTTCCGCGTCCTGGTAGAGTATGCGCGCCTGCGTGCCGACGACAAGCTTATTCTCTTTTGCGTCCCGGATCCAGTTGTAATTGTCCCGGTCCTGGAACCGCCTGTTCGGATCGATACAGTCCATGGCGGCGGCGTCGGTTTTCTCCAAATCCTCCGGCTTGCCGGAAAGGCATACCCACCGGAAGGGGCCGTAGCCGTAATCGAACAGCATGGGGCCCATGATATCCTCCACATAGGAGGGGAACAGAAAGCCGTCCTTTTCATCCACGCCGTTCTTGGAGATTTCCGCAACGCCGCTGTCAAACACAGCCTTCATGAAGGAATTGCCATAGTCAAAGAAGTAGGTCCCCTTTCCCACCAGCGCGCGTATGGCCTCGAAATGACGCCTGAGAGAGGCATCCACCAGCCCCGCAAACCGTTCGCGGCCGGTATGCAACAGCTCCGTGCGCTCTTCAAACGTGACTCCCGCAGGGCAGTACCCGCCGTCGTACACATTGTGGCAGGAGGTCTGGTCGCTCAAAAGGTCGATATGGAAATTCTCTTTTGCCGCGTATTCCAGAAGGTCCACGATGTTGCCGTGGTAGGCGATGGAGACGGAGTGTCTGCGTTCCCGGTGCCATTGCGCGTAGGTAATGGCCTCGCAGAGGTCGTCCGTCATCATATCCACCCAGCCCTGGTTCATGCGGGTCTGGATGCGGCTTTTGTCCACCTCCGCGAAGATGCCGATGGCGTTCGCGATGTTCGCGGCCTTGGGCTGCGCGCCGCTCATGCCGCCCAACCCTGAGGAAACGAACACCTTCCCGGCGAGGTCGCCTTCTTCCGGAATACCCAAGAACTTGCGCCCCGCACCCAGTATGGTATTGAACGTGCCGTGCACGATGCCCTGGGGGCCGATATACATCCATCCGCCCGCCGTCATCTGCCCATAGTTCGCCACGCCAAGCTGCTGTGCCGTCTCCCAGTCATTCCGGTTATCAAACATGCCCACCATCAGCGCGTTCGTCAAAATCACGCGCGGGGCGTCCGGTTTTGACGGGAACAGCCCCAACGGATGGCCGGATTCCAAAACAAGAGTCTGCTCGTCCGTGAGCTCCTCTAAATATTTCTTGATCAGCCGATACTGCAGCCAGTTCTGGCAGGGCTGGCCCGTTTCGCCGTATGTCACAAGCTCGTAGGGGTAGAGCGCGATCTCAAAATCCAGGTTGTTGTCTATCATCACCTGGAACGCCTTCCCCGCCAAGCACTTGCCCTTATATTCCTCAACCGGCTTGCCGTAAATACGCCCCTCGGGCCGGTAGCGGTACGCGTAGATGCGTCCCCTGGTTAAAAGCTCTTCCATGAACTCCGGCGCAAGCGCTTCATGCAGCTCCTCCGGCACATACCGCAGCGCGTTTTTCAGCGCGAGCGCCGCCTGCGGCTTAGTTAAGCGAAAGCCCCTGTCCGGCGCGCGGCGGTATTGCGGATCGAACGCCGGATAGTCCGGCAGCGCTGCATCCATCTTGATTATTCTTGTATGTTCGAGCGTTTGGTTGAGCATGCGGACCTCCTTTGGTTTATGGGGGCCCCGCCCCCACTCCCCCGCTTAGGGCCGTAACGGCCCTAAGAACCCAAATTGGGATTCCAAAGGGACATGTCCCTTTGGTGGGGTTTCAGGGGCAACGCCCCTGAACGTTCTTACAGCAGCTTCCCGCACACCGTCTCGGCGGCGGCGACGAGCTCGCCGGATTTCACCATTTGATCGAGCTTCACCATTTCGTAATGCATTACAATATCCTTGCGCGCGGGCGGGACACAAGCGCGGATATGATCATATACGGCCTTTGTCGCGGGAGAAAGCTTTTCTTCCCCGCGCAGCCAGAGCGCCTGGGCGGCGACAAAGAGCTCAATGCCGACGACCTTTTCGGCGTTGTCCAATATCATGCGCGCTTTTCTTGCGGCAGTGGTACCCATGCTGACATGGTCCTCCTGGTTGGCGGAGGAGGGGATGCTGTCCACGCTGGCCGGGTGCGCGTACACCTTGTTTTCGGATACCATAGAGGCCGCGGCGTACTGCGCGATCATAAAGCCGCTGTTGAGGCCGCCATCGGGAATCAGGAAGGCGGGCAGGCCATCGTTGATCTGCGGGTTGACCATGCGCTCGATGCGCCGCTCGGAGACGTCCGCGTATTCCGCAAGGGCGATGCCCAGGAAGTCGAACGCGAGCGCCATAGGCTGGCCGTGGAAGTTGCCGCTGGAGATAGCCTCGTCCTCCTCCGGGAATATAATGGGGTTATCCGTCACGGCGTTGATCTCGCGAGTAACAGCATCAAATACATAATGAATGGCATCCCGGCTTGCGCCGTGAATCTGCGGCACGCAGCGTACGGAATATGCGTCCTGCACCTTACCGGGGATGGAGTCCTGTGCAAGGAGGCTACCATGTAAAAGCGTCAGCAGGTTTTTCGCCGACTCCTTCTGCCCCTG
>JAFABA010000054.1 GCA_023426265.1 Bacillota bacterium
GCGTAGGCGCGGGCCAGTACGCCGAAATTGCCGAAGTACGGCTTCAAGCGGCCGATAGAAAGCGGGCGGTCAGAGTCCGCGCGCACAGTCCCGTCTTTCTCATGGAAAAGCACGGGAGCGGGCAGGAACGGGATCAACTCCTTTTTCACGCCGACCGGGCCCGCGCCGGGGCCGCCGCCGCCGTGCGGGGTGGAGAACGTCTTGTGAAGGTTCAAATGCACCACGTCAAAGCCCATGTCGCCGGGGCGCACCTTGCCCATGATGGCGTTCATGTTCGCGCCGTCGTAGTAGAGTAGCCCGCCCGCCTCGTGCACAAGTGCTGCAATCTCCAGTATGTTGCGGTCGAACAGCCCCAGCGTATTGGGGTTGGTCAGCATCAGGCCCGCGGTTTTGTTGGAAAGGCGCACTTTTAGCGCTTCCACGTCCACGCCGCCTTCGGCGTTGGAGGGGATCTCCACCGCCTTGAAGCCCGCAAGGGCTGCTGAAGCGGGGTTGGTGCCATGCGCGGAATCCGGTACGAGCATTTCCGTGCGCTCGGCATCATTGCGCAACTGATGGTACGCCTTGATGATCATCAGCCCCGTCAGCTCCCCATGCGCACCCGCGGCGGGCTGCAAGGTAAACGCGTCCATGCCGGTGACTTCAGAGAGCGCGTCCTGGAGGTCTGCCATCATGGCAAACGCGCCTGCAAGGTCAACTTCGTCCAGCAGCGGGTGCAGGTCGCGGAATACGCCAGCGACTTCTTCGTTGATCTTGGGGTTGTACTTCATGGTGCAGGAGCCAAGCGGATAGCTGCCGTTGTCCACGCCGAAATTGCGGCGGGAAAGCCGGACATAATGGCGCACAAGCTCTACTTCACTC
Organism: Bacillota bacterium; assembly: GCA_023426265.1. Taxonomy (GTDB): domain Bacteria; phylum Bacillota; class Clostridia; order Christensenellales; family CAG-138; genus JAEYLA01. The sequence goes on from JAFABA010000054.1 coordinate 862, forward strand.
AGTTCGGGGAGCGGCAAAGCATCGCCTAACAGTTCCTTGGGCAGCGGCGCGTCGAGTTGGGGAACGTCGAGCGGCGGCAAGTCCGCGGCGCGGCGGCCAACTTTACTCAGTTCAAACAACAGCGGTACTGTGCTTCTCATTTTGCCACCTCCTCAAGCGCGTTCAGGAACGCGTCCAGCTCTTCGCGCGTGTTCTGTTCCGTCGCGCAATAGAGGATGCCGTTGTCTTCGGCATAATAGCGGTTGAGCGGCAGTCCGCCGATGAAGCCGCGGTCTTTCAAAGCGGCGTTGATTGCCTGCGCGTCCTTTTCGCAGTCGATGACAAATTCATGAAAGAACGGTGCTGTATACCTTGCGCGCATACCCGGGATGCGCAAAATTCCTTCATACAGGTAATGCGCCTTTTGCAGGCATTGCCCTGCTACCTCCCGCATACCGCCCGGCCCCATGGCTGCAAGGTACACCGCAGCGCGCAGCGCGCACAGGCTTTGGTTGGAGCAGACGTTGGAGGAGGCCTTTTCCCGCCGGATATGCTGCTCGCGCGCCTGCAGCGTCAGCACATAGGCGCGTCTGCCTTCCCCGTCCACCGTTTCCCCTGCGATCCTGCCGGGCAGGTGGCGGATGTATTGCTGCTTCGTCGCCATAAATCCAAGGTATGGCCCGCCAACAGAGAGCGACAGCCCAAGCGGCTGGCCTTCCCCCACCGCAATATCCGCGCCGTAATCCCCCGGGCGCTTCAATAGCCCCAGCGACATGGGGTTGACTACGGCAGTCAGAAGCGCGCCTTTTTCGTGCAGCATTGTGGCGGCATTTTTCATGTCCTCCACCGCGCCGAAGAAGTTGGGGCTTTGCAGCAGCAGGCCCGCGGCGCCGTCGAGATTGGAGGCAAGCGCGCCAAAGTCCGTCTTACCTTCCCCGGTCAGCGGAATTTCAGTAAGCTCAAAGCCCACAAACCGTGCGTAGGTTTTTAATATGGCGACATATTCCGGGTTGAGCCCTGCGGAATAGAGCGCCTTATTCTTGCGCGTAATGCCGCGCAGCATGACCATGGCCTCAGCACAGGCGGAACCGCCATCGTACACCGAGGCGTTGGATGCGTCCAGCCCCGTCAGCTGGCAGATGAGCGTCTGGTATTCGAATATCGCCTGCAGCATGCCCTGGCTCATCTCCGGCTGGTAGGGCGTGTACGCGGTATAAAATTCAGAGCGCGAAGCCATGGCATCCACTACCGAGGGGATGTAATGCCTATACGCCCCCGCGCCGCGGAACAGCGGCAGTTCTCCCGCCTTGCTCGCGAACGCCTGGAACGCGCGCCGCACCTCCTGCTCGCTTTTCCCTTTGGGCAGGTCGAGCGGGCGGCCTAGCCGCGCTTTCTCCGGGATATCGGAAAACAACTCGTCGATGCTGGAAAGCCCTATTGCCTGCAGCATCTCACGCTGTTCTTCCTTTGTATTTGGAACATAACTGCGCATGGATTTTCTCCCTTACAGCGTCGCCACAAACGCGTCGTATTCCGCGGCGGTCAAGAGCGCCGCTTCGTCCACCTCGCCTGCCGCAAGCACCACAATGAACTCATCATACGGCGCGGTATTCAGGCGTTCGGGTTCGTCCTCGAGGGGTTTGTTTGCTTCGAGCACCTCGCCGCCCACCGGCGTATACACGTTGGACACCGCCTTGACAGATTCCACCACCGCCACGCTGTCCCCGGCTTTTATGGTGTCCCCAACCTGCGGCAGTTCCACATACACGATATCCCCCAGCGCTTCCTGCGCGTGCGCCGTAATGCCAAGGCGTGCCCTGCCATCCTCGATGATTACCCATTCATGCTCCTTGGTGTACTTGCGGTCGTTCGGCGTCATGGATTGTACCTCCTATGATTTTTGATTCAAGTTTCTATTTCCGGGGGCTTTGCCCCCGCACCCCCACATAAGGGACGTAACGTCCCTTATGAATCCCCGAATGGGTTCCAAGGGTCGTTACGACCCTTGGCGGGAGTTTGAGGGCGGAGCCCTCAAGCGTACTTCTTACTTTCCTCTCTTATAAAACGGCAGCGAAACCTGCTCCGCCTGTAACGGGCGGTTGCGCACCACGATAGAGAAGGCCGTTTCGGCTGCGGCGTCCGCGTCCACCAGCGCCATGGCGTAGCTTGCGCCCAGCGTAGGCGAAGGCACGCCGGACGTCGTGACGCCGACTTTCTTGCCGTTTACCAACACATCCTCCCCGCCCCTTGCGATGCCTCGGTCAATGAGCTTTAAGCCGATGCGCACGCGCGCGGGCGCTTCCACCAGCCCTTTGCGGCCAAGAAATTCGCCTTTTTCGAGCTTGATGGCAAAACCAAGCCCGGCCTCGCGCGGCGTAATGTCTTTGGATAGCTCGTGCCCATACAGCGGCATGCCCGCTTCAAAGCGCAGCGTATCCCGCGCGCCAAGGCCGCAGGGCAGTACGCCGTAAGCCTTTCCTGTTTCCAGAAGGAAGTTGAAGAGCCCTTCCCCATCCTTTGCGGCGCAGTACAACTCCAGCCCGTCCTCGCCGGTATAGCCGGTGCGGGAAACGATGGCGGGTACGCCGTTTACTTTCAGCTCGGAAAAAGAATAATTCTTTTCGGGCAGCGGGCCGTCGCAAAGCGGGGCTAAGATTTCATTTGCCCTGGGCCCCTGGAGTGCGATCTGCGCGAAGGCTGCGGACTGGTTGTCGAGCGCAACGTCAAATCCTTCTGCGTTCTGCCGCATCCAGTCAAAATCCTTTTGCGTGTTGGAGGCGTTGACCACAACAAGGTAACGCTCCGAAGTAAACTTGTAGACGATCACGTCGTCCACCGTGCCGCCATCCGGATAGCACATGGGCGAGTACCGGCAGCGCAGAGCCTGCATAGAAGCGATGCTGTTGGTGAGCAAATGGTCGAGATAGCTTTCCGCGTCCCTGCCCGTAACGAATATTTCCCCCATGTGCGAAACGTCGAACAGCCCCGCGCGCTCGCGCACGGCCTTATGCTCCTCCAGCACCGAGGAATACTGCACCGGCAGCGCCCAGCCGCCAAAATCGATCAGCTTGCCGCCCAAGGCAACATGCGCCTGGTACAGCGGCGTTTGATGTAGACCTTCCATAGGAACCTCCTGATATCAATATGTGCAAAAAAAGGACATAAAAAGAGCGCGCAAAAAAGAAATTGCGCGCTCCGTCCTTGCACCTGAGAGATTCCCCCGTTTAAACGGGGTTGCCCCATCGGCGCCGCCCAAATTCAAGCGGCTTTCCGGAGGTTTGTCCGGGTACGGTTCTTTTGCCTGAGAGTTTTTGCCTTTCCCCTTCGGCGCCGCAAAGCGGTCTCTCCCGAACCCATCATCCACATTATGCTGTTTACCTAGCCTTTTATAGTATAGCAAGAAGCGCGCGGGATGAAAAGCAGAAATCCGTCCGGATGCGATGAAAACGCCTCGTTAAATATTAAACCCGAAATTCCCCTTTGCGCCGCCAAAAGAAGAGGATATACTGGATTTTGCAGGTATCATAATACGGGAGGAAAACATATGGCTTCCAAGGTTTATTTTTCAGATCTTAGGGTCCCGGTGGGGAAAAGCATACTCACAAAGTTGAAAGAACTGTTGATCGCCGCGGGCATCAAAGAGATTGATTTTACGCATAAATACGCCGCTATCAAAATTCATTTCGGCGAGCCGGGCAATGTCTCCTATATCCGCCCCAACTATGCCAAAGTGGTGGCGGACCTCGTTACGGAGCTTGGCGGCAGGCCGTTCTTAACGGATTGCAATACCCTCTATGTCGGGCGCCGCAAAAACGCGCTCGATCATATTTCATCCGCGTATGAAAACGGGTTCTCCCCCTTTTCCACCGGCTGCCATGTGCTGATTGCGGATGGGTTAAAGGGCACGGATGAGGCCCGCATCCCCATACCCGGCGGGGAGATCTTAGAGGAAGCGCGCATCGGCCGCGCCATCATGGATGCGGACGTGTTCATATCCCTCAACCACTTCAAGGGGCATGAGGGCACCGGCTTTGGCGGCGCGCTCAAAAACATCGGCATGGGCTGCGGCTCCCGCGCGGGGAAAATGGCCATGCATTCGAGCGGCAAGGCCGCTGCGGACCCGGACGTATGTATCAACTGCGAAGAATGCGCCACCGTGTGCGCGCATGACGCGCAGTCCTTCGATACCGGCGTATGTATCATAGACCCTGAAATTTGCGTGGGCTGTGGCAGATGCCTGGGCGTATGTCCTGTGGACGCGATCTACGCGCCGGAGGGCTCCGCAAACGATCTGCTGAATAAAAAGATCGCGGAATACACAAAGGCGGTGCTGCATAACCGGCCCAACTTCCACATCAATTTGGTGATGAACGTTTCACCCTTCTGCGACTGCCACGATGGAAACGACGCGCCAATCGTGCCGGATATCGGCCTGTTCGCCTCGTTCGATCCCGTGGCGCTCGACGTCGCGTGCGCGGACGCCGTGAACGCCGAAGCGCCCATCCGCAACAGCTATCTCGGCGAAGCTGCGCATACGCACGGGGACCATTTTACGGACATGTTCCCGGAGACCTCCTGGCGAGTCGGCGTGGAGCACGCGGAAAAGATCGGCGTCGGCACGGCAGCGTATACGCTGGTTAAGGTTTAAGGAGTTTCTCAATAACAAAGGGAGGGCAAACGCCCTCCCTTTCGCATATCCATAACATTGGTTCATGACTCAATCATTCCCCAACCTTCTAAAAATAATATGCCGGGTGATCATATCCAGTGTGATCAACAGGCGGTTCTTTTGGATTTGGTCAGAATTCAATTCAATCATGATAGGGTATGCGAAATCATTGGCCTGCGCCAAATTGACTTCGGTTAAACCGCTCAGGGGCAATTCCATGTTATCGAGTAAAAGCGTAACATCTTTTTTCAGCATGCCTGGCTCTTCAGGCCCCACGCGAAACACGCTGTTTTCATTATGCAGATAGGAATGGTTTTTCCCCGTGTCGAGATAAACGGTTACAGGTTCTCCGCTGAGGGTTGCTTCAAAAAATAGAAGATTTTTGAGACCACGCTGTGTCGATTGGTATAGGGGTAAAACCACATATTTCTTCATGTCAAGCTTGCTATAGTCAATAGGGTGATTTGTGACGGCTATTTTTCTCCCCGTATAGTCGAGTGTAACTACTTGCGATAAAAAATATTCCAGCCCGATAAGGCCGTTAAATCTTACGGAAGAGAACATGTTCCAATCCGCCAAAGTTGTCTCAATTTGCGTATGCTCTTTGCCAAACGCAGTAAACTCTTTTAGTAAAACAGATTTTGACCATCCGCGATGTGAACCGTCACGGTTTAATTGTTCAGTCTGGCCAAGAAGGGTGTAGTCTATTTTCCCTTCTAGCGAACTGGTCAATAAAAGACCGGAACTGCAACCTGTATCAAATGTAAAAGGAAATTTATTGCCCTCAATTGAGATTGGTATGGCGGGACAACCTAGATTATCCAGGCTCAGATCGTAAATTTCCTCTTTCTGATAGCTAAAATCCTGTACCCAGCTTTTATCAGCTGTTACTGCTAAAAAATATGGAAATAAAAAGTATCCTCCGATAACCAGAATGAAAAAAATCAAAAGAATGGATGGGAGTTTTCTCATAAATGATCTCCGCTAAGAAAGAATATGGTACGGAGTGTTCAACGAAAGCAACTTAGAAATACCACTTTCAATTTGTCCACCTGACGCACATGCGTCAGGTGGGACAAATTGTGTTCAGCGCTGTGCCGTCAGCCCTGAACAGAAAAACTCGCCTAAATGGCATAACCATTTAGGCGAAAGGGCTATGCGATCGCCAGCGCGATATGCATCATATCCAGGAACGTGTTCTGCCGTTCCTCCGCCGTGCACTCTTCGCCCGTGAAGGGAAGGTCTGAGATGGTGCACATGCACAACGCGTTTTTGCCCGCGCGTGCGGCGTTGCAGTAGAGCGCGGCCGCCTCCATTTCCACGGCCAGCACGCCCATTTTGCGCCAGTCTCCCAAAGAGTTGGAATCGTCATAGAACGTATCGGAAGAAAGGATAGGGCCTACCATCATGCGCGAACCGCGCCGCTCGCCTTCCTCCACCGCGGCTTTGACTAAGCGATAGCTCGCCGTGGGCGCGAACGTGCCGGGGAGATTGTACTGCGAAGCGTAATTGGAGTTGGTGCAGGCGGAAAGCGCCACCACGATATCCCTAAGCTTCAGGCCGGAATGTATGCCGCCCGCCGAGCCGATGCGTATGATGTTTTCCACGCTGAATTTGTTAAACAGCTCAAAAGAATAAATGCCGATGGAGGGCATGCCCATGCCGCTGGCCATAACGGATACCCGCTTGCCTTCGTAAGTGCCGGTATAGCCCTGTATGCCGCGGATGTTGTTGAAGATCTTCGCGTCCTCCAGCAACGTTTCTGCAATGAATTTTGCGCGCAGCGGGTCGCCCGGCATCAGCACCGTTTTTGCGATATCCTCCTTGGCGCAGGCGATGTGCGGGGTCTTTATCGTATCGCTCATGGATGGTCCTCCTGATGTTTTCTTTCTAGTATAACATGAAAACTGGATACGGGGGACAGGTCTAAAACTGCCAATCCAGGCTTCGGCAAGCCCGGTTTCAGGGACGCTGCCCCCGAACCCCCACCCAAGGGGCATGTCCCTTGGGAATTAATTTTGTTGGATACTCTAAGTTGGCCTATAAGCCCCCCACTTCCGCATAACGGACCCATGCCGCGCATAACATGCTGCATCCGGGTACTGGGAGGGCAGGCATGGAACGCAGGGACTCATCCGGCTTACGGACGGTGCCGTATGACAGGGAAAAGGCGGTGGCGTATGCGCGCAGGTGGGCGATGAGCAGGAACCCGGCGTATTACGATTTTTCCGGGCTCGGCGGGGACTGTACGAATTTTGCCTCCCAATGTGTGTATGCGGGCGCGGGGCAGATGAACTTCAGGCCGAATGTGGGCTGGTATTACCGAAACGCCAACAACCGCTCCCCGAGCTGGACGGGTGTGGAGTATTTTTATAACTTTATGGTCAACAACAGGCGGGAAGGCCCGTTTATGCAGCTTGTGCCGCTGGAGGCGCTGCAGCCCGGCGACGTCATACAAATCAAATTCAGAGAGCCGTACTTTTCGCATAACCCCGTGGTGCTTTCGGTCGGTTCCCCGCCAGACCCGTCGAATATCCTCATCGCCGCCCACACCATCGATTCGATCGACCGGGCTTTAGATACGTATACTTATATCGCGCTGCGCCCACTGCATGTGCTGGGGGTGCGCAAGTGGTAGCAGCGGATATTTTGAATTTGCGGCAAGTGAGTAATCGCTCATAGTTATACGTTTCAATAATTTGACAAAAATCCGCATAATACTTCCCCACAAATTCCGCCTGCTGCATGGAAATGCCCAAAGATAGGGCGTTTCTTGCGTTTTGGGGTAGGACGTGTTATACTTTGCCGTGTATACTCATTGCATGCTTTCTTTTTTTTTGCGCATGCACGGCATTATAACGCATATTAATTCTGCGGGAGGAATAATTATGCACTCAATCGGGGAAACCACACATACGCTCAAATCGGGGACGCATACGCTGGAAGCCATCTATAACACGATCGTTTCACACGGGGACGCGCCAAGCGCACAGTACGACAAAAACGGCGAGATCCGCTACATCACATTCAGCGAGTATGACCGGCGCGTGCGCCACGCGGCGGCGGGGCTTCAAAAGATATTGGGCGTGCCGGAAAAGCCGCTCTATATCGGCGTCCGCATGGACAATTCGCCGGATTACGCCACGGTGTTCTGGGGCGCCATTATGGCGGGCTACCAGCCCGTGCTCATCGATTTTCGTTCGGACGCAAAACAGACCGAGCATATTGTCAGGCAGACGCAGGCCGTCGCCGTGATCACGCTCGATCAGATCGCCCTGCCCGCAGGCGTACACTTGATCGATCCCGCGCCGCTGCTGCGGGATTGCGAAGGCGAGGTCCGCGGCGGGTTTGCGAACCGCGTCGCCATGTGCACATCAGGAACAACAGCCTCCTCCAAGGTATACGTATACGACGGCCAGGCGCTTACCGTGCAGTTGCTGGACTTCTTGGCGCTTGCCCGGCTGTCCCCGGAGTTTTTGAACGACAAGCCGCACAGGGTGCTTGCGTTCCTGCCCTTCCACCACATATTCGGCTTTATGACGATGATGATGGCATATACGGTGTTCGGCAAGACCATCGTGTTCCCCAAGGACCGCACCAGCAAATCCGTGCAGGAGGCGTGCAGGCTCCACCACATCACGCACCTCTTCAACGTGCCGCTCTTCTGGAATTCCGTGGCGCAGAAGCTCGCGCGCGCGGCCCGGCAAAAGGGCGAGGAGAAAGAACGCAAGCTCAACAAGCTGGTGGAAAGCTCCGTCAAGAACCAACGCGTGTTCAGCAAGGCCGCGAGGGTGTATTACGCCAACCTTGCCTACGGCATACGCAAGAACCTTTTGGGTACGCACCTTAGCTGCGGCATCAGCGGCGGCGGGCGCATATTGCCCGAAACGCTCAAGCTATTGAACGGCATCGGCTGCCCGCTCGTGAACGGCTTTGGCATGACGGAGGTCGGCATCTCCTCCGTGCAGGTGTTCGACAGCATAGACGATCAGATCAACGGCTGCGTGGGCAGGCCCATGCAGAGCGTCAAAATCAAGATCAAGCCGCGCGAAGGGGACAAACCCTCCGTCGGCGAGCTCTTTATCAAGTCAGCAGCCATGCATATCGGCCGCATGGTGGATGGCGAACTCGTCAAAGCGGAACTGGATGAAGAAGGCTATTTCGCTACCGGCGACATCGCGCGCTTTGAAGGCGGCAAGCTCTGGATCGAAGGGCGCGTAAAGGACGTCATCATCAACGAAAGCGGCGAGAACGTCTACCCGGACGAACTGGAGGACGCGTTCGCGGGGATCGATGAAATCCAGCAGGTCTGCGCGTTCGGTGCGGATTTCGGCGGCCCGTACGAGGACATCACGCTGGTGGTGTACGCGGAAAACATCCAGAAGGACCGCGCGCGCATGGATGCGCTCATCAACGCCCTTTCCGTCCGTAACGCCCAGCTTCCCATTTACAAGCGGGTGCGCCGCTGCTTCTTCTCCCTGGCCGCGCTGCCCCTTACGGCCTCCCTCAAGGTCAAGCGCGTGCGCGTGAAAGAGGATCTTGCCGCCGGGCGGTTTGACGCGATCGAAGTGGATCTTGCCAAACGCCGCGTATGCGGCAGCATATCCGTCGCGGGCGCGGGTACGGAGGTGGAAAAGAGCGAGGCGTATCTCGCCATACTCAACAAGATCAAGGAGTTCTTTGCCGAAGAGCTCTGCCTGAACGTGGAGGATATCACCGACCGCGCGCACTTCGTATACGACCTGGGCGGGGACAGCCTTGCGTCTTTGGGCGTGTTCACGAAAATAGAGGAATACTTCAAAATCCTCATTACGGACGATGAATACATCGGCTGCACGTGTGCTGAGGACGCGGCGCTGCTGCTCCTTGCAAAACAGCAGGGAGGCAAGCTGGGCGGCAAAAAGCGCATAGCGACATTTGAGGAAACGCCGGAATGGCAGGCGCTCGAAGCCCGCCTCAAGGAAACGGAAGCGATGGGCAACCCCTATTTTATTGCCCACGATTCGCCGCTAAAGGATACCTCGCTCATACACGGCAAAGAGGTGATCAATTACGGCTCCTACAACTACGTGTGCCTGTCCGGCCACCCGCGCACGGTGAAGGCCGCGCAGGACGCCGCGGCAAAATACGGCACCTCCGCCAGCGGCAGCCGCCTCCTTGCGGGCGAAAAGACGCTGCACCAGGAGCTTGAAAAGGCCATCGCGGAATGGAAGCATACCGAGGCCGCGCTTGTTCTGGTGGGCGGCCATAGCACAAACGTGACGTTCGTGGGCAATTTCTGCAACGAGCGGGACCTGATACTCTACGACGCGCTTTCCCACAATTCCATCGTACAGGGCTGCCAGCTTTCCACCGCCCACACCAAGGGCTTCCCGCACAACGATTATGTGGCGCTCGAAAACATCCTGCGCGCCAATCGGGATTCATATGAAAAGGTGCTCATCGTCGTCGAGGGCGCGTACTCCATGGATGGCGATATCGCGCCCGTGCCGGAATTTGTCCGCATCAAGAAGGAGTACGGCTGCTTCCTGATGGTAGACGAAGCGCATTCCTCCTGCGTCATCGGCGCGCACGGCGGCGGCGTGGACGAACACTTTGGCCTTGCCCCAGACGATATCGATATCAAGATGGGCACGCTCAGTAAAGGCCTGGGCACCTGCGGCGGGTACCTCGCGGGCAAGCGGGAGCTGATTGAATACCAGCGCTACAACGTGCCGGGCTTTGTGTTCTCGGTGGGGCTCTCCCCCGTGCTGACAGCCGCCACGCTCGAAGGCGTCCGCATCCTGCAGGAGGACAATTTCCTGGTGCAGAGCTTGCAGCAGAATATCAGGGATTTTATGGAGGCCGCCCACTCCTACGGGTTCGATACCTGCCTTGCGGGCGAAACCGCCATCGCGCCCATTCTGATCGGCGCGGATATGGACGCGTTTGCGCTTTCCGCGGAGCTGTTGAAGGAAGGCATATTCGTTCCCCCCGCCGTCTACCCCGCCGTGCCCAAGGGGCAGGCGCGCCTGCGGTTCTGCCTTACCAGCGCCCACAAACGCGGGCAGGCGGAGTTTGCCATGCAGACGCTCGACCGGCTGATCAAAGAGCACGGCTACCGCGTGCCGCGCAGGGAGTATCAAGCGAAGGGCTAAGAGAGTGGTAACGATGGGGGCTCTGCCCCCATGCCCCCGCTTAGGACCGTTACGGTCCTAAGAACCTATTTCTGGAGACGCCTTAAGTAGAGCGTTTCCGACGAAAGGAATTCCCAAGGGACGTGTTGCTTTTCGGCAGACTTTTATCTTAACAACGCTTCTCACAGCACAGTAAGACTTTCCTGTGGTATAGTGGTAGCATCGGAGAACCGGAGCGGAGCATGGGGATACCCCCCATCCCCGCTCCGTTTTGTTTTACCAAAATAGTAAGGGGGAAGAACGATGGCAAAGAGTACAGGCACAGGGAAAAACGGGTTCACGCCGCTTTCGGCAATCGGGGTGGCATTGGCGGCCCAAAATTACAACTCGTTAATGCCCAGTTCTAACAACCAAGTTGATTTATCGGCATTGCAGAAGTGGTTGATAAAACCAAATGATAAAGTAATTGCTGAAGGAATACCAGAAACAAAAAGGATACTGGAACAAGCAAAGAACATGGGCCGCATAGATCCCATTGAGGAACTGCAAGCGGAAAAAGCGATGATGCGAAAACTTCAAAAGCAAGAGGAGGAAAATAGAAGGCGGCAGGAGTTAATGGCGAAAGTTGCTTCCTCGCAAACGGATCCACGAGCCAAATCGCTGATGTATAGCCCATATGGAAGTACTGATACATCGTCAATGCCGTTAATGCAGCAAAGCAATCAAAAAATGGCGAAAGGTATACAGGAGACGGCTGAAATACTGAAACAAGCAAAGAACATGGGCCGCATAAATCCCATTGAGGAACTGCAAGCAGAAAAAGCGATCATAAGAAAACTTCAAAAGCAAGAGGAGGAAAATAGAAGGCGGCAGGAGTTATTGAATAAAACGACGGCTTCGTATACGGGATCGGGAACCATGCCCCGTTACACTGGCAATGGAAGTCAGACGCAAGTGCCGTTTGTAAATGTAAGCGATGAGGCAATTGCACGAGGCGTACAAGAAACGGTAAGGATATTAGACCAAGCAAAAAACATGGGTCACTCAAATCCTATTGAAGAACTGCAAGCAGAAAAAATAAGCATGAGGGAGTTCCAAAAACAACGAGAGATGGCGCAAAGGCGGCAGGAGTTATTGGATAAGACGTCAGCATCATATACGAGACCGGGAACCATGCCCCCTTACGCTGGCAATGGAAGTCAGACGAAGGCACCGTTTATTATAAACGATGAGACGATTGCAAACGGAACGCAGAATGCAAAAGAAATTCTTGAGCAAACAAAAGACAGACCGATAACCAATATCCAGCCTTCAGATTTATGGTTCCCAGGCGTACCATCATTTAAAGATTATTCCGTCTTACCGGATGACTTCAACGCTTATAAAGCAGGCGGAAAGGCACTGGCTGTTGTTGGCAAGGTAATTGATGCGGTAAATATTGCTACGGCAGTTAAGGCTGATCTTTCGGATTCTGACAAGAGATTGGGAAAAAAGAAAACTGCTGCTGCTGTTGGCGGGGCAGCAGCAAGTGCGTTTTTTGGCTATCTTGGAGCTGCCGCGATTTCAATACTAGCGGCTGGAGCAGCAGGAGCACTTGCGGGATCGATACTTCCTGGCCCTGGAACAATAGTTGGATTTATAGGCGGACTTGTAGGGGGAATGATAGGGGCTGCTGCGGGAGAAGAATTCAGCGATTGGATAATTAATCAAATCGATTGGGACGAATGAGGAAAACAACAAACAACAGGAGGTAATTAATTTATGACCTATTATCCGATCGGCACGGTTGTGCTTTTGGTGGGCGGGAATCGCCCTCTTATGATTTTTGGGCGCAGGCAGATACAGTCCACGACCAATAAGGAATGGGACTATGTAGCCTGCCTGTATCCTGAGGGGAACCTGGGAGACCAATACAATATCTTTTTCGAGCATGAGGAAATCGCTACCGTGCTCCATCCGGGCTGGGTATCTGAGTATGAATACGAAATGCAGCGGATATTGAACCAGGCATAGACGAATATATGTAAAGCAAAAGCGGGGCCATGCGCCCCGCTTTTTTTGTACAGTGCGAGCTATTGCAATGTTTACGAACAAACGTACTTATGGTACAATGTTCCAAATGATGGAGGAAAGCTACATGTTCAGAAAAAAGGAAACGTACCGGGTAACAGGCGAAGACGTGATTGCATTGAAGGACGAGTATTTTCTGGACCATTATCCTTCAAAGCTTAGGTGCGAATTGCAGCATGGAAATACAGAACGGTGGAATCTTGCCGGGCCGGAAATTGAAAATGAGATATGCTGGGACTTTTTTCGCTGTACCGTTGAACTCATGGATGCATTGGCGCAGGGACATAGTGCCGTTACGGTAATTACGAGTTTGGACTGGATGAAAGAAAAAGAGAGGGAATACGCAAAGGTCAGTCTGTCAAAGAGGCTGTTTGGCGATCCGTATAGGGTCAAATTGCCCACGCTTGTTCCGGATACGGAATTTGAAAAGCGTTTGGCGGAGCTCTATGATCAATTTCAGAAGCATGGCAGGCTGCTGCCCTGCATCTATGGCAAGAGCGTAGCGCTGCTTTCGGATCATATCCCTAAAGAAGTATTTGCAAAGTTCTTTGGGGATATCTATGGCTGGTATGAAGAAGAACACAACATCCGCATCTATAAAGCCCCGTTTGAAGAACTCAACGGCAGGTCAGGACACGAGGTTTTGGAGTATGCAAATTATATGAAGCCGATGCTTGATATGGCAATCACGTTTTATCCCACTCTTGACTTTGAATATGATCCGGAACAAATCACTTTTAATGCCATTGCGGAAACCGCAAAGAAAGTGATGAACCGTATGGGTAAGAAGCTAGGTATCGATGTTTTTGAAGATTACGGAATCATTATTTCAAGAGATAGAGCAGACAGCCATGAAACTTAATATCCTCTCCTTTGTACGTATCGTTGGCACAATCTTTCTTGTGCTTTGTGGAGCGTTTGTGGTGCCCTTGCTCTATGGAATTCTGCGGACCGGGACAACGCTTGGCGGGTTTGAGATAAGTATACTATTGCCGTTTATATTGATTCTTGCTGTGGTGATTCTTCTTGCCTTTTATATCAGGAGGCAAAAAGCAAAGCAGAACATCCCTCCTTTTTACGCCGGGCTCAGTTTGACTTTGAATCAAACGATTAAATGGGTTGCCCTTGCCATTCCGCTGGTGCTGCTTCCGCGCTGTTACTGGGGCTGAACTTTCTCATCAACGGCTCCATGGAAATGTATCCGTCAGAAGAACGGCAGGATACGGCTAAGCTTGTCGGGTTTCTTCTTACTTACTTCTGGAGTGCTTTGACAATTACATGTCTTTCTTTTGCAGTACGTATTGCACGTTATATCAATAGGCAGAAGGCACCAATATCGTAAATGTCCTCTCCGGCACTTAAACTGTAACCAATGAGTTGCCTGTATCCTGAGGGAAACATGGGAGACCAATACAATATCTTTTTCGAGCATGAGGAAATCGCTACTGTGCTCCATCCGGGCTGGATATCTGAGTATGAATACGAAATGCAGCGGATATTGAACCAGGCATAAATAGACATATATACAACGCAGAAGCGGGGCCACGCGCCCCGCTTTTATCATTTCACGCATTATCTAAATTCATACTTTTCGAACTATTGTTCCTGTGGTATTATATAGAAAATTGGTTTATAAGGTGGATCGCTATGGGCATAGTGACAAGAATATTCCAACGGTTTATCAAGCACGCCCCCAAATCCGAGCCGGAGGCAAGATACCTGTCGGAGCTGAGAGCGGTTGTATCCGAAGATAGCGTATTCTTTGCCGTACCGGGATATGAGTTGGGCGACTTTTTCAATAAGGAAGTCTTTGATTACCTCATGGTAGACATGATGTATGACTTACTGCAAGGGAGCGACGCTGTTTTTTGCGTGCACGGGGCTTTTTACGACAATTGGCAGAGCGAGTGGGTTGCGGAGGTGGCAAGGGCGTATTACGCGGGTTCTTTTGATCAAGTGGACCGTGCACGCAACAGGTATGTGCTGCTGGGCGAGGCTTCTAAATCCGTCTTGACGACCGTGTATGAATGCTCGTCGGATTTATTTGATTTAGCGGAGCTGTGCAGGATTTATGCTGTAAGCCGGGAAACAGAATTGACAAGAGAAAACCTGCAGGAGGTGGAAAAGAATCACCGGTTCTATATCTATTCTATTGGAGATAAAGACGGAATTGGCGTGAAAATAGATCCTTCCCAAACCAGCATGCAGGATATATTGGATAACGTCCGTAATGCGGCAAAAAAGTACTGCATCTCAATACGCGTGGAAGACAAAGAACAAACAGTCTAAAGCTGAGCGGGCCACACGTCCCGCTTTTTTCTTATCATTCTTATTCTGCTTTACGAACAAACGTGCCCATGGTACAATATACCAGACCATTATCATAGATATCCTATCCACAGTCCAAGAGAAAGCAGGTGAAGTCAGATGTATGCAATCCGCGTTCGGTTATCCCGTATTTTAAAGCTTTGCGGCTTGATATTCATTTGCATTAGTTTTACCGGATGCCTTTCATTAGTTGGCCCAAGTGGTTGTGGACGTCCCCCGGACGTAGACAATCCCAATATTCTTGTCATAGACCAACGGGAAAACTACTTTTATCCTGAATTTGGAGAGGAAATTTGTTATGATGATGTCGCGGTCTATTATCTTCGCACCGTGGGGAATGGCGCTCAATTATGCCGCGTGAAACCGCAGCAGGAACCAGAGGAGCTCTATACGTTTGACAGTCCGGTTTCTGAAATCGCCTGCTGGAAGGATACGCTGCTGGTATATGGGGAGTTGCCGGAAGAAGACGG
>JAFABA010000041.1 GCA_023426265.1 Bacillota bacterium
CCCCGCCATGCGGGTGATGATGACGCTTTGGCTCACGCCGGGCAGGGTATACTCGGCCTTGAGCGCCGCCGCCGCGCCGCAAAAGCTCGATACGCCGGGGCAGAGCTCATAGGGGATACCCCGCGCTTTGAGCCTGTCCATCTGCTCGCGTATCGCGCCGTATATAGAAGGGTCGCCCGTGTGGAGCCGCACGGTCAGCTTGGCGTGCGCTTCCATGCGCTCCATCACTTCGATCACCTCGTCGAGCGTCATCTCGGCACTGTTGAAGGTTTCGCAATCCGGCTTTGCGTAGTTTAAAAGCGCCGGGCTTACGAGCGAGCCCGCATAGATGATGGCGTCCGCTTTTTTTAAAAGTTCCGCGCCCCGCACGGTGATGAGGTCCGCAGCACCGCAGCCCGCCCCCACAAAGTGGATCATGCGTGTTCCCTCCAAAGGCGCAATAAATTTTCGACGTTTTCGCTCTGCGCCAAAATGCCGCCGAAGCCCTCCGCATTCGTAAAGCAAAGGTAGCCGATTTCGATGCCTTCGGGCACGCGCCGCTTCAGGCAGGCGTCGATGCGCGCGCCGAGAATTTTCATGGTTTCTTTCAACAGCCCCGCATCGTGAAGGAGCGCAAGCGCCGCGTCCGTGGCAACGCAAGCCAAGATCTCCTTCAAAAGCGCAAACTCTGCGCCCGCTTCGAGGGCACAGGCGATCAACGTTTCCATACGCCCGTCGCCGTTTGCGGAATGGGTGTTCGTTATGCCTAGCCCAAGCTTCACGAGCTTGCCGATATGCCCGATGAGAAGAATATTCGTAAAGCCATGCTCCACGGCGGCGTCTATGGCGTCCCCGATGAAATTTGAGCAGGTCACCTGCGCGCCCATGGGAAGCCCGAGCCCCGCTGCGGCGAAGGTTTCCCCATAATTGCCGGGCGTAAGGAGAACATTCTTGATACCCGAGGCCGCAAGCTGGCGAAGCTCCAGCCGTATGGTGTCGATAAGCGCGGCGTTACTCATCGGCTCCACGATGCCCGTCGTGCCGATGATGGAAATGCCGCCCTCTATCCCCATGCGCGGGTTGAAGGTGCGTCTACTTAGCTCGCCGCCGCCCGGCACGGAAATGCAAACAGAAACGCCGCCCGCATAGCCGTGTTCTGCGCAAACTGCCTCCACGGCCCCCGTGATCATCCGGCGTGGGGTGGAGTTGATGGCGGCTTTACCTACGGGCTGGTCGAGGCCGGGCTTTGTGACGCGGCCTACGCCCTCGCCGCCTTCGATGCAAATGCCCGCAACGCTTTTTTCGACTTGCGCATATACGAGAATGCCGTTTGTCACATCGGGATCGTCGCCGCTGTCCTTTTTTATGGCGCAGCGGGCGAAATTCGAGCCGAACTGCGCGTCAAGCACGTCGAGGGTAAGCAATATTCCTTTGGGCGTGGAGAGCGAAACGGTCGGTGCAGGCTCACCCGTTAAGAGCATGGCCGTTGCCGCCTTGGCCGCGGCCGCGGCGCAAGCGCCTGTCGTGTAGCCGCAGCGAAGGAGCTTCCCATCCACATTTTTGCGCGATAATTCCATCAAAAAAGCCTCCGGCTATAAGACCGAAGGCTAGTTCAAGAAAAGACGGAACCCATCTTAAACCATATCCTTCGGTGTCCGCAAAGGAATATGAATCATGGCGATCCGGCTGTGACGGTAACGTACTTGCGAGGGAATTCCACCCTGCTTCTCCACTCAATTGTCACCTCATCTTACCGCCGTTTCGGGGACTCTGTCAAGGCAGGCATATCCCATATATACTTGACACTATTAAACCCCCGGTGATATGCTTTGCGTGAAAAATGAATATCGGGAACAGGTCATGGAAGTTGGGTGAAAATCCCGCGCAAGGCCGTTGCTGTAATTTGCCGAAAGGTTCGGGCATATGTCACTGGGGGAATTCCCTCGGGAAGGCGCCCGAAAACCGCGCGCCCCATTTAGGGCGCAGGCAATAAGCCAGAATACTTGCCTGTATCCCTGCCGCATGGAATGCGGCGTGTTCGGCTCTGCGGACCTCCGGAGCAATGGATATTGGCACAATCGTCTTTGGCGTATTTTCCATGTGTGCCTTTTTCATGCCCGTTCGCAGAGTGCGAACGGGCTTTTTGTATTGTCCGCCCATACGCGGTTCCCGTGTGGGCGATGGCAAATAAACAATATGGAGGAAAAACAAATGAAACACCTCAAAATCACCCTTGCCCTCGTTCTGGCGCTTGCGTTCGTGATGCCCGTTGCGGCAGGCTGCGCGGCAAAACCCGCGGCAAAACCCGCGGTAAAACCCGTGCTGCTGGTCGTCAGCTTCGGCACGAGCTATAATGACAGCCGCGACATCACCATAGGCGCCATTGAAAACGCACTCCAGACCGCCTATCCCGAATACGAGGTGCGCCGCGCCTTCACGAGCCAGATCATCATCGACAAACTCAAGGAACGCGACGGGCTCGAGATCGACAATGTGACCGAGGCCATGGACCGCCTTGTTGCCGATGGCGTAAAGGAAGTCGTGATCCAGCCCACCCATGTGATGAGCGGCTATGAGTACGACGATGTGATCGCCGAGGTTACGCCTTATCAGGATAAGTTCGATCGCTTCAAGACCGGCGAGCCGCTTCTCATTACAGATGCCGATTATGACAAGGTCGTTTCCGCCATCACTTCGGAGACCGCCGCGTATGACGTGGACGGTACGGCCATTGTATTCATGGGCCACGGCACCGAGCATGAAGCGAACGCCACCTACGCGAAGCTCCAGCAGAAGCTCACCGACGCGGGGCAGGATAACTACTTCATCGGCACCGTAGAGGCTACGCCCTCCGTGGACGATGTGCTTGCGCTTGTACAGGCGAGCAATGCTAAAAAGGTCGTGCTTCTGCCGCTGATGATCGTTGCGGGCGACCATGCTAACAACGACATGGCGGGCGACGAGCCGGATTCTTGGAAATCCGTCTTTACGGCGGCGGGCTTTGAGGTCGAGTGCCTTATCCAGGGCTTGGGCCAGAACACCGCGATCCAGCAGCTGATCGCGGAGCATGCCGGCGCGGCCATGAGCAAGTAACCGAAGTATCGAATAGGAGCTGCCGCGGGCGTTTGCCGCGGCAGCCCGCATGCTTTAAGCCAGAAAGAGGAGACCCACATGAAAAAAGCATTTTTTACACCGACGATACTAATACTGGCCCTGCTCCTCCTTTCCGCCTGTGCCGCAAAGCCCATGGAGCCGACGCCCGCGCCTACGCCGGAGCTTATACCCATCTATGCGAACCGGATCGTGGAGGGCACCTATGCCATCGAGGTTTTGTCAAGTTCCTCGATGTTCCGCGTGGTGGACGCGCAGCTTACCGTAAAAAATGGAGCCATGACCTGCGTAATGACCATGAGCGGCCAAGGCTACGGCAAGCTGTACATGGGCACGGGCGAGCAGGCGCTTGCCGACACAGAGGATCATACTATCCCGTCCGTTATCAACGCCGAGGGAGCCGTTACCTTTGAAGTGCCCGTGGAGGCGCTTGATTTCAATATCGACTGTGCCGCGTGGAGCATCAAAAAGGAATCGTGGTACGACCGCGTACTCGTGTTCCAATCCGCGCTGATTCCCGCGGAAGCGATCGCGGCGGAATAAGCCTATGCGGAAACTGGGTTGCCTGGCTTTGGCCTTCTTCCTCCTGTTCGTCCCCCTCTCCGCGCTGGCCGCCGAATTGCCCGCCGATGGGCAATATACCGTTGCGGCCATTCTAAGCGGCGGCTCGGGCAGGGCGAGCGTCGCTTCGCCCGCCGAATTGACGATCCAAGACGGTGCCGCCACTGCTACGGTGGTATGGTCCAGCCCCTATTACGAGTACATGCTCGTAAATGGCGAAACCTACTACCCCGTGCAGGAGAAAGGGAATTCCACCTTCAAAATCCCCGTAACGCTCGATACGGATATCCCCTTTTCCGCGCAGACGGTCGCCATGAGCGAACCGCATGTGATTGAATACACGTTAAGGTTTGATTCTGCAACGCTCAAACCGCTTAATGGCGGCACAACGGATATTCTTCTTTGGCTTCTCCCAACCCTCGCCTTAGCGCTTGCGGGAGCAGCCTGGTCTATAGCGCGGCGCAGGAAGCGCGCAAAAAAAGGATAACGAATGAACGCAAAACGGGTTTTATCCCTCGCGCTTTGCTGCATGCTTTTGCTGCCTTTCGCAGCGGGCTGCACCGAAAGCGTGCGGAGCAGCAATAAGGATTTGGGCAATGGCTGGCAGGCAGAGCGCAGCATGGCGCTCGAATATGCCACGCAATTTTCCGTGGACTATTACGAGGGCGGCTATAAGCTCATTTGCCTGTCGGACGGCAGCCGGTTTTTGACCGTGCCGGAGGGCGCGGGAATTCCCGAAGGCCTTGACGCGGATATTACGGCGCTGCGCCAGCCTATCAAGGATATTTACCTCGTAGCAACATCGGCCATATGCCTGTTCGACGCGCTGAATTCGCTTAGCTCCATCGGCTTATCCGGCACGAAGGCGGAGGATTGGTACAGCGTAAACGCGCGAACGGCCATGGAGCAGGGCAGCATCCTCTATGCGGGCAAGTACAGCGAGCCGGATTATGAGCTTATTTTATCGAGCGGCTGTTCTCTGGCTGTCGAATCCACCATGATCTCCCACGCGCCGGAAGTCAAGGAAAAGCTCGAGGACCTGGGTATCAGAGTGCTAATCGATCAATCGAGCCTTGAAAAGCACCCCTTGGGCCGGACGGAATGGCTCAAGCTCTATGCCGCGCTCCTTGATAAAGAAGGCGAGGCCGAAAGCCTGTTTGACGATCAGGTCAAATTCCTTAACGAGGCCGCAAGCAAGGAGAACACGGGCAAGACCGTGGCGTTTTTCTACATCAGCACGTCGGGTTACGCCGTCGCGCGAAAGTCCGGCGACTATGTCACAAAGATGATCGAGCTTGCGGGCGGCAACTATATCTTTAATGACCTCGGCAACCCCGAAACCGCCACCTCCACGGTCACGCTGGAAATGGAGAAGTTCTACGCGACCGCGAGAGATGCGGATTTCATCGTCTACAACAGCACCATCGGCGGCGAGCTACAAAGCCTCGGCGAGTTGATCGCGAAAAACGAGCTTTTGAAGGACTTCAAGGCCGTGCAGAACGGGAACGTTTGGTGTACGAATAAAAACCTGTTTCAGGAAACGACGCAGCTCGGGCGGATGATATTGGACATCAATCGTATGCTTACAAGCAACGATCCCGCGCTTGCGAAGCTCGATTTTCTGTATAAGCTCCAATAGAGAATAGAAAGGAACGGCATGGAAGGCACCGAAGAAAAGCGGCGCGCGAGGTTTTGGATCGTTTTGTTTGCGCTGCTCGCCGCGTTTTTCATTTTAATATGCCTCAATGTGACGT
>JAFABA010000096.1 GCA_023426265.1 Bacillota bacterium
GCGGAGATCTCCTTCACATCATACCCTTCGATATAATGCAGCACCAATGGCGTCCTGAGCGCCTCGTCCAGCGTAAGGATAGCGTCATGGAGCGCTTCGTCCGTATCCGGTGGCGCTATGCGTTCCGGAAGTTCGTCTGTAACGGTCACGCGCTTCATATTCCTGCCGATGTTGTGGCACTCATTGATGAGAATGCGTACGACCCAGGTTTGAAACAGGCTGTCTTCCCGCAGCGTCTGACACTTTCTCCATGCCTTGCAGATGCATTCCTGTACGGCGTCTTCCCTGTCGCTTTCCTGAGATAGAAAGCTGTATGATACCCGGTACAGCGTTTGTTGCATTTCCAAGATGCGCGCGGCGAATTCCGCTTGGTGCATCGTTCCTTTGATCTCCTTTCTACCGGGAAAACCATTCCCATTTGCAGGATCCTGTCGTGCATTAGACGTCTTAGAAGAAGTTAAGGTTCATCACAATAAGAATGAAAAAATATTGTAATACAAAACGCCCATCGTGTGACCTGTAAAATTACAAAGCCCCGCTCCAGCGGAGCGGGACTCAGCGTGTCGATAAGCCCTGTCGTTTGTCATTCTGAGCCGAAGGCGAAGAATCTAGCCTCCGTTGTACACTCTAATATAGGCACTTCAAGATCCTTCGCTTCGCTCAGGATGACGGTAAGAGGCTTTGTTGACAATCTAAGCGGCCACAATTTTGTGCGGCGGCTTTTCATACTTTGATCGATTAGCGCGCCATGGTATAGATGTTGATCAAATCCTCCTCATTAATCGCACGGAAGCCGTAAAGCGTGCCGAAACTCTGGTTGCATTTACGGGCCATTTCCTTAATCTGCTCGTCGGTGACCGTAATCCCAAGCTCGCGGATAGAAGTGGGCATTTCGATGGAGCGGAAGAACGCCTCCAGCGCCTCGATTCCCTTTATTGCTGTCGCCTTCGCGTCGCCGGTATCCTGCACGTCCATCGCGCGCACGGCAAACTGTTTAAAGCGTTCGGGCTTTACTTCAAGCACATAGCGCGCCCAGCTGCCCCACACCGCGGAAAGGCCCGCGCCGTGCGCCACGTCGAACAGGCCGCCGAGCTCGTGTTCCAGCTTATGGCTCACCCAGTCCCCGGAAGCGCCAAGCCCGGTCAGGCCGTTGTGGGAAAGGCTGCCCGCCCACATCACTTCGGCACGGGCCTTGTAATTCTGCGGGTCTTTCATCAATATAAGCGCGTTTTCCATGACGGTGCGCAAAAGCTGCTCGGCGATGCGGTCCGTCATATCCATTGTTTCACCGGTGGTAAAGTACCGCTCCAGCGTATGCATCAGGATATCCACGCAGCCGCTCATGGTCTGGTACTGCGGCAGGGTGTAGGTAAGCTCCGGGTTCATGATTGCGAATTTGGGCCTACTCAGGTCGCTGTTGTGCCCGCGCTTGAGCCAGCCGTCCTCGTTTGTGATGACGGAGGAATTGCTCATTTCGCTGCCCGCGGCGGCGATTGTGAGCACCACGCCCAGGGGCGCGCAGGCCTGCGGCTTTACTTTGCCCGCATACATATCCCACACGTCGAACGGGTTCGCAAGCCCGTAGCAAATCGCCTTCGCGCTGTCGATGGCGCTGCCGCCGCCCACAGCCAGCACGAAATCCACGCTTTCCTTTTTGCAAAGCTCAATGCCCTGGTACACAAGGGACAGGCGCGGGTTGGGCACGACGCCGCCCAGTTCCACGTAGCTTACGCCCTCTTCGGTAAGCGAACGGAAGATACGGTCCAACAGCCCCGAAGCCTTCGCGCTGTGCCCGCCGTAGTGCACGAGCACCTTTTTGCACTTCTGCGCCTTTACAAGTTCCCCTGTGCGCGCCTCCGCGTTTTTACCGAACACCACCCTGGTAGGCGCATAGTAATCAAAGTTCTGCATGATCAGTTCCCTCCGTTCAAATTGTTCTTTATGCTTACGGATTTACCACGTTTACGGGCGTACCGTTCAAAAACTGCCTGAGGTTTTCCGTGGCGATCTCCATCAGCCGTTTGCGGCTTTCCCTGGGCGCCCAGCTGATGTGCGGGGTAATGAAGCAATTCTTCGCCTTAAGCAGCGGATTATTGGGGTCGATGGGCTCTTTGGAGATGACGTCCAGCCCTGCCGCATATACTTTGCCGGAATTGAGCGCGTCCGCGAGATCCGCATCCACAATGAGCGGCCCGCGGCTGTTGTTGATGAGTATCACGCCATTCTTCATCTTTGCAATCGTATCTTTGTTGATAATGCCTTCCGTTTCCGGGAACAGCGGGCAATGCAGCGAAATGACGTCTGAACGCTTCAAAAGCTCCTCAAGCGTCACGTAGGAAAAGCCTTCTTCTACCAAAGCCGGGTTTTCGTTGCTGTCATACGCGATTACGTCCATGCCCATGGCTTTCGCGATACGGCCCGTCACCTGCCCGATGCGACCAAAGCCGATGATGCCCATGGTTTTCCCGTACAGCTCAATGAGCGGGTAATCCCAGAAGCACCACTCTTTATCGGACCAGCGCCCGGATTTGACCTCTTTATCATGATGCCCGATGCGGTGGCAGATTTCAAGCAGAAGTGCAATCGCGAACTGCCCCACCGCGTAGGAACCGTAGGTGGGCACGTTGCTCACGATGATGCCGCGTTCCTTTGCCGCCGTAACGTCCACAATATTATAACCCGTTGCAAGCACGCCGATAAATTTGACATTGGGGCATGCCTCAATGGTTTGGCGCGTCAGTTTCACCTTGTTGACAAACACGGCGTCCGCGCCGCCGATGTTGGAGATAATATCTTCCTCCGCGGTATCGTCATATACCCTGAATTCCCCCAACGCTTCAAGCTCGGCCCAGGACAGATCCCCCGGGTTTTCCGCATGTCCGTCGAGCACAACGATTTTGATCATTCGTCCTCCCTTGCCGCCTATCAAGCGGTATGAAACCATATATTTCCGGCGCAACTGTCGCATTTTTATGCAAATATCACTAAAATATCCTTTCTTTTGCACAGCGCCGCCCCGTTCTTTTAGTATAACCATTCCAGGCAGCGGGGAAAAGAGGGAAACGCATCCGCCTGTTAGTGATTATGCCGGGCAATACGCGGCTGTACAAAGGGTTTGCTTATGACATATAATAAATAGAAAACTTCCATGCATATTTTCCTGTACGGAGATCGAATATGGAGCAGAAAAAGCCGAAAATCAAAATCATAAAGGACGGGCCCTATGTTGTGACGGGCGGCGTCCCGCTGAGCGAAAAGATCATTAAAGCCATCGGCAAAAATTATATCTACGAGGACGGGAAGCCGCTCCCGCAGGCGGAGGCCTATACGCTGTGCCGCTGCGGCAAAACAAAAAACCCGCCGTTTTGCGACGGGGCGCATAAGGATTGCGCATTCGACGGTACCGAAACGGCGGGAAAAGAGCCGTTTGCAAGCCGCGCCAAGGTATACGACGGCCCCACGCTCACCATGCTGGACGATGGGCGCTGCGCGTTTGCGCGCTTTTGCCACACATACCAGGGAGACGCCTGGGAGCTTGTGGAGCAGTCGGACAACCCCACCTGCCGGGATCTGGCCATAAAGGCCGCGACGGAGTGCCCCGCGGGGCGCTTGGATATCATCGATAAACAGACCGGACAAACCATAGAGCCGGAGTATGAACCCGCCATCGAGGTGTTGCAGGACCCGGGCCGCAACGTAAGCTGCGGGCTGTTCGTAAAGGGCGGAATCCCCATAGAGGGCGCGGACGGCGAAGCGTACGAAATCCGCAACCGCGTGGTGCTGTGCCGCTGCGGGTATTCCAAAATCAAGCCCTTCTGCGATTCGCTGCACCTCCTGCGCGGGTATCTGGATAGAAAAAAACGATGGTTTGAATAGTTTTCGAAAAAGTGACGTTGTCACTTTTTCGAGGTTTCCCGTGCAGGGCTGATGTGGCAGCCCTGCCTTTTGAGCGTCTCCAGCGTTTGGATAAGCTACGCCTAATATCCCCGCTTTCTCCATTTGAGCAGCGTGGCCGAGTGCAGGATGACCGCCACAGAGCCCACATTGTGCAAAAGCGCGCCCGCAACGGGGCCTAGTACGCCGAGCATGGCAAGAAGTATGGATGCGAAGTTGAGCGCCATAGATAAGATCAGGTTGGCGCGAATGACCCGCATCGTTTTTTGTGAAAGCAGGAACAGATGCGGAAGCTCTTTGATGTCGTCGCGCACCAGCGCGATATCCGCCGCGTCTATGGCGATATCGCTGCCGATACCGCCCATCGCAATGCCCACGTGCGCGGATTTCAGGGCGGGTGCGTCGTTGATACCGTCCCCCACCATGCAAACGAATTCTCCGTTTTGTTCAAGCGCGCGTATCGCGTTAAGCTTATCCTCCGGCTCAAGACCCGCGCGCACGTCTTTTACGCTGGCCAAAGCTGCGATATGCCGTGCCGCCTGCGGAATGTCGCCGGTCAAAAGCAGGCTCTTTACGCCGATGTTTTGCAGCTTGCTTACCGTATCCCCCGCGTCCGGGCGTATGGTATCCGAAAGCGCGATCATGCCGAGGAGCGTTTCCTCCTTCGCCACATAAATGGTTGTACAGCCCTGCTCTTTATAATGCGTTGCAAGCCGCAGTACTTCTTCGGGGAGATTTGCGGCCGTTTTTTCCGCCATCAGCTTTTCGTTGCCCGCAGATATGACGCGCCCGCCCAGCCTTGCCGTCACGCCCCGCCCCGGCAGCAATTGAAAGCTCTCAGGCTGGAGCGCCACACAACGAGAGGCCCGGTAATGCGCCACAATCGCATTACCCAACGGATGCTCCGCGTGCAGCTCCGCCGTGGCCGCCGCGTACAGCAGCGAGTCCTCCGTTTCCCCTTGCGCAAAAGGTGCTACATGTATGACGGCAGGCTGCCCGAACGTAAGCGTCCCTGTCTTGTCGAACGCTACGGTCTGTACCTGCGCCAGCCGCTCCAGGGCGTCCCCCTGCCGTATGAGCACGCCGGAACGCGTGGCGTTGCCGATACCCGCCATAATGGCGGTGGGCGTCGCCAGCACCAGCGCGCAGGGGCAGAACACAACGAGTATGGTCACCGCGCGGATGGCCTCCCCCGTAATGATCCATGTGGCAACTGCACTGACAAGGGCAATTACAACGATCCATGTGGCCCAGCGGTCCGCAATGCCCACGATCTTCGCCTTGCCCGCGTCCGCGGATTC
>JAFABA010000076.1 GCA_023426265.1 Bacillota bacterium
AGGGACATTGTGGATGTCTATTTCCACAAGCTCCCGAAGGATCACGGTACCGGCAACGCCGTACTGCTGGCCCCGCATTTTAATGGCGAAGCGTTCGTGCATGCGCGCATATTCGTGTACGACGGCCACGCACAATATGCGCCTGCGTTCAAATTCCCGGGCGAAGCGTATGTGCCGATGGATTCAGGAAGCGATGCGCTGCTTGCGCCGCTTGCGCTTTCCCGTACGGAAATGGGTTACCTGTACCAGGTGTTCCTGTCCCGGTTAAAGCTTGGCGCAACGCCCCTTTTGGAGCTTGTCGCCCTTCCGGCACAGGGCCGGGAAACCGCCATGATGGCGCTATTGGTGTTTATAGAGCTTGGCTTTTTCCAATGGAACGCCAAGGACGATACCGTATCCGCATCCGCCGGGGCAGCGCCGCGCAGCCTGTTTGAAAGCAGCCTGTATTCCGCGGCAAATATCGGCTGACATAAAAGGCAATTGAGGAGGGACCAGTATGGACTTAAAATCGTATATCCGCAATATTCCCGATTTCCCCAAGGAAGGCATCCTGTTTCGGGATATCACGACACTCCTCAAGGACAAGGATGCGTACCGTGAGCTGGTGGATACCATTGTGAAATCGCTCGAGGGCAAAGAGGTCGATCTTGTGATTGGCCCCGAAGCGCGCGGCTTTGTCATTGGCTCCGCCGTTGCCTACGCCATGGGCGCGGGCTTTATCGTGGCGCGCAAACCCGGCAAGCTGCCCGCCAAGACCAACCGCTATTCCTATGGCCTGGAGTACGGCACGGATGTGCTCGAGGTACATGAGGACGCTATAAAGCCGGGGCAGAAAATCGTAATCGTGGACGATCTTTTGGCCACCGGCGGCACTGCGCTTGCCACCATCCGCCTTGCGGAACAAGCGGGCGGGGAGGTCGTGGGAGCGCGCTTTGCCATTGAGCTTACGGACCTTAATGGCCGCGAACTGCTTAAGAATTACGATGTTTGCGCTGTAATGGAGTTTTAATTTTCACGTAAGCATTGATAAATCAACGGCGCAGCCGTTGATTTATGCTTTGTAAAGAATAGTAACATTGAGTTTGACGGAAAGGAGGGGCGCGTATGGAACAGCCAACGGTAGGGTTTTGCGTCAGAAAAGAATATATGCAGCCGCATGTGGACCAATTATACGACGTCTGCAAAAAGACGTTCACGCCGGAACAGTTAAATCTGCTGCAAAAGGCGATCGACTTTGCAAAGAGCGTCCATAAGGATCAACGCCGGGAATCCGGCGAGCTGTACTATATGCACCCCGAAGCCGTCGCCATCATGCTCTATGAAATGGGCATGGATTCCGCCACTGTCATCGCGGGTTTGCTGCATGACGTCATAGAGGACGGTAAGGATATCACGGCAGAAAAAGTTTCCGCCCTGTTTGGGGACGAAATCGCCACCATGGTGGACGGCGTCACCAAGCTGACCAAGTCCGGCGAGCAGGACTTTATCACAAAGCAGGAGCAGCAGGCGGAGAATTTAAGAAAGCTGTTCCTCGCCATGGCCAACAATGTTCGCGTGGTCATCATCAAGCTTGCGGACCGCCTGCACAACATGCGCACGCTCGAATACTGCGATACCGCAAAGCGCGTGCGAAAAGCAAAGGAAACGCTGGAGGTCTACGCCCCGCTTGCGCACCGTTTTGGCATGGGCGCGATCAAGGGCGAACTCGAAGATCTTTCCTTCATGCATCTGATGCCGGATGAGTACGAGCAGCTGCGCGCGGCGATCGAACCGCGCCAGACCGAGCGCATGGAGCTCTTAAAGAGCGCCATAGATATCATAAAAAATCATCTGGACGCAGCGAATATCCATGCGGAAATCAACGGCAGGCCAAAACACCTGTACAGCATCTACCGTAAGATGACCAAGCAAAACAGGCCGCTCGATGAAATTTACGATCTGATCGCCATACGCATCATTGTGGAAACGGTGAACGACTGCTATGCGACCTTGGGGGTCATCCACTCCGTATGGAAGCCGATGCCGGGGCGCTTTAAAGACTATATCGCCATGCCCAAGACCAACATGTACCGCTCGCTGCACACCACGCTCTTTGGCGACCATGGCCTGCCGTTCGAGGTGCAGATCCGCACGTACGAAATGCACCGCACGGCGGAATACGGTATCGCGGCGCATTGGATGTACAAAGAGGGCCGCGGCGCGCAGGACGATCTGGACGGCAAAATGGCCTGGCTGCGGCAGGCGCTGGAGCTGGAAAACGACGCCGACAGCGCGCGGGACTTTGTGGATGGCGTGATGAAGGATTTCTTCAGCGAGTACGTCTTTGTCCTGACGCCGCGCGGAGAAATTTTAGACCTTCCCACCGGCTCCACGCCGCTTGATTTTGCCTACCGCATCCACACCAACGTCGGGCACCATTGCCAGCACGCAAAGGTGAACGGCAGCATGGTGCGCCTTGATTATAAGCTCAAAACAAACGACGTGGTGGAGATCGTCACCTCCGCCAACCAGCTTGGCCCCAGCCGGGATTGGCTGCATATCGTCAAGACTCAGCAGGCCAAGTCCAAGATCCGCCAGTGGTTCAAAAAGGCCAACCGGGAAGAAAACGTACAAAAAGGGCGTGAAATGCTCGAAGGCGCGGCCAAGCGCCACGGGCAGCAGCTTTCCCAGCTTACCAAGCCCGAGTTCTACGCGGACCTTTTGAAAAAGCTCAACATGAGCAACATGGACGACGTATACAACGCCATAGGCTACGGCGGCATTTCCACCGGGCAGGTATTGCACCGCCTGATGGAAAAGCAGCGCAAGCAGGCGCAGGAAGAAGAAATGCTCCAGCGCATGCGCGCCTTAGAGGAAGGCGGCGGCCTCCAGCAGCGGCCCGTGGAACGCAAATCCACCAGCATGCACGGCGTGATCGTGCATGGGGAGCCGAATATGATGGTGCGCTTTGCACACTGCTGCAGTCCTGTCCCGGGGGACGATATTATCGGCTACATCACACGCGGGCGCGGCGTTTCCATCCACCGTAAGGACTGCCCCAACGCAAGGGAGCTGGTGGGAGAAGAAGGCCGGATCATTCCCGTGGAATGGGCGGTGGATGAAAAATCCAGCTATACGGCGAACATCAACCTGACAGCCGGCGACAGGCCGGGCATTTTGATGGATGTTTCGCAGGTGCTTTTGAGCATGAACGTCAACATCAAGACCATCAACGCGAAAACGGACAAAAACGGTATGGTGTATGTGCAGATGTCCTTCGACATCACCAACACCTCGCAGCTCAACAACATCATAAAGAATTTGCGCAAGATCAAGGCGGTTACGGAAGTATACCGTTCCGGTAATTAAAGCAAATTTTCAGGAGGAACCATGCGTGCGGTCGTACAGCGCGTTAGTCGCGCAAGCGTGAGAGTTGAAGGGAACGTGACGGGCAGCATCGAAAAAGGGCTGCTCGTGTTTTTAGGCATCGAAGAGGCGGATACAAGCGAGGATGTCAAATACATCTGCGATAAGGTCGCAAATCTTCGCATATTTGAGGACGAGCAGGGCAAAATGAACCGTTCGGTGCTCGACGAAGGCGGGAGCGTATTGCTTGTCTCCCAGTTTACGCTCTACGGGGACGCGCGCAATGGCCGGAGGCCCAGCTTCAGCAAGGCGGCGCGGCCGGAAAATGCGCTGCCGCTGTATGAGGAGGCCATCCACCTCCTTAAGGAGACGGTTCCGGTGGAAACGGGGGAATTCCAGGCGATGATGGAGGTTTCCTTGCTCAATGACGGCCCCGTTACCATACTGCTCGAAAGCAAGAGGTTGTTTTAATGCATATCAAGACCATTGTCTGCGGACCCCTGGACGTCAACTGCTATGTGCTGTGGGAGGACGGCGGCTCCTGTGCCCTGATTGACCCGGCAGAAGAAGCGCCTGTACTCGATACCATTGCGGCAAAAGGCCTTACCTGCACGCATATACTCTTGACCCACGGGCATTTTGATCATATCGGCGGCGTTGCGGGCATCAAGGAAAAGACAGGCGCGATCATCTGCATCCATCGGGAGGACGCTAAGATGCTTACAAGCGATATGGAAAGCCTTGGCGCCATGATGGGCTTTCACAGCGCGCCGGTTCAGGCGGACCTGCTGCTTGAAGACGGGGACGTCATAGAAGCCGTTGGAACAAAGCTACATGTGCTCCATACGCCCGGCCACACGAGGGGCGGCGTATGCTACCTGGAAGAACACACTCGCTCGCTGTTTACGGGCGATACCATATTCCGCCTTGGGGCGGGGAGGGCGGATTTCCCCGGCTCGGATGAAAGGGACCTGTACCGTTCTATCGTCAACAAACTCTTTCCGCTTGACGGGGATTATACGCTCTATCCCGGCCATAACCGTATTACCACCATGGAGGTGGAGCGCGAGCGCAATACGTTTATCCGCCATTACAGGGGGTTCGGGTGGTAAGGCTTCACACCAACAAGGAAGAATATTGGAACGATTTATGCGAAATCATCCGCGCATACCTGGGCATGGCGGAAATCGAAGCCGTTCCCGCCTGGGAGGAAGCGGAAGGATACGCTCTGTCTGTTGTACTTACGCAGGAAGGCGGATATCGGGCGTTTGCGCAGGGCCGAAAAGATGGCGCTGTTTTCTTTACAGGCATTCTAGTAAAAGCAAATTCAGAGGATGCGCCGCTTTTAAAAAAGCGGCAGGAAAAGCGCGCGATGAAGATCGCGCTGTTCCGCGTGTTACGGCAACTTGAACCCGATGTTCTGCTGCCGTGGGGGTCGCTGACCGGCATACGCCCCACCAAGTTATTACGCGAGCTGATCGAAGATCTGGGCGAGTATCACGCGCTGCGCGTGTTCTCCGAAGAGTTTGACGTACAGCCCCAAAAAGCCGCGCTTGCCTCAAAGATTGTAGAAGTTCAGCTCCCGATTTTAGAAAGTGTGGGACCTAACGCCGTCAGTCTGTATATCGGCGTCCCATATTGCAGGACGCGCTGCCTGTACTGCTCGTTTCCTTCCGTGGTATCGGGGGATCAGGGCGTGCCGGACGCGTATTTTGACGCGCTGCTCCATGAAATTTCCCTGAGTGCTGCCATCGTGCGGGATGCGGGGTTTTCCGTGCGCAGTACCTATGTCGGGGGCGGCACACCCACCGTGCTTTCGGCCAGTCAACTGACAAGGCTTCTGGAGCATACCGGGAGCTGTTACGGCGGCTTCGGCATGGAGCTGACTGTGGAAGCCGGGCGGCCGGATTCCTTAGATAGAGAAAAGCTCCGGGCGCTGCATGTTGCGGGTGTGGGCCGGATTTCATTGAATCCACAGACCATGCAGCCTGAAACGCTCAAACGGATCGGGCGGGAGCATACGCCGGAAGAACTCGCCGCCATCTACCATCTGGCACGGGAAATCGGCTTTTGCAGCATCAATATGGACGTCATCGCGGGCCTGCCCGGGGAAGGCGCTGCAGATTTTGAAGACACGCTCAAACAAATCAAGGGGCTTAACCCGGACAACCTTACGGTGCATACGCTGGCTGTCAAGCGTTCTTCGCGCCTGAAGGAACGCATAGAGTCTTATCCGCTGCCCGAACCCACGGAGGCGGAGCGCATGGTGGAGCTTGGCATGGAGTATGCGGGCAGCATGGGGATGCAGCCCTACTACATGTACCGCCAGAAGTATATGCGCGGCAATCTTGAAAACGTTGGCTACGCGGTTCCTGGAAGGGAATGCGTCTACAACGTGGATATGATGGAGGAAGCCGTCAGCATTATGGCGCACGGCGCGGGGTCCATGACCAAGCGCGTGTTTCTGGGGCGGGACCTGCGTGTGGAGCGCCTGCCCGCGCCCAAGGATATTGCAACCTATCTCAATAAGCTGCCCGCCTTTATAGAAAACAAGCGAGTGCTGTTCTGCGGCTAGACGCTCATTTCTTTTTTCGCTTCCGACAAATATCGAAAAAAATAAAAAATACCCGGTAGGAGTAGAATCCTGCCGGGTATATTCAATATTATGATTCCCGATCCTGTCCCGAAATGGGGTGAGCGTATGAAAAACCGCATCCATACAATCCTCGGCCGGGTAAGTCTGAAAAGGCTCATTTTATTCGCCTTCCTTTTCATTTTGCTCTTTGTGACGGTAACGGTCTATGTCCAGCTCTCCGGGTTTATCGGGCAGGTCAGCCAAGCCCGCGCGGAAGGAATTACGCAGCGGGTACTCCAGATCATCGGGGAGCAATTGACCTATAACCTGCAGGGTGCTCAATCCATCAATGCGCTCAATATCGAATTGGCGCAGAATGAGCAGCTTCCGTTTTCCGAGCCGGACAAGCTGGGCAGAGTATTCCTTCGGGAAGTGGTCACAAACGGGCAGGCGGACTATGTCTATTTCGCAAACGAGAAGGGCGGCATCGTATCCTCAGGCTCTGCGGACAGCGGGTATACGATCTCCCACACGCCCAATATGCAGTCCGGAACGTTCCTTATAAACGATGCGGATGAAGAAGGCAACATTCTTTCACTAAAAAAGCGCGTTGAGACGTTCGACCCAAGAAGCCGATCCTGGTACTTAAATGCCAAGGAAAGCAAGCAAGTTTATTGGTCCGGGGTATATGCCGGCGTCAGCGAGCCCACGCTTGGCATTACGGCGTCGGCACCTCTCATGGATGAAGCGGGCAATGTGATCGGCGTTTTCGGCGCCGATATCTTATTAAACAGGCTTTCCAAATTCCTCGGGCACGTGGCCGTAACGCCCCGTTCCGAAATTTATCTGCTGGAGGAAAGCGGGCTTGTAATTGCTTCCTCGGATGCCTCGCTTCCGTTGTTTTCGGATACGCTCGATCGGGTCCATGCTTCAAGTGCCGCGGGCGTTCTCAAAGAAAGCTGGGATATCCTTGCAGAAAATTCCTCTCTCTACCCCGGCTTTTCCTCCAGCCTTGGGGAGTATCGGATTGGCGGAGAAAGCCGGTATCTGAGCCTGAGCCGCTATACCTACAAGGACGGTGCGAATGTCAACTGGATTGTTTTGATTGTTATGCCCCAGAGGGATCTTATTACCGATCAGGATGCGCTATACCAAAGGCTTATTATGATGCTTACCGTCGCCCTTGCATTGTCCCTGCTTGTCGGCGCGGGCATTGCACGAATCATACTGCGTCCCATCCGCATGCTCAACGAGAACGTGCAGATCGTCTGCGGCGGCAGTTGGGGCGGGCAGATCGACATCCAGCGAAAGGACGAGCTTGGGGAGCTGGCCGCCTCCTTTAACGCCATGTCCGAAACCATACGGTCCACCTGCGACACGCTTGTGCAAAAGAACAGGGAACTAAGCCACCTGAACACGCATTTGGAGGATGTCGTTCAACAGCGGACGGAGGATTTAAGAAAACTCTCCGTAACGGACGATCTGACGAAACTCTACAACCACCGCTATATCATAGATTTTCTTTTGAAAAAAACGCAGGAAGCGGCGCGGTACCAGTATCCGCTTTCCATCGCGCTGTTTGATCTTGATTATTTTAAACGTATTAATGATCGCTACGGGCATTTGAAGGGAAACGAAGTGCTGATCAAGCTTTCGAAGTGTCTTACCGAAAGCGTGCGCCATACGGATGTGGTAGGACGCTACGGCGGGGAAGAATTCTTAGTGATATTGCCATATACGCCTTTGGAGGAAGCATACCGGATCGCGGAGCGAATTCGAAAGACGACAGAGGAATTGGTATGGTTTGAGGAGGAGCCGACCGTAAACATCACAATCAGCGGCGGTGTCGCCATATTTCAAAGCGATACCGATACGGCGGAAAAGCTGATCGCCCGCGCGGATGAAAACCTGTACCGCGCCAAAGAGGCCGGGCGCAACCGGATAGAAAAATAGAGAGGATGCAAGGCGCGCTTCATATTGAGCCATCCTATAGTTGACAGCGCGCCGCTTTCCGCGCTATACTTTACTTTAATTAATTGCATAGTTGCGATGAAAAAGAGGAGTACGTTTTGTCCCGGCAGCAGAGAGGCGGCTTCACCGGCTGAAAGGGCCGCTGGCACAGGGAAAAACGGAAGGTCGCTTTGGAGCATTCGGGATGAACTGTAGTAGTCCCGGCGTACGCGCCGCGTTATGGCGTAAGAGTGGAGTTTCTTGCATTGGCAGGAAGCTCAACAAAGGTGGTACCGCGGGTGTTCTTCGTCCTTTGAGAGGAAGAACGCTTTTTTTATTGCAAAAAAGCTTTGATAGAGGAGGAACAGCATATGGAAATGAACAAGACCTATGACCACAGCGCAGTGGAAAACCGTTTGTATGAGATCTGGGAAAAGAACGGGTATTTCCACGCCGAACCCAATACCGGAAAACCGCCCTATACCATCGTGATTCCGCCGCCCAACATTACGGGGCAGCTCCACATGGGCCACGCGCTGGACGAAACCTACCAGGACGTGCTCACGCGCTACAAGCGCATGAGCGGCTTTGAAACGCTGTGGCTGCCCGGTACGGACCATGCCTCCATCGCGACGGAGGTCAAAATCGTGGAGCAGATGGCGAAGGAAGGCCTCACCAAAAAAGACGTCGGGCGCGAAGTCTTTTTAGAGCGCGCCTGGGCGTGGCGGCGTGAATACGGCGGGCGCATCGTCAACCAGTTAAAAAAGCTCGGCTCCTCCTGCGATTGGGAGCGCGAGCGCTTCACCATGGACGAAGGCTGCAACAAAGCCGTCACCAAGGTGTTCGCGGAGCTCTACAACAAGGGGCTCATTTACCGGGGCAACCGCATCATCAACTGGTGCCCGGATTGCAAGACGGCGCTTTCGGACGCTGAGGTGGAATACGAGGAGCAGAACAGCTTCCTCTGGCAGGTGCGTTACGACGCGCCGGATAAGAGCTACTCCATCACCGTCGCCACCACCCGACCGGAAACCATATTGGGCGATACCGCCATCGCCGTCCATCCGGAGGATGAGCGATATGCCGCGATCGTAGGCAAAAACGTCGTCATCCCGGTGCTGGGGCGCGAAATCCCCATTGTGGCCGACGCATACGTAGAAAAGGAGTTCGGCACCGGCGCCGTGAAGATCACGCCCGCGCACGACCCGAACGACTTTGAAGTGGGCGTACGCTGCAAGCTGCCTACCATGCGCGTGTTTACGGACGACGGCCACATCAACGAGCTTGGCGGCGCGTACGAAGGCCTGACGCTTTTGGAATGCCGGAAAAAGTTCGTGGCGGATTTGGAAGCCGCGGGCGCATTGGTGAAGGTGGAGCCTTATGCCCACAATGTCGGCACCTGCTACCGCTGCCACCATACGGTGGAACCGCTTGTGAGCAAGCAATGGTTTGTGGAGATGAAGCCGCTCGCCGCCCCCGCAATCGAGGCCGTACGCTCGGGGTCCATCAAATTCGTGCCCGAGCGGTTTGACAAGACGTATTTCAACTGGATGGAAAACATCCGCGACTGGTGCATTTCCCGCCAGCTCTGGTGGGGGCACCGCATCCCCGCCTACTATTGCGACGCTTGCGGCGAGACGGTGGTGCAGGAAACGGCGCCTACTGTTTGCCCCAAGTGCGGGCATAAGGGGTTCCACCAGGACGAGGATGTATTGGACACCTGGTTCAGTAGCGGCATGTGGCCATTTTCCACGCTCGGTTACCCCGAAGAGACGGAGGAATTAAAATACTTCTATCCGACCTCCACGCTGGTGACAGGGTACGATATCATATTCTTTTGGGTCGCCCGCATGATCGTGTTCGGCCTGCATGTGATGAACGAAAAGCCGTTCGATACGGTGTACATCCATGGCATCGTGCGCGACAGCCAAGGCAGGAAGATGTCAAAATCCCTGGGCAACGGCATCGATCCCCTGGAGATCATAGAAAAATACGGCGCGGACTCGTTGCGCTTCAGCCTCTTAACCGGCAACTCCGCGGGCAACGACATGCGTTTCTACTGGGAAAAGGTGGAGGCCGCACGCAACTTCTGCAACAAGGTGTACAACGCCGCTCGCTTTGTGCTGATGAACCTTGGGGACGAGCCGGCGGGGGAAATCAGCCCGAAATTGCTCGACTCCTCTGACAAATGGATCTTAAACCGCCTCAACGAAGTGGTGGGGGAGGTCACGAGCAATCTCGACGCGTTCGAGCTCGGCCTTGCCGCACAGAAGGTCTACGACTTTATCTGGACGGAGTTCTGCGATTGGTATATCGAAATCGCGAAGATCCGGCTTTACGGCGAGGATCAGGCGGCAAAGAGCCATGTGCGCGCCGTGCTTCTGCGTGTGCTTGGCGACTCAATGAAGCTTTTACATCCCTTCATGCCGTTTATTACGGAGGAACTGTACACGCACCTGCCCACGGCGGGAAAAACCGTGATGCTTTCCGACTGGCCCAAGGTGGAAGACGCGCTTTCCTTCCCCAAGGACGCGCAGGACATGGAAGCTGTCATGGAACTCACCCGTTCCATCCG
Organism: Bacillota bacterium; assembly: GCA_023426265.1. Taxonomy (GTDB): domain Bacteria; phylum Bacillota; class Clostridia; order Christensenellales; family CAG-138; genus JAEYLA01. The sequence continues at coordinate 10,446 of JAFABA010000076.1, forward strand.
TAACATCCGGGCGGAAATGAACGTGCCGCCCGCCAAACGCATCAGCGCGGTGCTCATCACAAAACCGGAGCTTGCATCCGTGTTTGATGGTGCGGGCGTGTACATGAACCGCCTTGCGGGTATCGAGCACGTCACAGTGCGAGAGAGCAAGGAAGGCATTCCTGCCGACGCTGTTTCCGTGGTATGCTCCGCCGTGGAGGCGTTTATCCCGCTTGCGGAGCTTGTGGATATTGAGAAGGAGCGCGAGCGCGTGGCCAAGGAAATTGCCCGCATGGAGGGTGAGATCGCCCGCGCAGCCGGTAAGCTCAATAATCCCGGCTTTGTCGCAAAAGCGCCGCAGCGCGTGATAGAGGAGGAGCAGGGCAAGCTTGCAACAGCTCAGGAGATGCTTGAAAAACTGCAAAACCGCTTGAAGGATCTTGTCTGAGGCGTTCGGAACATTGTATTTCAGGAAGCGCGCAATTGTAGAACGATTGCGCGCTTTTTCGCGTTTTTATTCGCGGATTGGTTGCGCGTCTCCGATCCCTTGGGTATAATGGGTAGCAAGCGCGGCAATCGCCACGGCACAAACGCAATGTACTGCCTGAATACGGCAATGACGCACGGCAGGCAGACGGACGAAAAGGAGAAAATATCCCATGATACAGTTCGACCTCATTCGCGCAACCGATCCCGAAATTGCGGATGCCATGGCTTTGGAGCTTGGCCGCCAGCGGGACCATCTGGAATTGATCGCATCCGAAAACTTCGTTTCAGAAGCCGTCATGGCAGCCCTGGGCAGCCATTTGACGAATAAATATGCAGAAGGATATCCCGGCAAGCGCTATTACGGCGGCTGCGAATTCGTGGATATTGCGGAAGATCTTGCCCGCAACCGCGCCAAACAGCTCTTTGGCGCGGAGCACGCGAACGTGCAGCCCCATTCCGGTGCGCAGGCGAATCTCGCCGTATACTTTGCGCTTTTAAATCCCGGGGATACGATATTGGGCATGAACCTTTCCCACGGCGGGCACCTGACCCACGGCAGCCCCGTCAACATGAGCGGCAAGTATTTCAACATCGTCCCTTACGGGGTCAACAAAGAAACCGAGCAGATCGACTACGAGGAACTGGAGCGCCTCGCCGTAGAGAACAAACCGAAAATGATCGTTGCGGGCGCGAGCGCGTATCCGCGTGCGATCGACTTTGCCCGCATCTCCGAGGTCGCAAAGCGCATCGGCGCATATTTTATGGTGGACATGGCGCATATCGCGGGCCTTATCGCCGCGGGCCTGCACATGAACCCTGTGCCCTACGCGGATGTCGTGACCTCCACCACGCACAAGACCCTGCGCGGGCCGCGCGGCGGGCTGATCCTCTGCCGGGAAGCGCTTGCCAAGGACATTGACAAAGCGATATTCCCCGGTACGCAGGGAGGTCCCCTCATGCACACCATCGCGGCGAAAGCTATCTGCTTCCATGAGGCGCTGCAGCCTTCCTTCAAGGCGTACCAGCAGCAGATTATCCATAACGCAAAGACGTTGGGCGATACGCTGACTTCGGCGGGCGTCCGGTTGGTTTCCGGCGGTACGGACAACCATATGATGCTCGTCGACCTCACGCCGAAAAACCGCACCGGTAAAGAGGTGGAAAAGCTTCTGGACCTGGCGCACATCACGGTCAACAAAAACACCATTCCGTTTGAAACGCTCAGCCCCTTTGTCACAAGCGGCATCCGCATCGGCACCCCCGCGGTCACAAGCCGCGGCATGAAGGAAACGGAAATGAAAGCAATCGGTGGGCTTATCGCCTCCATTATCGACGGCGGAGAAGCTGCGGTAGAGCCCGTAAAGGCCGAGGTATTGGCGCTTACCAAGCGGTTTCCCCTTTACGAATAACAAAGAAACCGGAAACGATTTGGGCGGCTTGAGCCGCCCTTCTTTTTGTTATAAGCGGCATACAAATCCCAAGCAAAACCATCAACATTTTATTTGACACCCTGCACAAACTATGCTACAGTTGTATCGAAATAAATCCGACTAATTTAGTTGGATATTTAAGGAATGGTCGATGTGAAGCTTTCCACACGCGGACGTTATGGCATCAAAGCCATGGTGGATTTGGCAGTGGAATATGGGAGCGGGCCGGTCAGCGCGACAACGCTTGCAAACCTCCAGGGCGTTTCGCTTGCGTACCTGGAGCAGTTGATTGCCTCGCTCAAAAAGGCGAAGCTGGTGGAATCCGTTCGCGGCGTGCAGGGCGGGTATACGCTTGCGCGAAAGCCGGAGGAGATTACCGTAAACGAAGTCTTAAAGGCGCTCGAAGGCAGCACGACGGTCGTAGACTGCGTCAGCCGTCAGACGGCCGGCTGTGAACATGCCTGCACCTGCTCCGCGCGCCCGCTGTGGCTGAAGCTGCAAAACCGGATCGATGCAGTACTGGATGAAACCACCATCAAAGACATGGCAGAGGATTATATTTTACAGATGAGGCGAGTAACACATGAGAGTTTATCTTGACAACGCGGCAACCACCTCCGTAAAGCCGGAAGTGCTTGACGCCATGTTACCGTATTTTACAGAGTATTTCGGCAACCCTTCCAGCCTGCATGGCTTTGCGCGCGAGGCATTGGCGGGCATTGACAACGCCAGATTGCAGGTTGCCCGCGCCCTTAACGCGAGCCCGGAGGAGATTATATTCACCGGCAGCGGTACGGAGAGCGACAATACGGTACTGCGTGGCGTAGCGCGGCGCTACGCGAAAAAGGGCAAACACATCATCACCACGGCCATCGAGCACCATGCCATATTGCACACCGCCGAGGGGCTTGAAAAGGAATATGGCTGCGAAGTGACATACCTTCCCGTAGACGAATACGGCAGGATAACCGCGCAGCAGGTTGAAGATGCCATCCGTCCGGATACGATACTCGTCAGCATCATGTTCGCCAACAACGAGGTCGGCACAATCATGCCCATTGCCGAAATCGGCGCGGTATGCCGCTCCAGGAATGTGCTTTTCCATACGGACGCCGTACAGGCTGTGGGACATGTTCCCATCGACGTGCGGGCCATGAATATCGATTTTCTTTCGCTTTCCGCGCACAAATTCCACGGCCCCAAGGGCGTGGGCGTGCTGTATATCAAAAAAGGCTTGCGTCTGCCATCCTTTGTGGCGGGCGGCGGGCAGGAGAAGAACCGCCGCGCCGGTACGGAAAACGTGCCGGGTATCGTTGGCCTGGGCAAAGCCATTGAACTTGCCACAACCAATATCGAGAATGTCAACCATGAAATTCTCCGCCTGCGGGAGAAACTGATTACGGGCATCAGGGAGCGCATCCCCGAAGTCAAGCTCAACGGCCATCCGACAGAGCGCCTGCCCAACAACGTGAATTTCAGCATACGCTATATTGAGGGGGAAGGCATGCTGCTGCTGCTTGACCTCAACGGCATAGCCGCATCGAGCGGCTCCGCGTGCACCTCCGGTTCATTGGATCCTTCCCATGTGCTCCTTGCCATGGGCCTTCCGCACGAAATCGCGCACGGCTCCTTACGGCTGACGCTTTCGGATGAAACCACAGAAGAAGAAATTGATTACGTGCTTGACGTACTGCCTACTGTGGTACAGCGGCTGCGCAATATGTCTCCCTTATACACTACCGTACATTGAGGTGAAAACGATGTATACAGAAAAGGTTTTGGATCATTTTGAACATCCCCGCAACGTGGGCGAACTGCCGGATTACAACGGCGTCGGCATGGTCGGCAACGCAAAGTGCGGCGACATCATGAAAATGTTCATTAAGGTAAACGACGAAGAAGTGATCGAGGACGTCAGCTTCAAGACGTTTGGCTGCGGCGCCGCGATTGCCACTTCCTCCATGGCCACAGAGATGATCAAAGGCAAAAAATTGGAGGATGCGCTCAGGCTTACGAATTCCGCCGTCGTGGAAGCGCTCGAAGGCCTTCCGCCGCAGAAGATCCATTGTTCGGTGCTGGCCGAAGAAGCCGTAAAGGCTGCAATCGAGGATTACCAGAAGAACAAGCAGGCTTCCGGCCAATAATGAACAAATACCAAAAGCCCCGTTTGGGGCTTTTTTTGATGTACTTGATATTTTATACAATTTTAAACGTATCCGCCAATGGTGACAACAGTTTCTATCATAGCTTCACATATGCTTCGGCATACTAATTCCATACGGCTCTGTGCATCGCACCAGCCTTAACATAGAGTCCAATCCGGCGGAAAGGAGAAAACTGTATGCGGACACTGACACTGGGCCTTGGCGTCGGCATGATCGCGGGGGTAGCGATGGCAACGGTTGCGATCAACTCGATGTACCCCGATATACCCAAGCGGATGATGCGGGACGGCAGGCGGCTTGTGCGCAGCACGAGGCGCACGATCGGCAACATCATGGGATAGGATGGAGACGGCCCGTAAGCTAGCGGGCCGTTTCTTTATTTGAAAAAACGTTTATTTTCATGTTATAATACGAAAGGTACTTGATAGGGGGTAATTGGTATGACCGATCAGACACATGGAACCATGCAGTTTCAGCTCCCGAAGGACAGGCGCGCCGCCAATGAGGTGCTCATGACGGTGTACTCCGCCATGAAGGAAAAAGGGTATGATCCGGTCAATCAGATCGTCGGCTACTTGCTTTCCGGGGACCCTACCTACATCACCAGCCACAACAACGCGCGCTACCTGATCAGCCGCCTGGAGCGGGACGAGCTTATTGAGGAGCTTGTCCGCTTCTATGTGGAAGTCAACTCGGCGGGGGCGGAGCAGAATAATTGAACCATACGGTTTTGGGCGGCACGGGCATTCAGGTCTCCCGCCTGTGCTTTGGTACGCTCACCATGGGGCCCTTGCAGCGAAACCTGCCTCTTTCTACGGGGGCAGGTCTTTTGGATTTTGCGTTCTCTTTGGGCGTAAACTTTCTGGATACCGCCGAACTGTACGGAACCTATCCATATATCAGGGAGGCGCTTAAATCTAAGCCGGACGCAGTGGTGTGCACGAAATCCTATTCCTACGATACAAAAACGGCAGAAGCGAGCTTCCGCGCCGCAGTGGAGGGAATAGGCCGGGAATATATCGATATCTTTCTTCTGCACGAGCAGGAAAGTGAGCATACCATCCGCGGGCATTGGGAAGCGGTGGAATATTTTTTAAAGAAGAAACAGGAAGGGCAAATAGGCGCAGTCGGCCTTTCCACCCACCATATTGCGGCGGTGCGCGCGGCAAGACAGTACCCGGAGCTTGAAATCGTATTTCCGCTGTATAATAAAACAGGTGTAGGCATTGCGGATGGAACGGCCGAAGAAATGCTCCAGGAAATCCGCAGCGCCCACACGCAGAACAAAGGCATATTCAGCATGAAGCCCTTGGGCGGCGGCCATCTGATCGGGGACCGCGAGGAAGCGCTGCGCTTTGTATTAAACGAGCCCAGCATCGACTCCATCGCGATCGGCATGCAGACAAAGGACGAGGTCGCCTACAACTGCGCCGTATTTTCGGGAGAGACGCCCGATATTGAGCTATCTTCCCGCATCGGCGCGCAACCGCGCAACCTCATCATACAGGACTGGTGCGAAGGCTGCGGCGCGTGCGTAAAGCGGTGCAAAAACCGCGCGATGAGCCTGATAAACGGAAAAGCGCAAGTAAATGAGGATTTATGCGCCCGCTGCGGCTATTGTGCCGCAACTTGCCCGCAATTTTGTATAAAAGTGATTTAGGAGGTCCTATGCAGCGTATACTTGCCCTTGATGTTGGGGACAAACGAATTGGGGTTGCGGTAAGCGATCCTTTGGGGTATACTGCCCAAGGGCTGGAAACGTATACGCGCAAGGAAACCCTGGAGCAGGATGTGAATTACATCCTAACTCTCGCGGAACGTTACCGCCCGGTGCGGCTGCTGTTTGGCATGCCGCGCAACATGGACGGCAGCTACGGCTTCCAGAGCGAAAAAGTACGGGCGTTTGCGGACGCGGTGCTTCAAAATTGGGACGGCGAGTACGATTTTTACGACGAACGCCTCACCACCGCCGCCGCCGAGCGCGTGCTGCTGGATGCCGACGTCAGCCGAAAAAAACGCAGGCAGGTCATAGACAAAATGGCGGCTGTCGTCATTTTGCAGGGATACATGGAAACGCGGCACAGATAAAATAGGAGGATTGCGCCATGGATGAGCGTATCGTTGCCCCGGCGGGGGAAGAACAGGACGAAGTGACGTTGCTTGACGAAAACGGCAAAGAGATTCGCTTTGATCATTTGATGACGTTTTTCCATGAAGGGGAAAAATACATCGCCCTTCTGCCGCTCGACGACGTGGAAAACGTGGACGAGGACGAAGTGGTGCTGCTGCATGTCGTCACCAAAAATGGCGAGGACGTATACGAAACCATAGAAAACGAAGTGCTCTTGGACGAGGTGTTTGACACGTTTATGGAGCTGTTCGAAGAAATGGTGGAGCAGGAGGACTAATTGCAGCGCATCACCGCGGTAGAACGGGGCTCCATCGCCGCTTCCCTAAACATAAAAGAAGGGGATATGCTACTATCCATCAACAGCGAGCCGGTGCTCGACGTGGTGGATTATACGTACCTTTGCGCGGAAGAGCAATTAAAGCTGCTTTTTGAGCGCGCGGACGGCGGCAGGTACGAGGTGGAGCTGAACAAGGACGCGTATGCGCCGCTGGGGCTCGTGTTTGAAAGCGGACTCATGAGCACCGTTCGCGCCTGTAAAAACCGCTGCATGTTCTGCTTTATTGATCAAATGCCCAAGGGCGGGCGCAAGACGCTCCAGTTCAAGGACGACGATTGGCGCATGTCCTTCATCATGGGCAACTATATCACGCTCACAAACGTCGACGAAGCGGAATTCGAGCGCATTTTAAAACGCAGGGTCAGCCCGCTTTTTGTCTCCGTACACGCCACGGACCCGGCCGTACGCATGAGGATGATGCGCAACCCCACCGCAGGAGAGATATTGCCGCGTTTAAAGCGTTTGGCCGAAGCCGGGTTGAAATTCCACTGCCAGATCGTATGCTGCCCAACTGTAAACGACGGAGAAGTGCTGCAGCAGACGTTAGGCGATCTTGTGGCCCTTCATCCATACGCGCAGTCCGTCGCGGTGGTGCCGGTTGGCCTGACCAAATTCCGGGAAGGATTGGCTTCCCTTCGCGTTTTTACGCAACAGGAATCAAAAGATACCCTGGATCAAATCCGAAATTTCGCAGCCGGATGTATGGAACGTATGGGTACCGCGTTTGTGTTCGCTTCGGATGAATTCTATCTTGCGGCAGGGGAAGAACTTCCGTCCTATGAGAAATATGAAGACTTTCCGCAGATAGAAAACGGCGTAGGACTTCTCAGGTTGTTTGAGTGGGAGTTTATGGAGGCGCTTGAGGAAAAGAAGCCGCTCAAAAAGCGTTTTGCATTCGAGGCGGCGGGCGGCATGCTGGCGCATCCGTTTATGAAAAAGCTCTATCAAGCGCTTATCCCTTACGGAATAGATTGTGCCCTTTATGCCATCCGGAATGATTTCTTCGGCCCCACCATCACGGTGGGCGGGCTCGTCACCGGGCAGGATTTAACCAGCCAATTAAAAGGCAGGCTAAAGACCGGAGTGCTTTTGATTCCCCACAACATGCTGCGCGAACAGGAAGACGTATTTTTAGACGGCATGACGGTAAAGGAACTTTCGGAAGCGCTCAACGTGCGGGTGATTCCCGTACGGGGCGGGGGAGATGCCTGGGTGGAGACGATTTTCTCTCTGGCAAACGAGTCGTAGAGGCCGCAGCCGGATCGTATCGATCGTATCAATCAACGGCCCGTCTTTATAGGGCGTGCCGTCAATGGAGGAAGAAATGGGCAAGCCGCTTGTTGCAATTGTAGGCAGGCCAAATGTGGGAAAATCCACATTGTTCAATAAGCTGATCGGAAAGCGTATCTCCATCGTGGAGGATACGCCTGGCGTGACCAGGGACCGTATTTATGGGGAAGCAACCTGGCTGACGCATTCCTTCACGCTGATCGATACCGGCGGCATTGAGCCCGCGCGCGAGGACGTCATCAGCCTGCAGATGCGCAGGCAGGTGGAGCTTGCTATCGATACGGCGGATGTGATCCTCTTTATGGTGGACGGGCGCGAAGGCATGACCGCCGCGGACGAAGAGGTGGCGGATATTTTGAGGAAGTGCAAAAAGCCCGTCGTGCTCGCCGTCAACAAGGTGGACGCCCAAAAATTTGAAGAAACCGCCTACGATTTTTACGCGCTGGGCCTGGGTACGCCCATTACGATCTCCTCTTCCCAGGGCCTGGGCCTGGGCGATCTCTTAGATGAAATCGCCGCCCACTTCCCGCCGTATGAGGCGAATGAGGAAGAAGAGGCCACAGTTAACATCGCGGTCGTCGGCAAGCCCAACGTGGGCAAGTCCAGCCTGGTCAATGCCATATTGGGCGATGAGCGCGTCATCGTCAGCGACATTCCGGGCACCACGCGGGACGCGATCGATACGCCCTTTACCCGCAGCGGGAAGAACTATGTCCTTGTAGATACCGCGGGCATCCGCCGTAAGCGGGCAATAGAGGACGAAAGCATTGAGCGTTACAGCGTCATACGCAGCCTGGGGGCAATCCGCCGGGCGGATGTGGTGCTCATTGTGGTGGACGCGGAGCAGGGCCTTTCCGAGCAGGACGTTCGCATCGCAGGGTATGTGCATGAGGAAGGCAAGGCGAGCGTGCTTATCGTAAACAAGTGGGACCTCATTGAAAAGGACACCCACACCATGAACAAGTTCAAAAAGGATCTGATGACCGACCTTGCGTTTATGAGCTACGTTCCCATGCTCTTTATCAGCGCAAAAACCGGCCAGCGCGTGGAAAAGGTGCTGAACCTTGCGGATGACGTGTTCAAGCAGACCTGTACCCGCATTTCCACCGGCACGCTCAACGACGTCATCAGCGAGGCGGTCACAGTCACCGAACCTCCCAGCGACAAGGGCCGGAGGCTGAAGCTTTATTACGCGACGCAAGTTTCCATAAAGCCGCCAACATTTATTATCAAGGTAAATGACCCGGAGTTGATGCATTTTTCCTACGCAAGGTATCTTGAGAACTATTTGCGGAAATCCTTTGGCTTAACAGGGACGCCCATACGCCTGTATCCGCGTTCACGCAGCAGCGAAGGGAGCAACGAATGAACATGGGATTGTATATACTTGCGGCGGTTGCCGGCTATCTTCTTGGCAACCTGCAAAGCGCAGTCATCATCAGCCGGTTAAAATATAAGGACGACGTACGCAACCATGGCAGCGGCAATGCGGGCAGCACCAACATGCTGCGCGTGTTTGGGTTAAAATCCGGCGCCGTGACGTTTGCGGGGGATCTTTTAAAGGGTGTGCTCGCGGTGCTCGCGGGCAGGTGGATCGCCGGGGAAACCGGGGCGTATATCGCCTCCTTCTTTGTGGCGCTGGGGCATTGCTACCCGGTATTTCTGCAGTTTCGCGGCGGCAAGGGCGTTGCCTCCAGTCTGGGCGTTGCATGGATGCTCAACCCGTTGTTTGCAGCTATCATGACGGTATGGGCCGCATTGATGGTTGCGGTGACCCGCACCATATCCATTGTCTCGCTCACCGGCATCACGCTCTACTTCCTGCTTACGCTTATTTTTTCGTGGGGCAATTGGGTGCTGATCGTATTCGTCGGATTGCTTTGGCTGTTGATCGTGCTGCGCCATGCCGATAACATCCAACGGCTGTTGAAAGGCGAAGAAAGCAGGCTGTTCGAAAAAAAACGGGAAAAGAAAGAAAACGAAACCAACCAAATTGTTTAAGAACATAAAAAAAGCGCCCGGTAAAGGCGCTTTTGCGTTTTATTGCGTAATCTTTCAATAGGTTATTCCGGTTCGGATTCCATGACGATCTGTATAAACCGCAATGACGCCGCGGAAAGCGGCACGCCGTCGAGCGAAATCAGGCCGATCGCGCGCTGGGGCATGGGCGGGTCGAGTTCGATTTCAAACAGCTCGCCGGTCGCCAGAGCTTCCGCCGCAAACTCGCTTGTCACACAGGCAATGCCAAGGCCGATGCGCGCAAACTGCACCAGCAGGCTGTGCGCGCCAAGCTCAATTTCCGGATGCAGCGTGATGCCCTGCTGCGCCGCAAATGCGTCAAGATATTTTCTTGAGTTGCTGGCCTGCTCTAAAAGCACCAGAGGTTCGCGCGCGAGGATGTCGAGAGGCACCTTCTGCCCCTTGAAGTGTTCAAACCGCTCCGCCGCCACAAATACGTCGTGCACCTTCAGGCACTCGCGCACGCACAGGGCGCTATCTTCCACCGGGAGGTTCACAAGCGCAATATCCACTTTGCCAATTTTTAAAAGCTCCACCGTCTCCGGCGTTGTGCGGTTGGTTACCTGTAATTGAATCTCGGGGTATTCTGCATGGAAGCGTTCGAGGTAGGGAAGCAGAAAGTACTGGCACAGCGTATCGCTCGCGCCAATCATCAGCCCGCCGGATTGCAGCGTGCGCATGCGGTTGAGTTTATCCTCCGCGGCGGAGACAAGGCTGACGGCTTTGTCCGCATAGCTGTAGAGCATGCGCCCCTCGCTGGTGAGGGTGATGCCGCGGCTGGTACGGGTGAACAGCGAGCAATCCAGGCTGTCCTCCAGACGGCGCATGGCCTGGCTTACCGCGGGCTGGCTGATATAAAGTTCCCGCGCAGCATGCGAAAGGCTGCCGCAGCGTGCAACGGTACAAAATACGCGATAAAGCTCAAGATCCGCAGACATATAAAAACCTCTTATTCACCTTAGATTTGGTTATGAAAAGGCTTATATGCATTATAATCTATTGCTTTATCATATGCAACATTCTCTTTGCGTAGCTTATCTGTGCCCGTCATGCGGCTGTAAACAGAGGAAGTTCATCCCAATAATTTGATGCGAAAACGCACCGCGCGTGGTATACTTTTAGAAAAAGGCGGGAGGTATTCTGATATGAAGACACAGGAATTCAGGTACGCTTCGGCAACGAACCTTGGCGAGTGTTTCTCCATGCTTTGGTTACCGGATACCCGCCCCCGCGCAGTTGTACAGATTGCGCACGGCATGGCGGAGCATATCGGAAGATATGCGCCTTTTGCGGAATACTTATGCGAGAACGGATTCGCCGTTGCCGCAAACGATCATGCCGGGCATGGCCAAAGCGCGGACCTTGCAGTAAAGGGGTATTTCGGGGAGCAAAACGGCTGGAGCTCTGTGGTAGCGGATATGAAGGCGCTTCACGACCATGCGGCGGTGCTTATGCCGGGGATACCATATATACTCTTTGGCCACAGTATGGGCTCGTTTTTGGCGCGCAGCTACGCCGCGCGCTACCCGCAGGATATTTCCGCCTTGATTCTTTCCGGTACGGCGGGGAAGAACCCGGCGGCAGGCATTGGAAGCCTGGTCGCCATACGCGAAAAAAAGCGCAATGGGGTCAAAAAGCCGAGCGAACAATTAAATAATCTGAGCTTCGGCTCCTACAGTAAGCCGTTCCTGCCTTCACGCACCATGTTCGACTGGCTCAGCCGGGATAAAGAACAGGTGGACCGTTACATCGAAGACCCGCTGTGCGGGTTTGTATTCACCGCGGAAGGGTTCTTCGATCTGCTCTCCGGCATTCGGGAGATTAGTTCCGCTTCCTGGGCAAAAAAGGTTCCCAATGTGCCCATCTACCTCTTTTCCGGGGAGAAGGACCCTGTGGGGAACAACGGAAAAGGCGTAAAACAGGTGGCAAAATGGCTCAAGGATACCGGCCATACGGTAACTTTGAAGCTCTATCCGGAGGGCAGGCATGAAATGCTCAACGAGATCAACCGCACCGAGGTTTACCAGGATGTTTTACGCTTTCTATCCGGCGTGGTATAATCAGATGTGTTTTTCGCGCGGCAACCGCGCTGAAATAAAGGAGGTTTACGCATGGGCATTATGATCTACCGGGACAAGGACGCTGCGAGCGCGGCCGCAGCCACGCTGATTGCGGCGCAGATGATAGAAAAACCAAACTGCGTGCTGGGGCTTTGCGCCACGGATATGGCGTCGCTTTTGTACCGCAAGCTTGTTTCCATGACGGCTTCGGGCATACTGGACTGGAGCGAGATCACCGTGTTCCAAACCAGCGAATTCATGGCCAAGCGCGCCGGAAACGTGGGTATTTTAAGCGCCTACCTTGCCAGCTCCCTGTACGAGCAGATCAACATGCAGCTTTCCCGCGCGCATGCGCCCAACCACAACGCGCAGGATCTGCAGGCTGCCTGCTCCAGTTTTGAGGCGGATATCATCGCTTCCGGCGGTCTTGATACCGTGCTTCTTTATCTTGGCCAGAACGGCCATCTCGCCTTTAACGGCCCCTCGCGTGAATTTTCCGCATTTACGCACGTGGAGCTTCTTCCCCAAAACACAATAGAAGAATGCAAGGGTATTTCGGGTACCGAAGGCATGGTGGCGCAATCCATCACAATGGGCATCAGCACAATCATGTCCGCGAAGCGCATCATACTGCTTGCGCTTGGAGCGCAGATCGCGGGCATCGCGCAGCGCATCCTCTCTTCCGCGGTAACGCCCGCAGTTCCCGCCAGCATTTTGCAGTTGCATCCGAACGTTACGTTCGTGCTGGATGAGGATGCCGCCGTCAACCTATAAATGTGACATCAAGCGAGGATGATCAAACATGGGGTCATGGGAAAAATCACTGGATATTCTGATGTCGGGCAACGAGCGTTTTGTCAATGACGAATGCAATATCTGCCGCAACTTTGACGAGCAGCGCCGCCTGCTTGTGGAAGAAGGGCAGCATCCTATCGCCGTCGTCGTTTCCCCTTCGGACTCCTACATGCCGCCGGAACTGATATTCGATACCGGTATCGGCGCATTGTATGTGCTGCGCATGCCGGAACTCGAAATCGACCGGACAGCGCTAGACGCCATTGAGTTCGCGGCGGAAAAGCTTAACATTCCGCTTTGCATGATATTGACCCATGAGACCCGCAAAGGAGACCCGGAAGAGGATGAAGGCTTTTGGGAGCGCTTCCGCAAAGACGACGACGAGGAAGAATATAAGGCCATCAAGACCTGCGTGCAGCGTGTGCGCAACAGCGGGGAACTTCAGGAACCGCTCGACGCCGGGGAATTCTTTGTGGTGGGCGCAAAATACGATCTGGAAAGCGGCCGCGTCACGGTTTTTGATTTCTAAGTAAGCACTGATTAAAGGGAGGTCTGTCAGAACCAGTGTGACGATATGCCCGACTTAATCAAGGAACCATGCAACCCTAAACCGTTTCACACGTCTAAAAAAGAGGGACAATCATGCTGCTCCATTGGCAAACATTAAAGGCACAGGTTGCGGCTTGCGAAGGATGCGCACTATCTGCCACGCGCACGCATACCGTTTTTGGCGAGGGCAGCGAGAATGCCGAAATCCTGTTCGTGGGGGAAGGCCCCGGGCGGGAAGAAGATATGCAGGGGCGTCCGTTTGTCGGCCCTGCGGGGCAGCTGTTGGATAAAATGCTCGCAGCAATTGAACTGGAGCGGACAAAAGTTTATATTGCCAATATTGTAAAATGCCGCCCGCCGCAAAACCGGGTGCCGCTCGAAGAGGAAGCGCTTGCCTGCCTGCCGTATCTGCGCGCGCAAACCGGACTGATCAAGCCAAAAATCATCGTTTGCCTGGGCGCCACGGCGGCGAGATATATCTATGACCGCGATGTGCGCATCACCAGGGAACGGGGCGTATGGAAAGAAAAAAAGGGCGTATGGATCCTCCCGACCTATCATCCCGCCGCTCTTCTTAGGGACCCTGAAAAGAAAAAGGAAGCCTGGGAAGATATGAAATCCATTCGCACCCGCTATCTTGAGCTTTTGGATTTAGGGCGCGCTGTACAAGACCCCGGACAAATGGTATAATGCACAACAGTAAAGAAAAGGAACATGGAGGTATTCTTATGTCCGGCCATTCCAAATGGGCAAACATCAAAAATAAAAAGGAAAAAACCGACTCGCAGCGCGGTAAGATATTCACCAAGATCGGCCGTGAGATCGCTATCGCCGTCAAAGAGGGCGGAGCGGACCCCGCGAACAACTCCAGGCTCCGTGATGTCATCGCAAAAGCCAAGGCGAACAACATGCCCAACGATAATATTGCCCGCTCCCTCAAAAAGGCGTCGGGGGAGCTTGGCAGCGTAAACTATGAAGAGGGCACCTACGAAGGTTACGGCCCCGGCGGTATCGCCGTGATCGTGGACGTCGTTACGGACAACCGCAACCGCACCGCGGCGGAAATGCGCCATATATTCGATAAAAGCGGCGGCAACCTTGGAGCTACGGGCTGCGTAGCTTGGATGTTTACCAAGAAGGGCGTCATCATTATCGAGCGCAGTGCGCTGTTGAGCGAGGATGAAGTCATGATGGCCGCGCTTGACGCGGGCGCGGAAGACTTTGTTCCCCAGGACGACGCATTCGAGGTATATACCGATCCCGCCGATTTTTCCCGCGTGCGCGAGGCACTGGAGGCCAATGGATATACCTTTATTTCCGCCGAGATCGACATGATTCCGCAGAACACCGCCAATGTTTCCGACGAGGAAGCCGTTCAGAAGGTGGAGCGCTTCCTGGAATGGCTGGAAGACAATGACGACGTGCAGGATGTGTTCCACAACGCCATACTGCCCGAAGCCGAAGAGGAAGATTGACATCACTCAAAAAGCGGTATTTTGCCGCTTTCTTTTTACGAAGAAAGGGAGAACTATGAAAAAAGCGATTGCTTGCGCGCTGTTGTGCGTCCTGGTCGTTGCCGCCGTGTCCTGCAAATCGCCGGAGGAAATCAACCAGACGGCGCAGCAGCGGGACAAGGATCCCCAGCAGATCATCATCCAGCAGCCCATCCAGCCGGAGGAGCGTCTGCTGAGCGTCACAGGCAAGGGAAAAGTGGACGTGCAGCCGGATATTGCCACCATACGGCTTTCCGTGTATGTGCAGGCGAAGACCGCTGAAGAGGCGCAAACCCAAAACAGCGTGCTGATGGACGCCGTGATCACCGCGGTAAAAGACCTTGGGGTTGCCGAAAAGGATATCCAGACCCAGGAGATCACCGTATATCCCATCATGGATAACCCTAAAAATACACAGGAAATCACGGGCTACAGCGCGACGAACAGCATCACCGTCAAGCTGCGGGACGTCAAAAAGACAGGGGAGCTCGTTACAGCGGCGACGCAGGCTGGCGCAAATGAGGTAACAAGCATCAACTTTGAGCTGCTGGATGAAACGGCGGCCTATCGGCAGGCGCTTGCGGACGCCGTTGCGGATGCGAACGCAAAAGCTACCGTCATGTCGGAGGCTGCGGGCGCACAGCTTGACGGCCCCATGACCATACAGGAAGGAGCAAGCTACACAACGGATATGAGCGAGCAACTCCAGTATGCCACTCCGGCAAAGACCGATACGGGCGTTGCAACGCCCGTTCAGGCCGGGCAGCTCACCGTGAACGCGGAAGTCACGGTTCAGTTCAAGCTTAAGTGGCCCGCGGCAACCCCCGCGCCTTCGGCTACTCCAAAACCATAAACGGCATAATAAGCTTTAAAAACGCCGCGACCTTTATAGATCGCGGCGTTTTCCTGTATGGCTGTAAATTTGATGATTTTTCCTGCATATACGCAAAGGAATACGCATAACAAGCGCATGAACCGGCCAATCACCCGCATAGATTACTCTAAGAGTAAATGCGAGGAGGCGTAGACCGTGCGCGTTTTTGTTGTTACCAAAAGAACACTTCTGATAGCCGCCGCAGCCCTTATTTTGATAGCGGCAGGCATTATCGTGCTTGTTTCAACCGGAGAGAACGGGGAAACCAGCCAGACATATGCCATCATGCAGGGAAACGAATACGAGCTGGAGGTGCTTGCAGGCAAGCGCAAGGAGCTTCCGGTTTATAGCGTGAGCAGGGACGATAAAAAAATCGCCCTGACAATCGACGCCGCTTGGGAGGACGATAAGACGCCCTTTATTCTGGAGCAGCTTGATCAGGCGGGTATCAAGGCTACCTTCTACCTGTGCGGCTTCTGGGTGGATAAATATCCGGAGCATGTCAAGACCATATTCGCAAAAGGGCATGAGCTGGGCAACCATACGGATACGCATCCGCATATGAGCAGGATCGACGCTACAAAGATACAAAAGGAATTGACCGCGCTTGACGATAAAATGGAAAAGCTGACCGGCCAGCGCTGCAAGACATTCCGCGCACCTTTTGGCGAGTACAATGATCTGGTCATCAATACGACGGAAACTATGGGCTACACGCCCGTACAGTGGGACATCGATACCATAGACTGGAAAGACCGCAGCACACAGACGATACTTGATTCGGTCATACCCAAGCTGCATCCGGGCGCGATTATACTCTGCCATAACAACGGGTACAACATCGAAGAGTATCTGCCTCAGCTGATCGCGGCGGCAAAGGAGAAGGGATATGAGTTTGTGACCGTAAGCGAACTGCTGCTGCCCGGCAATACCATGATAGACGTCAACGGCGTGCAGAAGCCGGCGGGGTCTCAAACGACGATTGCACAGGAGGAAGAAGCGGCGGAATAAATCTTTGCCTATGCCTCCAGACGCATCGTCCGTCAGCCAATGCATGAGGGGAAACGCCAAAGCGTTTCCCCTTTTGAAAGCAAGATAGACTTGATCTTTAGAAACGGCGAGCGTATTTTTAGGGGAATATCCGTCAGATGGATATATTATTTTATATAAAAAAACGAAGCTTCCTTCCGTCTCAGCTTCGTATCCTGTCATGCGTTTTTTTTGTCAAACTTTCCAGAATGCTGACCAAATCTTGGGAAAATAGAGTGCCAGGCTCCTTTAGGATACGCATTACTTCGTCGGGATCTTTTGACGGCCGGTAGGGCCGAAAGGATGAGGCGGCATCAAAAACGTCGGCGGTTATAACGATTTTCGCATATGGGTGGATTTCCGTTTCCGTAAGATGGAATGGGTAGCCGCTGCCGTCGTTGCGTTCATGATGCTGCTGAATCACCAGCCTGGACGCTTTGGGAATGTTATATTCCGCAATCATTTCCATACCCAAATCGCAGTGCTGCTGAATCAATATCCTTTCCTGATCGGTAAGCGCGTCCTTTTTATATATGACCGACTTTGGTATGAGCAATTTTCCTACGTCATGCAGCATAGCGCCTAACGCAAGTTCATACAGTTCCTGCTGCGTGTAACCAAGCTGAATAGCAATCATCAGAGAAATCAGCGAGACATTGATGGAGTGCGTGTATATCCAGTCAATATGGTGAAAAAGCGCCCGTATGACCAGCCCCCAGGGTTCGGATCTCGATTCAAGCAGCACGCGGTTGACGATATCCGCCGGAAGATCAAAGAGCATGTTATCAAAACAATGAAGATTTACAGGGATGTTTGTTTGCTGTATATCCTCCACCTGCGCATTGGCATAGCGCCCGCTTTCATCCACGATATGGAACCCGGATAATTTCTTTTTGACCGCTTCAGTCAAGCGCATATCTTTTGCCAGGATTAAGCGCCCACGCTCATCATAATAATTTTTTTTAGAATACATAAGCATCAAAATCTCCCTTCATATTATCAAATGAAGAATGTCTTACAGTTTATAGTTTATTATACTGAACATTATAGTCATAACCTCTGAAATATACAAGTAAAAGCTGTATTCTGAAGGCGGGGTGGTGAAATGGAAGGTAATAGAATTCGGGAACTAAGAGAAGCAAAGGGAATGACCCAGTTGCGGCTGAGCCTGGAACTGGACGTGACCCAGGAGACAGTAAGCGCTTATGAAACTGGCAAACATCTCGCCAGTGTGAAAACGTTGATAAAAATGTCCGAGATATTCAATGCAAGTATGGATTATATTATGGGTTTGTCCGATATCCGGAAACCGATGAAAGCTTCAAATTTGAACAATGACGAGGTGGCGGTCATCGGGGCGTTTCGTAAGCTGAATCATATCCAAAAAGAAAAGGCGCTTTCCTATATGGAAGGGATGCTGAGCTGCATCCGTACTCCGGAGCAGATTCCATAACACAAGCCCTCATAAATAAATTATATACCTGTGCCTCCCGTCTGCCAACAGAAATCCACCGACATCCAGCTATAACGGAGTGTCCATAAAAACTCGATTATTACACAGCAAGGATGTCGAAACTGTTGGCATCTTTCTTTGCGTGTTTCATGCCGGGGCGGGCAAGGTTGCGAAAACGGGCAGTTTCCCCTATAATAAAGTGGATTTGATATGGACTTTAACGCCCATCAAAGGAAAGAAGGACCATTTTTGCAGACCAGCGACTTTTTTTATGAGCTTCCGCAGGAGTTGATTGCGCAGATGCCGATGGCGGACCGCGCCGCATCCCGCCTGCTCGTATACACTCGCGAAAACACCGCCCTGACGGACACCGTGTTTTCCGTGCTGCCTCAGTACTTAAAACCCGGCGACGTATTGGTGCGCAACACCACGCGCGTCATCCCCGCAAGGCTGTATGGCACCCGGGAAGGTACGGGCGGAAGAATGGAGTTTTTGCTGCTCAAGCGCTTACATGGCGATATCTGGGAATGCCTGGTGAAACCCGGGCGGCGCGCAAAAACCGGCCTGACATTTCAAATTACCGATGAGCTGAGCGCCACGGTGCTTGAAAGCACGCCGGACGGAGGCCGCCTCATCGAACTCCACTATACCGGCGTGTTTGAAGAGGTGCTGGACCGCGCGGGGCAAATGCCGCTCCCACCTTATATCACCACAAGGCTTACGGATAAGGAGCGTTACCAGACCGTCTACGCCCGCGAGCGCGGTTCCGCTGCGGCACCCACAGCAGGGCTGCATTTTACCAATACGCTGCTCAATGAGCTCAAGCAAAAAGGCGTGGAAATTGTGGACGTGCTGCTGCATGTGGGCCTGGGCACATTCCGCCCGGTCTCTGCAAAGACGGTGGAAGATCACCACATGCATGCCGAATATTATGAGGTAACGGAAGCCGCGGCAAGCGCCATCAACCGCGCCCGCGCAAACGGCGGCAGGGTGGTTGCCGTGGGCACAACTTCCTGCCGGACGCTCGAAAGCGTAACGGATGAACAGGGAATCGTCCACGCAAAAAGCGGCTGGACGGATATCTTCATTACGCCCGGGTACCGGTTCCGTGCAATCGATGCGCTCATTACGAACTTCCATCTGCCCGAGTCCACGCTTTTGATGCTGGTAAGCGCATTTGCGACGCGCGAGGGTATGCTTAACGCTTACCGCCATGCGGTAGAAGAACGGTATCGCTTTTTCAGCTTCGGGGATGCGATGCTGATATTATAAGGAGTACCATGCAGTATTTTTCCTATGAAGTAACGCATACCTGCAAGCAATCCGGCGCACGGCTTGGCGTCCTCCACACGCCGCACGGCGATATCGAAACGCCCTGCTTTATGCCCGTAGGCACGCAGGCCACCGTAAAGGCCATGACCCCGCGCGACCTCAAAGAGGTCGGCGCGCGCATCATACTCTCCAACACATACCATCTCTATCTCCGCCCTGGCCATGAGCTGGTGCGCGAGGCGGGCGGCCTGCATGCCTTTATGGGCTGGGACCGGCCGATCTTAACGGACAGCGGCGGCTTTCAGGTTTTCAGCCTGGGGGACAATACCCGGATCCTTGAGGATGGAGTGGAGTTTCGCTCCCACATCAATGGCAGCCGTCATTTCTTTACGCCCGAATCCGTCATGGAAATCGAGCAGGCTTTGGGCTCCGATATCGCCATGTGCTTTGACGAATGCGCGCCGTATCCAAGCGATCACAGCTATACCCGCGCCGCCATGGACCGCACCCATCGCTGGGCGGAGCGTTGCAAAGCAGCGCACACCAGGGAAGATCAGGCGCTATTCGGTATTGTGCAGGGCGGCATGTACAAGGACCTGCGTATTGAAAGCGCAAAGGCCATTTCGGGTATGGACTTTATCGGCCACGGCATCGGCGGGCTTTCGGTCGGGGAGCCCAAAGAAATCATGTACGATATGCTCGAAACCATGATGCCCTACATGCCCAAGGAAAAGCCGCGGTACCTGATGGGCGTGGGGAGTCCGGATTGTTTGATGGAAGGCGTGATCCGGGGAGTGGACATGTTCGATTGCGTGCTTCAGACGCGCATTGCAAGAAACGGCCTCGCTTTAACGCGTTATGGCAAGCGGATGCTCAGGAATAACGAGTTCGCGCATGATTTTTCTCCCATTGAGGATGGCTGCGATTGTTACGCCTGCAAAAACTTCACGCGGGCTTATATCCGCCACCTCATCAAGGCGAAGGAAATATTGGCAGCACACTTAATCACCATGCACAACCTGCACATTACGCTAAAGATGATGGAAGAGATCCGCCAGGCCATTCTGGAAGATCGCCTGCTGGACCTCAGGCAGGAATGGAAGGAAAGGGGCGGGATGGATTGAGTTTTGGCATCGTCACCCGCTCCGTGGAAGAAACCATATCCTTAGGTATGCGCATTGCCGGATTCTTGTTCCCCGGCGCGTTTATAGCGCTTTCCGGGGACTTGGGCGCGGGAAAAACCGCGCTTTCCCAGGGGCTTGGGAAAGGCCTTGGAATAGAGGGCGTCACAAGCCCGACGTTTACAATATTACAGGAGCACGAGGGTACGCTCCCGCTGTACCATTTTGATGCGTACCGCCTGCAAAATGCGCAGGGGCTGTATGACATCGGCTTTTCGGAGTATGTAACGGGCAGGGGCGTCATATTGATGGAATGGCCCGAAAATGTGGCGGAGGCGCTTCCCAAGGCGCGGCTTACTATTCTTATGGAAGGCAGCGGGGATGCGCCGCGCACCATTACGTTCCATGCGACGGACGCGCATCACCAGGCGATACTCGACGCGCTGCAACAGGGTTGGGAGGGTACGCCATGCTAGTACTGGGCATCGAAACGGCCAGTTCAACGGCCTCGGCGGCGCTGCTTCAGGATGGGGCGCTTCTTTGTGAGCACAGCGTGCATCATACGCGCACGCATTCCGAAACCGTGATGCCCATGGTAGAGCGCATGCTCACGGATCTTGGCTTCGCGCCGAGCCGGCTTGACGCAATCGCCGTCAACTGCGGGCCCGGCTCGTTTACCGGCGTGCGTATCGGCGTATGCGCGGCGAACGCGATGGGGGCGGCGCTTTCCATCCCGGTAATCGGCGTGGACGCGCTAAACGCGCTGTATGAAAACGTAAACTTCTGGCCCGGGAACGTGTGCGCCATCATCGACGCAAAAAACGACAATGCCTATTTTGCGCAGTATGCAAACGGCATTGTCGTAGCAGAGCCCCAAGCCGAAGAAGTCGCCGCCTATCTAAACAATGTCCCGCCCGGAACGCTGTTTGTGGGGGATGGCGCCGCGGTTTACGGGGCCTTAATTGAAAAGACTGTCGCAAACGCAAAAATCGCCCCGGAATACGCCGCCATCAGCCATGCGTCGGCGCTTTGCCGGGCTGCGGAGCGGATATTGAAGGAGGCGGGGGACCCGCCAAAAGAAGCGCTGCCGCTGTATCTTCGCCCCTCCCAGGCGGAACGCATGTGGCAAAAGCTGCATGGAGAGTCCGGCCAGGAGTAACGCGCAGGAAAGAAGGAATAGATATATGGAAGAAGCGCTCTTCCGTCCCATGACAAAAGCCGACCTTCCCGCCGTGGCGGAAATGGAAAAGATATGCTTCCGTTCGCCCTGGACGCTCAATATGCTAAAAGGAGAATTGAAAAATCGGGTGGCCCATTACCATGTGCTGGAGCTGGATGGCAAAATCATCGGCTACGCGGGCATGTGGGTACTCTTTGAAGAGGCGCATATCACAAACGTCGCCGTATCGCCGGAGCACCGCAGAAAAGGCTATGGCAGGCGTATCATGTTAGAAAGCATGCGCGCGGCAGTGAATTTTCACGCCACGCAGATGACGCTGGAGGTGCGGGAAACCAACTTCGCTGCGCAGGCGCTCTACGAAGGCCTTGGATTTCAAATGGCGGGCCGCCGCAAAAGGTATTATTCCGATACGGGCGAAGACGCATTTATTCTATGGAACAGGGATATTGTGAAAACCATCGAAGGGTTGCACGCAAGCTAGTCCGGGGTCTATAATAGCGTAGTATTATCTTATGAGGAGGGAACGCCTTGTTTGTATCCATAGACGGTATCAAAACCCGGTATGAGGTATACGGCGAAGGCGAACCCGTACTCGTGCTGCATGGCTGGGGTGCAAGCATCGAAGCCGTGCGCTCTATCGCAAACTGTGTGAGTTCCCTCGGCATGCGTGCAATCTGCTTTGATTTCCCCGGCTTTGGCGAAAGCGAGGAGCCTCCCGTGCCCTGGGGCGTGCCGGAATACGCGGCGTTTACCCGCAGGTTTATGGAGGCGTTTTCCCTGTACGGGGTGGATGTCGTATGCCATTCCTTCGGCGGGCGCGTCACGATACTGCTTTCCAGCGAGGACCCGAAGCTGTTTCGCCGCCTGGTAATGATCGGGGCCGCGGGCATTCGGCCCAAACGCACACTCAAATGGTATGTAAGAACTTATCTCTATAAACTTGGAAAGCGGCTTTCGCGCATACAGTGGATCGACCGCGCGCTTCATTTAAAAGAAAAACAGAAAAGCGCGGGTTCGGAGGATTACCGGGCGCTCAAAAGCGACCTCATGCGCGCCGTGTTTGTAAAAACCGTGAATTTGGATTTAACGGACCGTCTGCCCCGCATCAAAAACCCCACGCTGCTCATCTGGGGGGACTTAGATACCTCCTCGCCCCTTTCTATGGGCAAGCTGATGGAGCAGCGCATCCCCGACGCCGGGCTTGTGGTGTTTGAGGGCGCGGGCCATTTCGCATATGCGGACCAGTATCCGCGTTTTTGCACGGTGCTCAAGGCATTTCTCAGGCCCTGAGTACAAATCGTTAGTTAGGAGGCCCGGATGACAGGAATCTGGAATATCATATTTGCCGTTCTTGCGGCAGGCGCTGTGACGTTTGCGGCGCTGCATACCGTACATATGCTGCAATTGGAAAGCTACCAGGGCAACATGTATCTGAAATGGATCCGGCGTGCGGGCGCGCAGGACTGCGTGCTTTCCTTTCTGTTAGGCGGCGTGGCGTTCTTATTGCGCATCGCATGGGTATTCTTCTACTACAGCCAGCCGATGGTGGCTGAAATTCTTTGGTATGGCGCGGATGTTGCGTTTATAGGCCTGATGCTCTATATCGGCTTCTCCAACAAAAAGCTTCCGGCAAAAAAACCTCTGGCGTTTACCGGACGCGTCAAGCGTTTGCTTGGCTGCCTGGCTGTATTAAGTTTCCTGTTTCACATGGGCTTGTTCCTTCCCTATGACATATCGGGCTGGGGCGGTATCTTAGGCATGAACTTCGTTAGGTATCTGCCGGGCCTACTGCTGCCGTTTTTTGTGCTGCTTGCGCATGTGGTGATGCTTCCCGTTGAAAATTCCGTCAAACGCTGGTACTACAACGACGCGAGGCATAAGCTTGCCGCACGGCATGATTTGATCAAGATCGGCATCACGGGCAGCTATGGAAAAACCAGCACCAAGTTTATATTAGGCACCATACTCCAGGAAGAATGGAACACGCTTGTGACGCCCAGCAGCTTCAATACGCCCATGGGCATTACACGCGTCATTCGCGAGCAGCTGAAGCCGGAGCATCAGGCGTTTGTGGCGGAAATGGGGGCGCGCTACAGGGGAGATATCACGGAACTATGCAGGCTGGTGCAGCCCAAATACGGCATCATCACTTCCCTAGGCAAACAGCATCTCGACACATTCGGCTCCTATGAAACCGTCATCGAAACCAAGGCGGAACTATTAAACGCGCTCCCCGAGGACGGCGCGGCGTTCCTAAACGGCGATAATCCGGACTGCCGCCGCATGTACGAGCGCCTGAAGCTGAAAAACAAATTTCTGTTCGGCTTGTCCGGCAACGGCCTTTATTTGAAGGCGGAAGATATTGAAGTAAGCAGCTCCGGCAGCACGTTCACGCTTGTGACGGATACCGGGGAGCGCGTACGGTGCGCAACACAGCTCTTGGGCAAACATAATATCGGAAATATCACGGGCGCCGCGGCGCTCGCAAGGTACCTTGGCGCGTCTTTGGAGTCCATCGCCATAGGCATTGAAAATCTTGCGCCGGTGGAACATAGATTGCAGCTCGTGCAGGGGCAAAACGGCGTCACCGTGATAGACGACGCGTTTAACGCCAACCCCTCCGGCACCAAGGCGGCTCTGGAGGTATTAAGGAGCTTTGCTCCTGCGCGCCGTATCATCGTCACCCCCGGCATGATCGAGCTGGGCGGGGAAGAGGAACACTTGAATGAAGAATTCGGCCGCGGTATCGCGCGCGCGGCAGATATCGCCATACTGGTGGGAAAGGGCCGCGTTGCACCCATCCGGCAAGGGTTGATAGACGGCGGTTTCCCGGAAACCTGTATCGTACAGGTGGATACGCTTAGTGAGGCAACGGAAAAGCTCCCGCTCTACACCGAACCCGGCTGCGTGGTACTTTTTGAAAACGACCTGCCGGATAACTACGACAAAGCTTGATCAAACACATGGTATAATGATGCATGGAGCCTTAGGACAGGAGGAATGAATATGCCGCAGAAGCTGGCCGTACTGTTTGGCAGCCGCTCCACCGAACACGATGTTTCCATCGTTTCCGGTTTGCAGCTGCTGGAAAATGTAAACAAACAAAAGTATGACGCTTACCCCGTGTATGTCGCAAGGACGGGGGAGTGGTTCATTGGGGATCCCTTGAAGAACATTTCATTTTATAAGAACTTCGACCCGAACGCCAAAGGGCTCACGCGCGTATATCTGCCGCCGGTTCCCAACTGCGGGGGGCTATACTCTTTCACCGGCGGCGGCCTGTTCCAGAAAGCGGGCGTCAAGGTCATGGACATGGATTGCGCCATACTCGCATTCCACGGCATGCACGGGGAGGATGGCTGCATGCAGGGGTTATTTGAGCTGTGCGACATCCCGTATTCGAGCGTGGGCGTTACAGGTTCCGGCGTGGGCATGGATAAGATTATCATGAAGGCCGTGTTTCAAAGCATGGGGCTGCCTGTGCTCCCCTCCAAATACTGCTATCGCTCTCAGTGGCTCAATGACCCTGAAAAGGTCTTAAGCGAAATGGAGGATGTGGGGGAATACCCGCTCTATGTGAAACCGGCAAATTTGGGCTCCAGCATAGGCATCAGCCGCGCGACCGACCGGGGAAGCCTGCGCCGCGCGATCGACGTCGCCGCCCATTACGACAGGCGCATCCTGGTGGAAAAGGGTGTTGCAAAGCGCAGGGAGATCAACTGCGCCTGCCTTGGGTATGGCGCGGACTGCACCGCCTCCGCCTGCGAACAGCCCGTGACCCAGGAAGAGTTGTTGAACTTTAAAGACAAATACCTTGCCGGGGCAAAAGGGCAGGGCATGGAATCGCTCACCCGCATCATCCCCGCGCCCATCGACATGGAGATGACGCGCCGCATACAGAATATGACCTGCGAGATTTTTCGCATGCTCGAATGCAAGGGCGTCGTGCGGATCGATTTTATGATAGACGAGGCGGACAATTCCGTCTATGTCAACGAAATCAACACCATCCCCGGCTCGTTCGCGTTCTATCTGTTTGAGCCTGTGGGCGTGCCGTATCCGCGGCTCATCGATCGCCTGGTGGAATACGCTTATGCGGCCCACAAGGAAAAGAAGGGTTCCGTGTTTGCATTTGACTCGGAATTGCTCCAGAAAGCCGTGCTGGGCGGCGCAAAGGGAGCAAAAGGCGCAAAACTTAAATAAGTTTACCAATAGCATTGATGAATAATAAGGAGATTTCAAGCACATGAGCCTCTATTCCCAATGGACAGCAATCGCGCAGGCGGAACGCGACCCCGCAACACACAAGAATTTCTGGAACGCCTATTTTGCGGCGGAGACCGAAAACTATGAAAAGCTGCTCGAAGACCATACCAAGGTATATGCGGGCACGTTACAGTCTCTTGCGGAAACATTCTCCATGGATACGGTGACGCTCGCGGGGTTTTTGGACGGCATCAACACAAGCCTGAAAACGACGCTCGATCTCGACAGCCTGACGGAAGACTCCGAGCTTTCGCTCGACATTGACTTTGAAAAGCTGTACTACAACATGCTCGACGCCAAAGCGGAGTGGCTCTATACCCTTCCGCAATGGGACGGTATCCTGTCCGAGGAGCGCCGCCGCGAGATCACAAAAGAATTTCGCTCCGCTAAAATATTTGTAAATGAAACCGCGGTGGGCCGCAACGACCCCTGCCCGTGCGGCAGCGGTAAGAAGTACAAGAAATGCTGCGGCCAGGCGAGCTGACAGTATTGACATTGCCTTTTTCTATTCAGCCCGGGCATTGCGCTCGGGCTGCGTTTTTCTTGAGTGGGCTTGACATAAAAGGCGTTATTGAAACCTTTGACTTAAAAGTACAGAATACACTGTCAATGTTATCAGGGAATACCCCTCACTGGCAACATTTGTACAAACCATATATGTTTATTAATGGGACGTTACGCTTTGAAATAGGTGTGCACAACGCCTCAACATATCTAAGTTCTAGCTATTCCTGTGCCTCCGCCTCATCCAGAAGGGGAACCGTTATAAATCCATAATTTATTTTTTTGTAAAAATAATGGTAATGATTTATTAAAAAATAACGATACATATATAAACAATGCAGTACCCCTCTTATTACAGTTTTACTGGAGTTAGTGAATGCAAGGAGAGTATGGTATGAGTATTTCTAATTCACAAGGTGTAAAGCCTTGGCTTGATTATTCCAACTGGGCAATAGCAGGAAAGGGTACAACGAGGGAAGGAAAAGAGATAGTTTTCTACGCACCGCCATCAAAGGAGCATGGAAAGATGACCCAGAATATCAAGCTTGGACTGCAGAACGAGCGGCAGACTTGCAGAAGAAAATTGATCAAATAGAGCAAGACCGAGCAAATGGATTATACAAAGGCTTTGTCTTTCATACAAGCAATGGGGATTCTATACATTTAAATATGCAATCGGAGGGAACAAACAAGTTAACTGCAGAACAACTAGCATACTTTAAGCAAAAATATGGTAGTGCCGATGATCTGACATATGATCTGCAATTGCAAATGTATGCGGAACTTGCAAATCTAGGTGTGATACATTCTCGAGTGGCTTTTAATGAGATACATATGGCATCATCACCTACTATTTACGATTATGAATCCGGTCTAACAAGTAAATTTTCGAGTAATAACATCGATGAGTTATTGAAATTAATCATGGATCGTTATAACCAGGAAAACCATGATCTCAATATGTTACGTAGTTCCAATTCCTGCGATCTTCTCATTGAACAAAGTCAATCAAAATATGTGGAGGGTTTAAACAATTTACATAATATATTAAGCAGTATATTTGATAGAGAAGGATAGAGAAAAGAATAAAAAAAGGGATCATAAAGCAAGGCAGTAAATACTGCCTTGTTTTTGTTTGTTCAAAGGGAAGCGTACGGAAAAAAGGGCCTTTCTGCGGCTATAACAAGACTCATTGGTTTTCTATACGAGCCGCTCCAACTACAGCAACATGCAATGCATGGAAAAATTCTGCATAGAATATGGGATGCCATAGCCCATAACCGCGCGTTTTTTGCGGAATTTCAAGGCTTTTTCCACTCCTGATGCATTTTTGATCTGACCATTGACACGACATTCTCTTTCTGTTAGAATACTTAACTGTCGGTAGTGCAAGCGTGGTCTAAAATTGGGTACCGGCGGCGTTGGACTTACCTGCTCGCATCGTTATCCTGCGCCTGTAGCTCAGCAGGATAGAGCAACGGCCTTCTAAGCCGTAGGTCCCGGGTTCGAATCCCTGCAGGCGCGCCAATTTGGTTTCTTGGTGGGTATAGTTCAGATGGTTAGAATGCCAGATTGTGGCTCTGGAGGTCGTGGGTTCGAATCCCACTACCCACCCCAATACCAAACTACGCGCCATACACGGTGGGGTGTAGCCAAGCGGTAAGGCACGGGACTTTGACTCCCGCATCGTAGGTTCGATCCCTGCCACCCCAGCCAATGACCCGTTAGCTCAGTCGGTAGAGCACTTGACTTTTAATCAAGGTGTC
>JAFABA010000196.1 GCA_023426265.1 Bacillota bacterium
AAGGAACCTGGACCCGGAGACGACAAGGCAGCGCAAATTGAGTTGCGCCTGCTACAATGTGGGATTCATAGAAGGAAAGGCGCTTTCCACGCAGGAGAAGATGCGCAGCTTTTTAACTGAAAACGGCCTGCCGGTGGATGATTATTTTATTCAGGCGGATCGCATGGAAGATTTGCTCTCCCATATCCGGGAAGTGGAGAATACGCGCGGCACGCTCGATTTCCAGATCGACGGCATGGTCATAAAGGTGCGCCCGTTTGCCATACGCGAGGCGCTCGGCCATACGGATAAATTTCCGCGCTGGGCCATCGCCTTTAAGTTCGCCGCGGAAGAGGTGACCACTACCGTCGAGGAGATCACATGGGAGGTTGGCCGCACAGGCAAGCTCACGCCGCTTGCGCATCTGACGCCGGTCGATCTTGCGGGCGCTACCATCAAGCGCGCTACGCTCAACAATTTTGACGATATCCGGCGCAAGCGCGTAGGCATCGGTTCTATGGTGTTTCTGCGCCGCAGCAACGATGTGATTCCTGAAATTTTAGGCAGCGTACCGGACGATGTGCCGCGCGCCGAAGCGGAAAAACCGGAGCGCTGTCCCGCCTGCGGCGCGCACGTGGAGCAGCGGGGCGCACACCTTTACTGCACCAACTCGCTTTCCTGCCGCCCGCAGATCGTAGGCAGGCTCAAGCATTACGCGAGCCGGGATGCCATGGACATTGAAACGTTTTCCGGCAAGACGGCGGAGCAGTTTGTGGATGAGTTCGGGTTTTCCGCCATCCCGCAGCTCTATGAGCTGACGTTGGAACAGCTTTTGCCGCTGGAGCGCTTTGGGGAAAAGAAGGCGCAGAACCTGTTAGACGCAATTGAAAAGAGCAAACGCTGTACGCTGGGCGCATTTTTATACGCGCTTGGCATTCCCAACGTGGGCAGCAAGACCGCCCGCGAGCTTGCCCGCCATTTTATGACGCTTGAGCGCGTGCGCGCTTCCACGGAGGAAGAACTGCTGTGCGTAGCAGATATCGGCGGGATTGTTGCAAACAGCATCGTGGCGTTCTTTTCTGATGCTTCCATCGCCGCGCAGATCGACGCGCTGCTTTTGCACGGCGTCGTGCCCGAGCCCGAGGAACGGCAGGAACAGTTCAGCCCCATCGCCGGGAAAACGGTGGTGGTGACGGGCACGCTCCCCACAATGGGGCGGCGCGAGGCGGAACAGCTTATCGAACGCTTAGGCGGCAAGGCGGCGGGCAGCGTAAGCAAAAAGACGGATTATGTGCTGGCCGGGGAAAACGCGGGCAGCAAGCTGGCAAAAGCGCAGGAACTGAATATTCCTATATTGGATGAGGCGGCTTTCTTGGAGCTTATTGGCGTCAAGCCGACAGAGCATTGACATACCAATAATGTTGGACAATGTTGTAGGGGTCGCCGCCCTCGGCGACAGCGGGTTCGGTGCCCCAAAGAGGCAAAAGAGGCGCCAGTGACGCCTTTTTAGAACCCCGGGGTTTCGCCGTAGGCGAAACATCCTTGCATTATGCATTGAAAATGCTTAATGCGACAGTCCCCTACAGTCAATATGTAATCGGCGCAGTAATGATAAATCCTGCAAACAATAAAACAAGGCCAGATCAAATCCATGCCAAGTTATTTTTATGTCAAGTAGGTAACCCTTCGACAAAGCTCTTTTTCCTGTGCTATAATAGTTTCAGTATGCAAAAAGGGGGAAAGCGCGCTTGATCAGCAGCATGACAGGCTACGGGCGTGGCAAGGTTGCCCGCGACGGGCGGGAAATGACGGTGGAGCTAAAGTCCGTCAACCACCGGTACTTGGATATCGGCATGCGCCTTCCCAGGCATCTTGGTTTCTTGGAGGACGTATTTCGCAATGAGCTTTCCGCAACGCTTAGCCGCGGGCATGTGGACGTCTATGTGAGCTACAACAACCAGCGTTCGGACGCCCGCACGGTTACAGTGGATGAAGCGCTGCTTTTCGTATACCTCACCGCTTCCCGCCAGGCGGCGGAGCATCTGGGGCTTGCGGATGACCTGACATTATCAAACGCCCTGCGCCTGCCCGATGTGACAACCATATTGGAAGCCGAGGAAGACCGGGAGGCCGTGGCTACTCTTGCCCGGGAGGCGACGGCGCTTGCCGCGCAGGAGTTAAAGGCCATGCGCCGGGTGGAAGGCGAACGCCTGCAAAAGGATCTTGTGCAGCGCACAGAAGCCGTGCTGCAGCTTGCCAGAGAGATTGAACAGCGCGCGCCGCTTGTGGTGGAGGAATACCGAGTCAAATTGGAGGAACGCATTGCGGCGCTGCTGGGCGCGGTCGAGGTGGACCGCGCGCGTCTTGCTACCGAAGTCGCCCTGTTTGCGGACCGCGCAAGCATAGACGAGGAAATTGTCCGGCTCAAAAGCCATGTGGCGCAGATGCTGACGTCGCTTTCCTCCAATGAGCCTTCGGGCAGGAAACTCGACTTTATCGTGCAGGAAATGAACCGGGAATTCAACACCATAGGTTCCAAGGCGAACGACGCCCAGTTGGCCAACGCCGTCATCAGCGGCAAGGGCGAGATCGAAAAAATCCGCGAACAGGTACAGAACATAGAATAATCCCGCTGGAGGACAGGCATGGCAATCAAGCTGATTAACATTGGTTTTGGCAACATCGTTTCCGCCAACCGGCTGCTGGCTATCGTCAGCCCGGATTCGGCTCCCATCAAGCGCATCGTACAGGAAGCGCGCGAGCGCGGCCGCCTGATCGACGCAACATATGGGCGGCGTACCCGCGCCGTTATCATGATGGACAGCGGCCATGTCGTGCTTTCCGCCGTGCAGCCCGAAACCGTGGCACACAGGCTGGACGCCAAGGATACCGCAGATATTGGGGAATGAACGCCGCCTTTTGCACGCGGCTGTAGGAGGATAACACAGTATGAGGGATGGACGTCAGGGGTTGCTCGTGGTCCTTTCGGGGCCGTCGGGCGTGGGGAAAGGCACTGTGTGCCGAAAGCTCTTGGAGAGCAACCCGAACATGACGCTTTCAATATCGGTCACCACCCGCTCCAGGCGGGAAGGGGAGCAGGAGGGCAGGGACTATTTTTTCAGGTCCAAAGAGGAATTCGCGCGCATGGCGCGCGACGGCGAGTTTTTGGAGTATACGCGCGTATTCGGTACCCATTGCTACGGCACGCCCAAGAAATACGTGCAGGAGCAGCTTGATTTAGGGCATGACGTCATACTCGAGATCGATGTCCAGGGGGGCCTCCGTGTAAAAGAAGTTTGTCCGGACGCGGTGCTGGTGTTTTTAGCCCCGCCATCCATGGAAGAATTAAAACGCAGGCTAGTTAGCCGGGGGACCGAAAACGAGGAATCCATCGATCGCCGGACCGACGTCGCCTACTCGGAGATGCAATGCATCACCTATTATGATTATATTGTGATCAACTGCACGGTGGAGCAGTCCGCGGATGGGCTGGAAGCCATCATACACGCGGAAAAAAGCCGCGTTTCCCGCAGAGATGATCTGATCAGTTTGCTATTGGAAGGATGTGACCCTGTATGATGAACAAACCCGGTGTAAATGAACTCGTAGACAAGGTCGGCTGCCGCTATATGCTGGTGATGTCGGTGGCGCGCCGTGCGCGCCAGCTCCTGAACGATCCTGAAAAGCTGGGCGACAAAAACCCGGTGACCGCAGCGGTGGATGATCTGTATCACGACCGTATCACCATAGAGTACCCCGAAGAATACACGCTCCGGTAATGAACAAAAAAACCACCGTGGTGCTGGGGGTCACCGGCTCCATTGCAGCGTACAAGGCTGCGGAAATCGTGAGCATGCTCACAAAAAAAGATGTGGATGTGCGCGTCATCCTGACGGAGGGCGGCGCACACTTTATCACGCCGCTCACGCTCGAAACCCTGTCCCGCGCGCCCGTGTATATCGATCAATTCACGCGCGAAGCGCCGTATGAGGTGGAGCATATCGCGCTTGCGAAGCTTGCCGACGTGTTTTTGGTCGCCCCTGCGACCGCCAACTTCATCGGCAAGGCGGCAAACGGAATTGCGGACGATCTTCTTTTGACCACATACCTCGCTACCACGGCCCCCGTGCTCATTGCGCCCGCAATGAACACGAACATGCTGCTGCATCCGGCTACCGTGAAGAACATGGAACTCTTGCGCGAGCGGGGCTGCGCGTTTATAGAGCCTGCGGAAGGGTTATTGGCCTGCGGGGACGTCGGGCGGGGCAAGCTTGCGCCGGTAGAAGAAATTGTTGATGCGGTGCTTTCCGTGCTGCATCGGCAGAACGACCTTGCGGGTAAGCGTATTTTAGTAACCGCCGGGCCTACGCGCGAGGCGATCGATCCCGTGCGCTTTTTGTCCAACCGCAGCAGCGGAAAAATGGGCTTTGCCATAGCGGAAGCGGCGGCAAAACGCGGGGCAAGCGTTACGCTCATCGCGGGGCCTGTCGCATTGTGTACGCCTGCAAACATCAATCGGGTAGACATTACCTCCAGCGCGCAGCTTTGCGCCGCTGTAGAGGAAGCCTTCCCGCGATGCGACGCGCTTATCATGGCGGCGGCCCCGGCGGATTTTACCGTGCCCGAGGTTGCCGAACAAAAAATCAAAAAGCACGGCGAAGGGTTGACACTTTCGCTTGCGCCTACCGCCGATATTCTCGCGCGTATCAGCGCAGCAAAAACGCATCAGGTCGTTATGGGCTTTGCCGCGGAAACGCAGGACCTGGAGCGCAACGCGAAGGACAAGCTTGCAAGAAAGAAGCTCGATTTCATCGCCGCGAACGACGTAAGCAAAAATGACGCGGGGTTTGCGGCGGATACCAATGCCATAACGCTTTACTCCGCGGACGGCAGGAAACAAGAAAGCGGGCTCATGCAAAAATCCGCGCTGGCGGATTGGCTTCTCAACACGCTGCAGGGCGCGCTGGCGGGGCGGCGGGAAGGATAACACATCGATAAAGGGTGGGGTCCCGGCAATCCGGAGCCTCTTTTGCGGTTTGGAGGTGGTCACATGTATGCGCAGGTTATCGTAGATATCGCGCATTCGGAGGTGGACCGCCTTTTTACGTACGCTGTGCCAGAGGATATGACGTTAAAGCTGGGTCAGCATGTGCTTGTGCCGTTTGGCCGGGGCAACAAACCCATAGAAGGGTTTGTATTGGGCCTTATGGAAGAAGCGCCTGAAGAAATGGCCGGGCGCATCAAGCCGGTATTGCGCATATTGGAGCCTTACCCGATATTCACTCAAGAGCAGCTGGAACTGGCCCGGTGGATTCAGCAAAATTATCACTGCGTGCTGGTGGACGCGTTGCGGTTGATGATCCCCGCGCAGCTGCGCGGCGGAAGAATAGGCGAAAAGACGGTGCGCACCGTACAGGTCGCGGAAAATCTCGATATTGGGGCCGCCCGCGCTTCTTTGCTCAAAAAGGACGGCACGCCCAAAGCGCCGCGTCAGTCCGAAGTGTTTGAGTTGCTGATCAAAACCGGCGCGCCGATGTCGGTCAAAGATATCGCGGCCTTCCTGCCCGGCGCGGAAGGGGCTGTTTCGGCGCTCATCAAAAAAGGCCTCGTTGCGGAAGAAAACTGTGTGACATTCCGCCGTCCGGCCGTAAAGAGCCGGGGTTCTGCTCCCGTCAAGCTGACCGCAGAACAGAATGAGGCGGTGGAGGCTGTGAG
Source organism: Bacillota bacterium (assembly GCA_023426265.1). GTDB lineage: Bacteria > Bacillota > Clostridia > Christensenellales > CAG-138 > JAEYLA01. The sequence continues at coordinate 5,695 of JAFABA010000196.1, forward strand.
CGAGGGTATGCGGCAGGGGGACGGCGTGTTTTTGCTGCACGGGGTCACGGGCAGCGGAAAGACGGAAGTTTATATGCATTGCATCAGCCGGTGTATCGCAGAAGGAAAACAGGCCATACTGCTGGTGCCGGAAATCGCGCTCACCCCGCAGACCATGGGCTTGTTCCGTGCCCGGTTCGGGGATAATGTGGCGGTGCTGCACAGCAGGCTGTCCGCGGGAGAACGCTTTGACGAGTGGCGGCGCATCCGTTTGGGCATGGTGCAGGTTGCGGTGGGAGCCAGGAGCGCGGTGTTCGCGCCCTTTGAAAATTTGGGGCTCCTGATTGTGGACGAGGAGCATGAGCCTACTTACCAGAGCGAGCTTTCGCCGCGCTACCAGGCGGTGGAGGTCGCGAGAAAACGCGCCTCCATGGCGAAAGCGCCTCTCATTCTAGGCAGCGCCACACCCTCCATACAAAGCTATTACCGGGCAAAAACAGGAGTTTATACGCTCATTGAACTGACCGAGCGCGTGCAGAAGCGCCCCATGCCGGAAATCAAAATCGTGAACATGCGGCAGGAATTTTTGCGCGGCAATACCGGCATATTCAGCGGGGCGCTGTTCAACGCGCTTGATTCCTGTCTGCGCGCGAAAAAGCAGGCGATCTTATTCATCAACCGCAGGGGGTATTCCACGTTCGTTTCCTGCCGCGCCTGCGGATATGTGTTCCAATGCAGCGATTGCGATATCTCCATGACGTACCATCGCACGGAAGAATGTGTCAAATGCCACTACTGCGGGCACACGGAGGCGGTTCCCACTACCTGCCCCAGCTGCGGCCAGCCCTTTATCAAGTATTTTGGCGTGGGTACCCAGCAGGTGGAGGAGCAGTTAAGGGAGCACTTCCCGGAAGTCAGAGCGCTGCGCATGGACTTGGACAGCACGCGCACAAAGGACGCGCACGAAACCCTGCTTTCCTCCTTCGCGCGGGGGGAAGCGCAGGTATTGATCGGCACGCAGATGGTGGCAAAGGGCTTGGATTTCCCGGACGTCACGCTCGTTGGCGTGGTGGCGGCGGATTCTTCGCTTTATCTGCCGGATTACCGCAGTGCGGAACGAACGTTCCAGCTCCTTACCCAGGTGGCGGGGCGCGCGGGGCGGGATCTTTCGCCGGGGCGGGTCATTATACAGACCTATTCGCCGGGGCATCCCAGCATCGCATTCGCGCGCACGCACGATTACAAGGGCTTTTTTGTTTACGAGCTTGCGCAGCGCAAGGCCGCGCTGTTCCCGCCGTTTTCACTGTTTGTGCGCGCGCTTTTTACCGGCCTCGAGGAGGACGCTTTAAAGCAGGACGGCGTCCGCTACGCCAAAGGGCTGGAGGAAGCGGTAAAGGAAGCATTGAGCGGCCATGAGGAAGAGCTGTTGTTTTTAAGCGCCGCGCCCGCGCCGATCTACAAAAAGCAGGGCATGTACCGTTTTGCCATATTGGTAAAGCTTCTGCGCACGCCGCGCACGGCCGCGGCATTGAAGGCGATTTACGAATATACCTCGGCGCATCGCGGCGAACGGTTCGCATCGCTTGAAATCAATCCCGGCGATCTGTTCTAAAGCTTCATAATCGAACATTTTTGTGAAATTCAGACAACGCAATAAGAAAGACTGTTCCTATGTTGCGTATGCGTATTATAATAAAATGATAGAGCAGTGCAAAAACGCTTAAAATGAAAGCGGGTTAAGCACCTGAAGAGGAGAAGGTACATATGGCATTGAGAAAGATATTGCAGGATAAGGACCCCGCATTGTATAAGGTTTGTAGGCCCGTGGAGCGCATAGACAAACGCATCCACACGCTGCTTGACGATATGCTCGAAACCATGTATGACGCCGAGGGCGTGGGCCTTGCAGCCTGCCAGGTGGGGATATTGCGGCGCATCGTGGTGATCGATAGCGGGGACGGTCCCGTGGAAATGATCAACCCCGAGATTTTATTTACCGAGGGCGAGGTGGGCTGCATGGAAGGCTGCCTTTCCTTTCCCGGCAGGTCCGGCTATGTGGTGCGCCCCAGCCATGTGATCGCCCGTGCCCAGAACCGCAACGGGGAATGGGTGGAATATGACGCGACAGGGCTCTTTGCCCGCGCCATTCTGCATGAAACGGACCATCTGGACGGCAAGATCTATCTGGATTTGGTTACCGAGCCGCCCGAAGGATATAGCGAAGAAGAAGGATGCGACGGGCCGGATGGAGACGGCGCGCCCGGCGCATCCGATGCGCCGGAGGAAAGAATCTGATGCGGATCGCTTTTTTGGGGACGCCGGAGTTCGCGCTTCCGTCTCTTCAAATGCTTATAGACGCGGGGCATACGCTTTGCGTATTCACCCAGCCGGACAAGCCGCAGGGCAGGCACGCCGTGCTGACCCCGCCGCCCGTCAAAACGCTTGCGCAAAAACACGGCATTCCCGTATACCAACCCAGGCGCATGCGAGACGCGGAAGGGTTGGAGCCCTTGCGCGCGTTCGGGCCGGATGTTATGGTGACGGCGGCGTTCGGGCAGATTTTGAGCGCGGAAAATTTAAGCGTTCCCCAATATGGCTGCATCAATGTGCATGGCTCGCTTTTACCCAAGTATAGGGGTGCCGCACCCATCCAGTGGGCAGTAATCGACGGGGAAGAGGTAACGGGCATTACCACCATGCTGACCGACGTGGGTCTGGATACCGGCGATATTCTGCTCGCCCGCGAGCTTGCAGTTTTACCCGACGAGACGGCGGGGGAATTGTATGTCCGTATGGCGGAGCTGGGCGCGCAGACGCTCAGGGAGACTATAGACAGGCTTGGAAACGGCACGCTTATCCGTACCCCGCAGGATGAGGAAAAGGCCACCAAATGCCGCATGCTCAAAAAAGAGGACGGGAAGCTTTCGTTCGATCAATCTGCCAAATGCATACATAACCGTGTGCGTGGCGTAAACCCGTGGCCGGGTGCATACGCATATATGGAAGGCGGAATGGACACGCTCAAGATATGGCGCACCCGCATGGCGGGAGGAGAGCCGCAGGGGGAACCCGGCATGCTCCATGGCGATGAAAAACGCGGGCTGTTCGTAAGCTGTGCGGACGGCATGTTGGAGATATTGGAACTCCAGGCGGCGGGCGGCAAGCGCATGGAAGCGAAGGCCTACCTGCGCGGCAAACCGCTTGCAGGAATAAGGCTCGTATGAGCATACGAAGGGTCGCGCTCGAAGCGCTGATGGATATTACGGACCGCGGCGCGTACGCAAATCTGCGGCTTAAGGAAGCGCAGCAAAATTTGAGCGCTTCGGACGCCAAGTGGGTTTCCGCGGCGGTATATGAGACGCTCGATCACTTGCTGTACCTTGACTATATGCTTGCGTCCGTCACCAAGGGGACGCAGAAGCCGGCGATCCGCGGTATCCTGCGCATGGGGACGTGCCAGCTTTTATTTATGCGCATCCCGCCTTCCGCTGCTGTCAACGAGAGCGTGAAGCTCGCAAAAGAAGTCGGCAAAGCCGCAATGGCTGGGTATATCAACGGCGTGCTGCGCGCGCTGGCAAGAGGCATGGACGCGCTGCCGCCGCTTCCCGAAGAGCCCGCAGCGCACTTGAGCATCCAATACAGCTGGCCCAAATGGCTGGTGACCGAGTGGATTTCCCGATTTGGCGAGGCGGAAACGGAAGCCATGCTCCAGGAACAGCCGCAGCCCATGACTTTGCGCGCGCATCCTCCCTTTACGACGAAAGAGCTAGGTGAGGTGCTCAAAGACAGGCACGTTGGATTTTCACGCGGCGCGCTCGTACCCGATTGCTTCAAGCTGGAGCACGGCTTTGACGTCGCGAACGACCCGCTGTTTCTAAACGGCAGCTTTGCCGTGCAGAGCGAAAGCGCCATGCTGGTCTGCCGCGCATGCGGGGTAAAGCCTGAAATGAAGGTACTCGACGCCTGCGCCGCCCCCGGCGGGAAAAGCGCATACCTCTATGCGCTCGAACCGAAAATTTCGCTTACCGCTTGGGAGCTGCACCCGCACCGCAAGGAATTGATAAACAAAACATTTGCGCGGCTGTATGTTCCCGTACAGACCAGCTTACAGGACGCGGCGGAGGTTGTGGAGGAATGCCGCGAAGCGTTCGACGTGGTGCTGCTGGACGTCCCCTGTTCCGGCCTCGGAGTGGCGCACAGTAAGCCCGACGTTCGCTATACGAAAACGCCGGAAGGCATGGATGCATTGGTTACAGCGCAGCGCCGGATCATGGAAACCTGCGCGCAGTATGTCAAGCCCGGCGGCGTTTTGATTTACGCAAGCTGTACGATTTCGGAGCGGGAAAACGAGGAGCAAATCAATGCGTTTCTCGCGCGGCATAAGGAATTCCGCCTGGATTCATTGGCGCCGTTCCTGCCCGCGGCTTTAGGAGATCTGGAAATCGGTATGGTGCAGCTTTTGCCGCACAAACACCATACGGAAGGCTTTTTTATCGCGCGGCTGGCGCGTGTACAAGAGGGAACATGAAGCGTTTGATGGACCATACTCCGGAGGAATTGCTGGAGCTTATCAAAAGCCTGGGGCAGCCCGCATTCCGCTTTAAACAGGTGAACGAATGGCTTATGCGTGGCATGCGGCCGGGGGAAATGTCCAACCTGCCCAAGGCTCTGCGCGAGGAGCTTGCTAAAATTCCTTTCGGCGGGGCCGTTATCCACGCAAAATATGCCTCCGCGCTGGACGGCACGGTCAAATACCTGTTCGCCCTCGAAGACGGAAACCTGGTGGAAGGCGTGCTGATGCGCTACCACCACGGCAATACGTTGTGCCTTAGTACACAAGTAGGGTGCCGGATGAACTGCGCGTTCTGCGCCTCCACATTGGAAGGGCGCGTGCGGGATCTTACGGCGGGGGAGATGCTCTCTCAGGTTACCGCTATTGAGCGGGATGAGCCCAAGACGCAGAGCGGCCGGGCCGTCACCAATATTGTGCTCATGGGCAGCGGCGAGCCGCTCGATAATTATGATAACGTCGTCGCGTTCCTAAACCGCGCCGTATCGCCGGAAGGCCTGGGTATCAGCGCGCGCAACATCTCGCTTTCCACCTGCGGGCTCGTACCCAACATGAAGCGGCTCGTAAAGGACGCTCCGCCCGTGACGCTGTGCGTATCCCTGCACGCGCATTCGGATGAGCAGAGAAGCGCCATCATGCCCATCAACCGCGCGTACCCAATCAGCGGGGTATTGAGCGCAGCCAGGGAATATGCGGAGGAAACCGGCAGACGCGTCATATTCGAATACGCGCTCATCGACGGCGTGAACGCTTCGAAAGAGGACGCCATGGCGCTGGCTACGAGGTTAAGGGGCATCAACTGCCATGTCAACCTCATTCCGCTCAACCCGGTACCCGAGCGGGACTTAAAAGGGGCGACGCGCAAGCAGGCCGAACAGTTTGCGGATTGGCTGAGTGAGCGGCATGTTTCCGCCACCGTGCGGCGGGAAATGGGTACGGATATTGAGGGCGCGTGCGGCCAGCTTCGCCGCCGCGTGTTATCTGATAACGGTAAGGGAGTGTAGTCCATGTCCTTTTCCAGGGGCGTGAAGCAGGAGCTTGCGCATATCCGCCTTCGGTCGGAGGCGCTAAAGCGCGCACAGCTTTACGGGCTGACGCATGCGGCGGGCACATTAAAGCTGGGCCGGACGCTCGGCATAGAGTATGTAACCGAAACGCACGAGGTCGGGCGGCACATCGCGGCCTTGGCGACCTCCTTGTATGAATTGGACGCGACGCTTTCCTTGCGGGATACCGAGCGCCGTCTGACGCTTACCGTGGTGACGCTAAACGGCGAAAGCTGCGAGGCGCTGCTGGCTGACGCGGGGCTTTTTAAAAGGACAGATGCGGGTGTGGAACTTACGCAGGAGATTCCCCACGCGAAACTGAAGACCGAGGACCTGCAAAAGGCGTTTTTGCGCGGCGTGTTCATGGGCGCGGGCTCCTGTTCCGACCCCAAACGCGCCTACCATCTGGAGATTGTCTGCCGCAGCGAGGAGCTTGCACAGGCGCTTTGCGGCGTGCTCTCCGGCCTGGGACTGGAGGCAAAAACGGTTCGCCGCAAGGAACGAACTGTGGTATACTTAAAAGAGGGCGACCGCATCGCCTCGTTTCTTGCATTGCTCGGCGCTTCCACCGCCACGCTTTCCTTTGAGGATACGCGGGCGGAAAAGGAACTGCGCAACTATATCAACCGTATGAGCAACTGCGAGACCGCCAACATTGGCAAAACCGTAAACGCGGCGGGGGAACAGCTTGAAGCCATAGAGCGGATTTTGCGGCATAAAAGCCACAAGCGTCTTACGCCCGCGCTGCGCGAAACAGCGGAATTGCGCCTGCACCATCCGGACGCAAGCCTTCAGGAGCTTGCGGACCTCGCGGGCATTGGAAAATCCGGCATGAACCACCGCCTGCAAAGGCTGCTGCAGATTGCCGAACATTTGCGTTGATTGCCCTACATGCGGGTATTGATAGATCAAAAGGAGGCGTCGTGATGATACATAAGGTGCTGACCATCCAGAATTCCGAGGGGCTACGCGCCCGCCCAGCGGCCCAGTTTGTACAGATTGCAAGCGGCTTCACCTCCCAGATGCTCATTGAAAAGGGCAACAAAAAGGTCAACGCGAAGTCCATTATGGGCGTGCTGTCCCTTGGCGTAGGGCAGGGGGACACCATCCATCTGTTTGTCAACGGGCCGGATGAAGACGTCGCCATGAGCGCGATGGTGGAACTTACCCGCAAAGGCTAAAAGGGAAAAAGGTTTTTAAGGTGGCTTTCACCCATCTGCATGTGCATACGCAGTATAGCCTCCTCGATGGCGCGGCGCGCATCAGGGAGCTTGTTGCATGCGCGAAAAAGCACGGCATGGAATCGCTCGCGATTACAGACCATGGCGTGATGTATGGCGTTGTCGATTTTTACAAGGCCTGCAAAAAGGAAGATATCAAGCCCATCATCGGCATGGAGGCGTATGTCGCGCCACGTTCCATGATGGACAGGGAAGGCCCAAAAGACAGAGAATACGCCCATCTGATCTTGCTGTGTAAGGACCAGACAGGCTACAAAAACCTCATGCGCCTGTCTTCCGAGGCGTTCCTGAACGGCTTCTACTACAAGCCCCGCATCGACTATGATCTTTTGTCCCGGCATGCGGAAGGGCTTATTTGCCTCTCCGCCTGTTTGGCCGGGGATATTCCGCAGCGGCTCCTGCAGGGCAACTACAATGGCGCAAAGGAACTGGCCGAGCGTTTGCAGGGCATGTTCGGCGAAGATTTTTATATTGAAATTCAGGATCACGGCATTCCCGAGCAAAAAGAGGTCCTGCCCGGCTTGGTGAAGTTGGCTGGAGAGATCGGCGCAAAGCTTGTGGCAACCAACGACGTCCATTATGTCAACAAAGAGGATGCCCAGGTGCAGGACGTGCTTTTGTGTGTGCAGACCAACACGTTTGTGGACGAACCCAACCGCATGCGCATGCATGCGGACGAGTTTTATTTAAAGAGCGAGCAGGAAATGCGCGCCGCCTTGGGGCAATATCCCGAGGCGTTTACCACCACGCAGGAGATCGCCGACAAATGCGCGCTTTCCATCGGGTTCGGAGAAAAGCATCTGCCCGGCTTTGCAGCGCCAAACGGCATGGAGAACGCCGCGTTTTTACGAAAACTGTGCGACGACGGGCTCAAGAAAAAAATGCCCGGCGCGGGCGCCGAGGAGCGCGAGCGGCTGGAATATGAGCTTGGCGTTATCGAGCGCATGGGTTTTGTGGACTACTTTTTGATCGTCTGGGATTTTATAGACTTCGCCAAACGCAACGGCATCATCGTAGGCCCCGGCCGCGGCAGCGGCGCGGGCAGCCTTGCCGCGTACTGCCTCAACATCACGGACGTGGACCCGTTAAAATACGGTCTGCTGTTCGAGCGTTTTTTGAACCCGGAGCGCATTTCCATGCCGGATTTCGACGTGGACTTTTGCTACGAGCGGCGGCAGGAGGTTATAGACTACGTGGTGGGCAAGTACGGCGCGGACCATGTGGCCCAGATCATCACGTTCGGCACCATGGCAGCCCGCGCTGCCGTGCGGGATGTGGGCCGCGCGCTGCACATGCCATACGGGGATGTAGACAAGGTCGCTAAAATGGTGCCCTATGAACTCAATATGACGCTCGAACGGGCGCTTTCCATGTCCCCCGAGCTGCGTGCAGCGTATGACAACGAGCCGGAGGTCAAAAATCTCATCGACCTTTCCCGCAGGCTGGAAGGACAGCCCCGCCACGCTTCCACGCACGCGGCGGGCGTGGTGATATCAAAAAATCCCGTCATGGACGTGGTTCCGCTCCAGAAGAACGACGAATCCGTTACCACCCAGTTCCCCATGGGAACGCTCGAGGAGCTGGGCCTTTTGAAAATGGACTTTTTGGGCCTACGGACGCTCACCGTCATCCGCGATACGCTGGATTTCATCCGCCAAAACGGCAAGGAACCGCCGGAGCTTGACGGCATGGCGTACGACGACCCCAAGGTCTACCAGATGATAGCAAGCGGTGATACCGACGGCGTGTTCCAGTTGGAAAGCGCGGGTATGCGCCAGTTTTTGATGCAGTTGAAGCCCGACAGCTTTGAGGATGTTATCGCGGGCATTTCGCTGTTCCGCCCCGGCCCCATGGCGCAGATCCCGCGCTATGTGGGCGCAAAGCACGGCACCGTGCCCGTCACCTACAGCACGGAAAAGCTTGTGCCCATTTTGCAGAACACGTACGGCTGCATGGTATACCAGGAGCAGGTCATGCAGATCGTGCGGGATCTGGGCGGCTATTCTTTAGGCAGAAGCGATCTCGTGCGCCGCGCCATGAGCAAGAAGAAGCACGATGTCATGGCGAAGGAGCGCGCGAACTTCATATACGGGAACGAGGAGGAAGGGATCCTGGGCGCGGTCAAAAACGGCGTGCCCGCCGAGGCGGCCAACAAGCTGTTTGATGAGATGATGGATTTCGCCTCCTACGCCTTTAACAAATCCCATGCGGCCTGCTACGCCGTGGTTGCCTATCGCACAGCCTTTTTGAAGCTGTATTATAAAACGGAGTTTATGGCTGCGCTTTTGAACAGTTATCTTGGCAGCGCGGACGACGTGGCAAAATATGTCTACAGCGCCCGCAGGATGGGCATCAAAGTCCTGCCGCCGGATGTCAACAAGAGCCGCGCGCGCTTTTCCGTTGAAAACGGCGCCATCCGCTTCGGGCTTTGCGCCGTGCGCAACGTAGGGGAGGCCGCCATGCAGCAGATGGTGCAGGAAAGAGAGCGCGGAGGGCCGTTCCGAGATTTCTTTGATTTTGTAGATCGCTCGGAAGGCTTGAACAAGCGTGCTTTGGAAGGGCTGATCTATGCGGGCGGCTTTGACGGCATGAATGTGAAGCGCGCGCAACTGATCGGCGTATACGAACGCGCTTTAGACAGCGCCGCTCAAACGAGGAAGATGCGCGATCAGGGCCAGATCTCATTGTTCGATCTGGGGGGCGGAACGTCTGCGCTCCAAAGCGTTACCATACAGCTACCGGATATTCCGGAGCTCTCGCATCAGACCATATTGGATAAGGAGCGCGATGCGATCGGCATCTACATCAGCGGCCATCCGCTGGACGATTACGCGGGCGTATTGTCCGCCATGGAATATAGCGTTCTCGACTTGCAGGAGGCGGACGGCTCCCAGGGCCCGCGCGATAACGACCGCGTGCGCACCGGCGGGTTACTCTCTCAGGTGGAGCGCAAGCCCACCCGTGCGGGCAACAGCCTGATGGGATACGCGGTGCTCGAAGGCGTTACGGGTACGGTGGAGCTTGTGCTCTTTCCCCGCACGCTCACACAGGTGGCAAACATGTTTTACCCTGCCCGCGCCGTCATGGTGACCGGCAAGCTCAATATGCGGGAAAACCAGAAGAACAGCATACTGGTGGATGAGATGGTTCCGCTTGATGAAGTCGTTCCCACGCTGTATTTGCGGTATGAACAGCTCACAAAGGAGCTTTACGCGCAGACTGTGGAGGTCTTGACGCGTTACCCCGGCAACGTGCCGGTGGTGCTGTGTGAGGCGGGCAGCTGCGGTAAGCGCCTGCCTAAAGAATACGCCGTCAATCTCTCGGAAGGATTCTTGAGAGATATGCGGGATCTGATTGGCGCGGAAAACATAAAAATCGCCGTGAAAAGTCCGGAGCAGCAGCGCGACCGGGCAAGGGAACGGCTTTATTCCTAGATAGGTATCAAAGTTTTTATCAGTTTAAAAAGGAGCATAAAAATGAAACGGATCGGCGTTTTGACCAGCGGAGGAGATACCCCGGGCATGAATGCGGCAATCCGCGCCGTATTGAAAGCGGGTCTGGACAAGGGCATGACCGTCATGGGGATCTACCATGGCTACCAGGGGCTGATGGAGGGAAGGCTCCAGCAGCTCCAGTATGACGACGTCCACAATATCCTCGAAAAAGGCGGCACCATATTGCGTACCGCGCGCAGCGAGCAGTTCAAGACGCCGGAAGGGCAGGCCCAGGCCATCAAGGTATTAAAGGCATACAGTATAGACGGCGTGGTCGTCATCGGCGGGGATGGCAGCTACAAGGGCGCGCTCGCGCTCAGCAGTGCCGGCATTCAAACAATCGGGCTTCCCGGCACAATCGACAACGATATGGGGTATACGGACTTTACCATAGGTTTCGATACCGCGGTGAACAACGTCATCCACGAGATCAGCAAGATCCGGGACACCATGCGCGCGCATGATCGCGTGGGCGTGGTGGAGGTCATGGGCCGTAACTGCGGTGATATCGCGCTTTGGGCTGGTATCGCAGGGCCTGCGGATATTACGATGCTGCCCGAGCGGGAATACTCCTGGGAGGACGCCACAAGGCGGCTGATGGATAACAAACTTCGCGGCAGGCTCACCAGTATGGTGATCATCGCCGAAGGCGCAGGCCATGCGGAGGATTTTGCAAACTATGTGCGCGAGCATTCGGATGTGGAAATCAAGGCCGTGGTATTGAGCTATATCCAGCGCGGCGGCGACCCTTCCGCGTTTGACCGGATCTTAGCCACCCGCTTGGGTGTAAGGGCTGTGGATCTTTTGAACGAGGGCAGGGGCGGTCTTGCCATAGGCATACGGGATAACAGGATCATAGAGGTCCCGTTGCAGGAAGCGGTGGAAAAGATGGACCGCTTTGATTCCGAACTTTACGAGATGAACGATCTTTTAACCAAATTCTAATTTTAAGTACCAAGGAGCATCCTATGCAGCAAAAACGTCCGCCCGTCGCGCGCAACGACGATATCATACTGGAAATCGACGCGTTGGGCGCGGAAGGGGAGGGGATAGGCCGGGTAGACGGATATGCGGTGTTCGTGCCCGGCGCGCTGCCGGGTGAACACGTGCAGGCGCACGTCATTAAAGTCAATTCCGGCTACGGCGTCGCAAAGCTTTTGGAGGTACTCACGCCAGCGCAAGAACGCGTAACGCCGCCCTGTGCCATATTTGAAAAATGCGGCGGATGTACACTGCAGCACCTCGGTTATTCCGCCCAACTTGCCTACAAGCGCAAGGTGGTGGAGGACGCTCTTACCCGCCTGGGTGGATTAAAGGACATTACGGTATCGCCCGTTATCGGCATGGACGAGCCCTGGCAGTACCGCAACAAGGGAAGCTTCCCGCTTGCAGAAATCGACGGGCGCGTGCAGGCGGGCTTTTTTGCGCCGCGCAGCCACCGGCTGGTTCCCACGGAGGATTGCCTCATTCAAAAAGAATCGGGCTTACTTGCCATGCTTGCCGTACGAGACTGGGCCAACGCGCACAGTGTTTCGGCGTATGACGAGCAGATGGGCCGAGGACTAATCCGCCATGTGGTAACGCGCACTACGGTCAACGGGGAAGTGATGGCGGTACTCGTCGCCACTTCCACCTCCATACCCGAGAAACAGGCGCTCATTGAAACGCTGCGCAACCGCGTGGAAGGGTTAAAGAGTGTCTATCTCAATGTCCAAAAAGGTCAGACAAACGTTATACTGGGCACGGACTACCGCCTGCTGTGGGGCGAGCCGTACATCATGGAAACGCTTTGCGGCCTTTCGTTTTCTATTAGCCCCGCTTCGTTTTTGCAGGTGAACCCTGTGCAGACGGAAAAGCTGTACCAGAAAGCGCTTGATCTTCTTGCGCTCAATGGAGGCGAGCGGGTGGTGGACGCCTACTGCGGCATCGGGACGATCACACTACTTCTTGCGAAGCATGCCAAAGAGGTCATAGGCATCGAAAACGTACCCGAAGCCGTGGAGGACGCAAAGCGCAACGCGGAGCAAAACGGTATCCGGAACGTCCGCTTTTTGTGCGCTCCCGCGGAGGAAGCGCTGCCCAAACTCCTTGCGGATGGCTTCAAGGCGGACGCCCTGGTGCTGGACCCCCCTCGAAAGGGCGCGGAGGAGGCGTTTTTGCGGGCGGTGATCGAAAGCGGCGTACAGCGCGTCGTCTATATTTCCTGTAACCCGGCGACGTTGGCGCGGGACTGTAAGATA
>JAFABA010000204.1 GCA_023426265.1 Bacillota bacterium
GCGAATAGGATGGTAGGCGGAATAATGGAAAATACGATCGCCCTGAGAACATCCACGTCCGTATGTTTGATGGCCGTGCGGAACTCAAAGAGGCGCACCATGACCGTCTCCTTATCGGTCCCTGCCAGCACCAGATACGGAAGAAGGAAATCCGACCATGCGGCGGTGACCGCGAATATGGAAACCACGATGATGATGGGCCTGGATAACGGCAGTATGATGTTCCAGAATATGCGGAAATCCGAGCAGCCGTCCAATTGCGCCGCCTCGATATACTCCTTGGGCAGCTTTTCAAAAAACTGCTTGAACAACACCACCCAGAACGCATTCGCCCCCATAGAGAGCCACAGCGGCAAAAAGCTCTGGCTCAGCCCCAGCCGATTGATGTTGACATAGAGCGCCACAATGCCGGTGGTGGGCGGTATCAAGAGGCTCCACATCACCAGTGCGAATATGACCTTGTAACCGCGCGGGCGGAGCACCCCCAGCACATAGGCCAGCGTGCCGTTAAAAAATACCGCGCATATGACGCTGCCCGCAACCGAAATGAATGAGTTGACGTAATACTGCCCGAACTTAAAGTCATCCCATGTCTTCCCGTACCGTTCAAAATCCAGTTCGTTAGGCAATATGTCGGCTTCCCGCCGGTATTCCTTGATATCCTTAAAGCCGGAGAGCCCGACCCAGATGGCAGGGAACAGTGAAACGGCCACCATGATGATGCAAAGGATGAATATGATGATGACAGCGACGCGCGTCCCGCCCGACCGAAGGTCATAGAACCGGATCGCACCTTCCTGCTTGCGCCTGTATCGTTCAAAAAACATTTGCCGCCGCCCTCCTTACTGATCCACTTTTTTGGTCACGCGGAAGTAAATGACCGTCAAAAAGCCGAGTATGATGCAGATGAGCACCGAAAGCGCCGCGGCCATGGGATAGTTGTAATCCTCAAACGCATATTTGTACACCAGCTGCATAATGGATATGCTGGCGTTGTTGGGGCCGCCGTTGGTCATGATGAGCGGCTCATAAAGGATTTGGAACACTGCGATGATCTGCAAAATCAAAAGCATCTTCCCGAGGCTTAAAATGCCGGGAAGCGTAATGCGCGTAAAGCGCTGCCACGGCGTTGCGCCGTCTATGGTGGCGGCCTCATAGAGTTCCGGGTTGATGCCGCTTATGCCCGCCATATACACAAGCGCGGTGGAACCTGCGGCCTTCCATGTCATGGTTAATACGATAAGAGGGATGGTCAGATGCGGGTTCGTGAGCCAGAGCTGCGGGTCTATGCCGATTTTGCCGAGTAATATGTTCAATACCCCGTTTTCTCCGGGCCGGAAAAAGAAGCCCCACAGCATGACGGTGGAGATACCCGGAATAATGTTGGGGAAATACACGCCCACTCTAAAAAAACCTTTGAGGTGCATCACCTCCGTCAGCAGGGATGCGATGATGATGGGGATCCAAAAGCCCAGCACAAGCGACCAGAAGATATATAAAAACGTGTTGCGCAGCGCGGGCCAGAAATTCGGGTGGGTAAACATAGTGGCATAGTTTTCAAGCCACACGAACCGCTCCAGCCGGACGCCTTTTGCCTCAAACAAGGAGAGGCGCACGCTTTCCAATAGCGGTGTCCATACAAAGAAGGCAAACAATATGACAGCAGGCAGCATAATGACCCACGCGCTGACGTTCCTTTTCAGCTTGTTGCCTATAAGCGGGGGCAGGGCTCTTTGTTTCGCCAAAAAAAGTCACCTCGCCATATCGAAATAGGAAAGGGGGCCTTCGCCTTTTAAAAGGCCCCCTTTACAGGCCGCTGGCAAAGCCCCTGCGGACTTTATCAGCGGATTTCTGTGGGTTAATAGGTTACTTGTTTAAGCTGTTATCCAATATGGTCTGATAGTTTGCGTCCGCGGTCTTCATGAGCGCCGTGACATCCGCGTTCTTGTCGGTAACGACTGCCTGCAGCACTTTGGTGAGTTCGTCATACATTTTCTGCGAATCACCTTCCTCCTCCATGTGGAGGTTCCCTTTTGCCTTTGTGGCTGCGAAATAATCGTTAAAGAGCGCTTTGTTGATGTTGCTGTACTCGTCGATGATCTTGTTCTCCGCATCAAGGAGTTCCTGCTTTGTCCAGCAGGGGAAGCGCGGGATCACGGGGATGCCGTTTGCAACGCGGTATTCCGCATCCGCCTTCATGCCGGCGATGGCGTCGTCGGAAGCGACGGGAGCTTTGCCCATGATCTCAAGGTAATCCAAGGCCGCGTTGACTTCCGCGTCCGTCGCGTTTGCCGCAAACATGTACGGCGTGCCGCCGGAGAGGGAGAACTGGCCTGCCGGGCCGCCGGGCATGGGAACGAGCGCCAGTTTGTCTACCGCAAGGCCGTTGGTATAGGTGGGCTGGGCAACCGCATCGTTCGCACCGATGTACATGGCGGCGCCACCGGTGCCAAGCTGGGTGAAGCCGGTGCCCCAGTCTTCACTGGTGGGGTCGGCGGTGAGCACGTTATATTCCCACCTGAGGCTCTTGACATATTCCATGGCGGCAATGGCTTCGGGCGTATCCAGGTTCGCAACAAATTTTCCGTTTGCGTCCACCGTACAAAGGTCCGCGCCGTACGCCCAGGCGATGTTGCTGAAATGCCAGCCGCCCGCAGCATCCTTGGCCAAGAGGCAAAGGCCTGCGGAGCCGGTCTTATCTTTGATGGTCTTGCTCGCCGTTGCAAGCTCCGCCCAGGTTTTGGGGTACTGAATGGTACCGTCCGCATTGACAAGGCCCGCTTCTTCAAACAGCTCCACGTTGCACATGAGACCCAAAGCGTAACCGTCGCGGGGGATGCCGTACACGCGGCCGTTCGCGTCGCTCATCAGGGCGCGGATGGAGGGGTTAATGGCGTCAAGCCAGCCGCGCGCGGCCAGGATATCCGTAATGTCTTTGACAAAGCCGCCCTTGATGAGCTTCTGGGGTTCAGTATACCACGTTTCAAATATGGTGGGGAGACTGCCGGATTCGGCCAAAGCAACAAACGTATCCGTAGCGTACTTGTAATAGGAGGGAACGACTTCCACACCCGGATGGGTGGCATTGAAGGTCTCTACATATCCTTCATGCAGCTTGATCTCATCCGTCATGGTGTCCTCAGGCCATATGCCGATTTTCAGTGTAACCTTTTCCGGGATGGGGGTGGCTTCGGGAGCGGGAGCCGCGGGTTGCTCCGGAGTCGCGTTCTCTGCCGGGGTTGCGACAGGCGCGGGCGTGCATGCGCCAAGCATGCTGACCGCCAGCAGCAGCGCCAACAGTGCTACAAGAGATTTCTTCATATCCTCGTTCCTCCTTTTTATTTGGGTGCCAATGAAATGTATCGAAAAATCATTAGGTTTAACGTAAAACCTATCATACCGCTTTCTTAGGCTGATGCGTGTGTTTGAACCCCTATTGTTTTTGATCTTCTGAGCAATTTTTCCGATATAGAGACTATAGACTGTTGCCCTGGGAACAGCCGCAACAATGCGGCGATAGACTTGGTTTATCGTTCAACTAGATGATAGCAAATAAATGGTGTTCTGTAAAGAGGGTGCAAAATATTTTCTTATATTTTTTTGACGCTTTGCCGCTCCACAAGGCGAACGGGTAAAATGACGTTGCGTTCGGGCAGGGGTTTTAGCTCCAACAGCTTCATCATATGGTCCGCCGCGATCTCGCCCTTTTTGTTCGCGTCCTGGTGGACGCTTGTGAGCATGGGCATGGTCATGCGGCACCAGTTGATATCGTCAAAGCCGACGATGGAAAAATCCTCCGGCACCCTTTTCCCGCTCTGCTGGATGCCGGACATGATGCCCGCGGCCATGATATCCGCCGTGGCGAAAAGCGCCGTAATATCGGAATGCCTTGCCAAGAGCTCACCCAATTGCATGGTTCCGTGGGTGGAAAACTCGCGTTCAAACACCAGCTCCGCGTCAAAGGGCAGGCCGTATGCTTCAAGCGCTTTTTTATAGCCGCACAGGCGCTTGTCCACAACGCCGCCTTTGCGGATGGGCGGCCCCGCGAACGCGATGCGGCGGTGGCCGTTTTTCATCAGGTACTCCGTGGCGATATACGCGCCTTCAAAATCCTGCAGGCCGACGTTGGCCATGCGGCTGTAGTCGCTCAAGTAGCTGTCGATCAGCACCACAGGCTTACCCGCCTCCAGCAGCGTAACGTACAGATCATCCTCTTCAAAGAGGCCCGTCATAAAGAAACCGTCCACATTCCAGTTGCGCAAAAAAGCCAGCAGGTCCTCGGAGTTCCCCACCGTACGGAGCATGAGGTAATAGCCGCTTTCCCTTAAAGTCTGCTCGATTGCGCCGATAAACGTATTGTGGAACGGATCCTCCATGAAGTTGCCGCTCTTTTTCGGGTCCAGGTGGTTGATGAGCGCCACCACCCGCGAGGTGCGCGAAACAAGCGCGCGCGCCGACATATTGGGCACATAGCCGCGCTCCCGTATGATGCGGCTGATGTTTTCCGTGGTCTCTTTCGATACCCTCTTTGTGCGGCCCAATATGACATTGGACACTGTGGTGCTGCTGACCCCGGCTTCGCGGGCAATATCGTCTATGGTGACCATACGATCCCCCGTCCGCTCTACATTGAGCGTTCAACTTCACCTGTATGTTACCATTTTCGCGGTTGTTTGTACAGACTGTTATGGGGTATGGCACAGCATTGGCAAATTGGTTACTGTCATGGAGAGACCTTATGTCCAGCAAAATCGATTCCATTCCATTTATTTATGGTATATGCTATAATTTCCATGTCAGATCAGCAAAGCGCTCAAATAAATCTGTAATTTCTAACGGCAAAAATAAAATATCGGAGGCTTTCCATGAATGCACACTGGCAGGGTGTCTCGGCGCGCGGCGCGCTAAGTGTCAAAGGAACATCGCTTTTGGATCAGTTCGGCAAAACGGTCGTGTTGCATGGTATGAGCAGCCACGGCATGCAATGGTATCCGCAGTTTGCCCGCGCGGAAGGCATCCGCACAACAAAAGCATTCGGCGCAAATGTGTTCCGTATCGCCATGTACACGGACGAGGGCGGATATCTGACAAATCCGTCCGTGATTCAGGACGTCATACGCGCGGTGGACGACGCGCTCGCGCTCGACTTATATGCCATCATCGACTGGCACATTCTTTATGACAACGACCCGATGGCAAATGTTCAAAAAGCGATGGAATTTTTCGATGAAATAAGCCTCCGCTATAAAGACGAGCGGGGTGTTCTCTATGAGATTTGCAACGAACCGAACGGCGCTGATGTGACATGGGCAGGCAGCGTCAAGCCGTATGCGCAAAAGGTCATCCCCGTTATACGCAAAAATTCGCCGAATGCCGTTATTTTGGTTGGCAATCCCACATGGAGCCAGGATGTGGACGTCTGCGCGGACGATCCGCTTACATTTGGGAACATCCTATACACACTGCATTTTTACGCGGGAACACACGGCGAAATTCTTCGCGACAAATGCCGTACAGCTCTAAAAAAGGGTGTGGCGGTCTTTGTGAGCGAATGGGGTACGAGCGCCGCGGACGGCAGCGGCGGCGTATTTATCAAAGAGAGCGATGAATGGCTGCGTTTTTTAGACGAGCATGAGTTAAGCTGGTGCAACTGGAGTCTTGGCGACCGCGACGAAACAAGCGCCGCATTGAGGCCGGGCGCGCCCGACGGCGGCTGGACCGAGGAACATTTGACTCAAAGCGGACGGTATGTGTTTAGGAAGTTTTAAGGATTCCCGAAAATGCAATTTGTAGTCCCAGTTTTATTTGCCGCCCCAGAGTTGATTATAAGACGTCTCCAAGTATGAATGTAAAAGTTGTCAAGTCCCCCGGTGTATTCTCAACAGATATACTGCCACCCAGCCGCCCAATAGACGCTTTGGCGATTGCAAGCCCAAGACCATACCCGCCGTTTTCCGCCGTACGTGACGGGTCGGCTCGATAAAATCTGTCGAATATCTTCGGCAAATCTTCTTTCGCAATCGGTTTCCCGCTATTTTG
>JAFABA010000210.1 GCA_023426265.1 Bacillota bacterium
CTCGTCGGCGAACAGGAATTGAATTTCCGCATGTCCGTCCGGCGCGAAAACAGCATGTGGACGGTGGAGTGGACGCCCGCGCTGCTTTTCCCTGAAATGGGTTGGGGGGATACCGTACGCGTGGGCAAGACCACTGCGCTGCGCGGGGAGATTTTAGCCGACGGCGTGGTGTATGCGCAGACGGTCAATGCCGTAAGCATCATCGCCGTACCGGACAAAATTGAGGATACGGCGCAGTTTGCCCGCCAGATAGCCATGCTTTTAAACATGTCCATTGAGGCGGTGGAAAAGAAACTCGCGAACGTATATGGAGACTTTGTCATACTCAAGCAGCTGTATCCGGATGAACTGAACGAAAGCCTGGAGGAACAATTGCTGCTTATTCCCGGCGTGTCCATAGACAAAAGCAATTTCGGCACCCTGCGCTATTACCCGCAGAAGAGCACGCTCGCGCATATCCTCGGGTATGTTGGCGCGGCCTCTCCGGAGGATTTAAAGGCGCTTACCGGCAACGAAAAGGGGGACGACGTATACAACTCAGACTCTCGCGTGGGCAAAAGCGGGCTGGAGAGCATATACGAAAAGCAGCTGCGGGGCACGGACGGATCCTATATTTACATCAGCGCGCCGGACGGTCTGAACAAAAAGACGCTCTATGAAAAAAAGGCCGAAAACGGGCTGGACGTGCAGCTGACTTTGGACCCGGATTTGCAGCACCGCACGGAAGTATTGCTCCAGTACTCGCTGTTTGGAGAAGATACGGCGGGGGCCGTAGTGGTGCTGAACCCCAGGACCGGGGAAATAGAAGCCATGGCCAGTTACCCTTCGTTTGACCTCAACCTGTTTGCGCGCGGCATCCCCGAGGCGGACTGGCAGCGATTGAGTACGCAGAAGAACGCACCGCTCTTTAACCGGCTTACCCGCGGCCTGTACCCGCCAGGCTCCATGTTCAAGCCCTATACCGCGGCGGTAGCGCTGGAAAGCGGCGCCATGACGCCGACAACCACGTTCCCCATGAACAAGGAAACGATAGAGGAGGACAAATGGCTTCCCTCCGATAACGGCGAGTTCGGCCCCTGGGGGTACGCCTCCATCACGCGCGTGCATCTGGAGCACAGGCATTCCCCGCCGCTCAACATGCACAACGGCATGATCGACTCAGACAATATCTACTTTGCCTATGCGGCGCTAAAGACCGGAACGGACGCGTTTGTGAGCTTTATGGAGAACGCGGGGTATACGGAAAGCATCCCGTTTGATACGTCGGTACTGCCCGCGCAGCTCAAAAACAAAAAATCGGAATGGTCGCCGATGCTGCTTGCGGAAAGCTCGTACGGCCAGGGTGAGGTGCTCATAACCCCTCTGCAGGCGGCGTGCATGTTTTCCGCGCTTGCAAACAACGGCAGCATACAGACGCCCTATGTCGTAAAAGGACTTTACCGTACGGAAGGGCCGGACTATACGCCTGTCACCCAGCATGAGGACAGCGTCTGGAAGGCAAACATCATACAGCAAAGCACTCTGGATACGCTGACTCCCATGCTGGAGGATGTTATCGTTACCGGTACCGGATCGTGGCTGCATCTGGACAATATCGCCGGCAAGACCGGTACGGCAGAGGTCGGCAACGATAAAACAAAGGAGATCAACTGGTTTGCGGGGTATCGGCTCCGGACCGATGAGGACAGGCTGGTGCTTGTCATGCTGGAGGTGCCTGCGAACGCCAAGGCGTTCTCCCAGACCAAATTCGATATCGCGCGGGAACTGTTAAAGCAGGAACAGAAGTCGGAATAAAAGAAAAGACGGAGCGATCGCCGCATTGCGCGCGCTGCGTGCGCAATAATATATAAAGCGGAAAGAACGCGTGAAACAAAACTGACGATAATATATAGTAGGGCTGAACCTCTTCAACCGCCTTTGCAGCCCTTACGAAAAGAGGAGTACCTTAAGCGAAATGGAACATAACAACGTCTGTATATTCGCCTCCTCCAGCGAACTGCTGGAGCCGAAATATTTCACCCTGGCGGAGGAACTGGGGCGGGCCGTAGCTTGCTCGGGCGCGGGCATGGTATTTGGCGGCGGGCAGCGCGGCCTGATGGGGGCCATGGCGCGCGGCGTCAAACAGGAGAACGGGCGCATCATAGGCGTCATACCTGAGCGGCTCAACAAGCCCGGCATCGCATATACCGAATGCACGGAATTTTATGAAACCCAGACCATGCACGAACGCAAGCAGCGCATGGAGGATCTTGCGGACGCGTTTATTGCGCTCCCGGGCGGCTTTGGCACGCTTGAAGAGGTTCTCGAAGTGATTACGTTGCGTCAGCTTGGCTACCACGACAAACCCATTGTCATCATCAACCTGGATGGCTTCTTCGATCCCATCTTGGAACAGTTTGAGCGGCTTTACGCCGAAAACTTTGCGGATGTCGCCTACCGTGCCATGTACGCCGTAGCAAACGGCGCACAAGAGGCCGTGGCGCTCCTCCAATCCTATGTCCCGGCGGACCTGCCGGATAAATTACAGGCGACGGAGGGCAGCGTATGAAAAAGACGCTTTCACCCGCTACAATGATGGAACACGAACACGAGAAACGCATCGTCATGGTGTGCGTGACCCGCCAGCGTACCTGTGCAAGGCTGGTGGAGCGGGGGGAGGAAATTGCCCGCGAACGCGAGCTGCCGCTGCATATCGTGCATGCGGTCAGAACGGGGGAAAATTTCCTGGGAAATGCAATAGAAGGAGAAGCTCTGGAATATCTCTTTACCGCAGCGCAGCTTGCAGGCGGCTCGCTCGCCATGCTGCGCGCCGATGATGTGGAAGGAACGCTTGAAATCTACGCCAAGGCGCATGAAGCGTCCGTGCTGGTGCTGGGCGCGTCGCCCGATTCCTCCGGTGACAACTTCGTCACCCGCATGCAGCGCCGCCTGCCGGGGATGCAGGTGGAGATTGTGTAAAAGTACCGGAACACACAAAAGGACTTGCCCATGGGCTGGTCCTTTTGTTTTTTCGTTTTTTTGATATAGTAAGTTAAGTATAGAATATATTGGGAGGATTCGGAAATGACGTATGAGAAAAGCCTCGCAGCCTTAACGGAACTGTTCGGCAGGGACTGTCAGTTTGCGCTGGCGACGTCAAAGGAGTATGTTCCGTCCGTCAGGGTCGTGGATACCTACTATGAAGACGGTGCGTTTTATATCGTCACCTACCGGACCTCGCAAAAAGCGGTGGAAATCGCCGCAAACGAACAAGTCGCTCTGTGCGACCAATTATACCGGTTCAGCGGCACGGCACGCCTGATCGGGCATCCGCTGCAGCAGGAAAACAGCCAGATCAGGAGCAAGCTGATCCGCGTCTTTGAACCCTGGTATTTTAAACATAACGATGAGAACGATGCGGATATGTGCTACATAAAAATCGAACCCGACCATGGGTTCTTTTATAAGGATGGAACCGGGTACAAAGTTGATTTTAAGAATAAAACAGCGGAAGCGTTTCCGTTTGTATTCGACGTGATAACAGTGGAGTAATTTAAACGAGGATATGGAGGCAGAGCTCGTATTGGAGGTCAAAAAGAAGGCTGTCAACATAGAACATCCATAAACATTTCCTTAACATTTTTCGGCTATAATCTGAGTCAGGCAAAAAGATGGAGATGTTCTTATGATCAACATTCTTGTGGTAGAAGATGATAAAAGGCTCAATCAGATCGTCTGCGCATATCTGGCGGAAAACGGATACGCCGCCAAAGGATGCTTCAACCCGCGGGAGGCGTATGACCTGATGTACAACAACCTGTACGATCTGATCATTTCAGATATCATGATGCCGGAGATCGACGGGTTTGAGTTTGCGGAAACGGTACGGGATGTCAACAGGACGATTCCCATTCTGTTCATGACCGCCCGGGACGATATTTCCTCCAAGCAAAAGGGATTCCGCATCGGCATTGACGATTACATGGTGAAGCCCGTCGATATGGACGAGCTGGTGCTGCGCGTGGGCGCGCTGCTGCGCCGGGCCAACATCGCCAACGAAAAGCGCCTGACGGTGGGCGGCCTCGTCATGGACGCGGACGCCATGACCGCAACGGCGAATGGCGCGGAAATCCCCGTGACTGTGCGCGAATTCAATATCTTGTATAAACTGCTCTCCTATCCCAATCATACGTTTTCCCGCGCGCAGTTGATGGACGAGTTCTGGGGGCTGGAGAGCGAAACCAGCCTGCGTGCCGTGGATGTGTATATCACAAAGCTTCGGGATAAGTTTTCCGGCTGTGAGGATTTTAAGATCGTCACCGTCCATGGCCTTGGATATAAGGCGGTGTTGCAATGAGAAAAAAGCAGAAGCAGATTGAAAACGACGCCCGGGTCAAGGCCAGGCATTTTACATGGAAGGAATATGCGCTGACTTATTTTATCCTGCTGTCGCTGGCCGCGGGGCAGTGGATGATCTATAACGAGTATGTCTATTTTGGTCACATGCCGCCTGAATATATCTGGGGCATGCTCGGGTACTGGGCGATCGTTACCGGCGTGTTTTGCCTGATCACCGCCCGGCAGAAGATCCGCGCATATGATAAACCAATGAGGACGCTCAGCGAAGCAGCCAAACAGGTCGCAGGGGGCGATTTTTCGGTCCATCTCGAACCCGTACACCGCGCGGACAAGCTTGATTATGTGGATGTGATGTTTGAGGACTTCAACAAGATGGTGGAGGAACTGAACAGCATCGAAACGCTCAAAAGCGACTTTACCGCCAACGTGTCCCATGAAATCAAGACGCCGCTGTCCGTCATCCAAAGCTACGCCATGGCGCTGCAAAAGGAGGATCTCCCGCAGGAAAAGCGCAGGGAATATACCGATACGATCATCAGCGCGTCTAAAAATCTGACGGCGCTCGTGACCAACATTCTCAAGCTCAACAAGCTGGAAAACCAGGAAATTACGTCTGCCGCGGAATCCTTTGACCTGTGCCGCCAGCTTTGCGACTGCGCGCTGACGTTTGAGGATGCGTGGGAGCGGAAGGGCATCGCGTTTGAGGCGGATATTGAGGACCGCGCCATGATATGCGCTGACCCGAGCATGCTGGAGATCGTCTGGCACAACCTTCTTTCCAACGCCGTGAAATTTACGGAGCCCGGCGGGAAGATCATACTGACGCAAACCTCGGATACGGATTATGTGGCTGTCTCCATATCCGATACCGGCTGCGGCATGGATGAGGAGACCATGAAGCATAGCTTCGATCAATTCTATCAGGGTGATACCTCCCACTCGGGAGAGGGTAACGGCCTTGGCCTCGCGCTTACACTGCGCGTCATTGAACTTGTGGGCGGCTCCATAACGGTAGAGAGCGAGCCAGGGAAAGGCGCAACCTTTACGGTAGGGCTAAAGGTCGAACCATAGGCGAATGTGCAATCTAAGTACGTCATAGAACAGCCCGGATTTAGCTTGCAAAAATCCGGGCTGTTTTTGATTTAAAGAAACCGTGTGCATGTTCAGGATTAATATTTCTCAAACATTTCAGAAGCAACTCGCAAACAATCCTCCGGTAAGATAGGCACATCAAACGGATCGAAAAGATCCGCAATAAAGAAAAGGAGAAATGTTATGAGTGAAGTCACAAAGAATGCGGACGGATTTGTAGGGTATGAGTACAAGGATGTCACGGTAAAGCGCAACCTGGAGTCGGTATATGCCGATGGGTATACAAACTTTGGCTGGACGCTGGAGGGTACATCAGTGCCTATCCAAAGCATCGGCTCCGTTACCATGAAGTTCAAGCGCGACCGCAAGATCCGCAACAAAGCGGAGCTTTCTAGGTTGCAGCGCCAGTTCGACGCCTGCGTTGCGGAAATTGAAAATCTGGAGTTTTCCAAAGTCGTCGGCGCTTCCACCGTCGCCTACGTGATCGGCGTAGTTGGAACAGCGTTTATGGCAGGCTCCGTGTTTTCCCATATCGCGGGCATGCTGCCGCTTTCCATCATTCTGGCAATCCCGGGGTTTGCGGGCTGGATCATTCCGTACTTCAGCTTCGTGAACATCCGCAGGAAGAAGACAGAGCAGGTCGCGCCGCTGATCGATCAGAAATACGACGAGATCTACGACGTGTGCGAAAAGGCCAACGGGCTGCTGAACTGACTGGCACGGACAGCAAGAAAGGAAAATACGGATGAAGGCGAAGGGAAAAATTCAGGCGTTTGCTCTAAATCAGGCAATGGACTATATCTCGGGGGCTCCCGAAAAGAATCTCCCCAAACTGCTCGCGTGGCTGGACAATATCGGTTGGGGCGGAACAAATTTTGCGACCCAC
>JAFABA010000084.1 GCA_023426265.1 Bacillota bacterium
GCCTTGCGGTACAGTACGCCGTTGCGAAGTACAAGCCCGCCCAGAAAATCCCCGTTTACGGCCAAAATGGCATTGTTGTCCTGCGCGATTTTTTCCGCGGACTCCCGTTTGCCCTGGTACTCGCCGCCGGAGAAGGCCGTCCGGAAACAGTTGATGTTCCGCATCCAAATATCGGCGACATAATACGTGACGCCATCCTCTTCCACCTTGTCCACGGCTATTCGCAGCTCATCGGTTTGGTAGCTGTATTCCGCGTACAACCCTGTGTCATAATCCGGAAAGCGCACGTTAGCAATATCCCCCGGTAGGGGCCTGCGGGTGGGGGCAGGGGTAGGCGCGAGGGTGGGGGCGGGCGTGGGAAGGGGAGTGGGTTGCAACACAGGCAAGGGGGCGGCCTGCGCGGATAAGCGCATGTTTTTCTGCTGCTCCTGGTAAACCCGCCCGAGCAGATAATCGGCATACACCACCGCAAAGGAGGTGAGCGTTAAAAAACCCGCTATGATGCAGAGCGTAACGGTTTTTATTTTTCGGCGATCCATGCTTCTTCCATTACTTCCTGTATAAAAATTCACCTTAAGCCGCCGACCTGAGGCAAGGCCGGAGGATATTATTCCGTGGGTATTATATCTTTTATTTCTTGATTGAACAAGGTTTATCCGTGGATGAACATGCGTGCCGGAGAAATATCACGTCCACCCGAACGAAAAACTGCCCGAATGCGTTCGGGCAGTTTACTGACATTTTAAGTGGCGAGCAGCATACTTACCCTGTTTCCGTTACCTCTTTCCTTTATCGAACGTCTCGCCTATCGCGCGCGGCGGATGGTTGTGCTTGGAGAAGAACACCAGCAGAAGCAGCGTGAGCACATAGGGCAGCGTCAGGAAGATATCCGAAATATTGCCCGCCATGCCAAGCGAGAGGCAGAGCTGGTATCCGCCCGACTTCGCAAAGCCGAAGAACAGGCATACCGCAAGCGTGGTAAGGATATTCCAGTTGCCAAATATCATGGCTGCGATGGAAAGATATCCATACCCCATGAATATGCTGGGCGAGAAGTTGGCGGAGATGGAGTATGCAAAGCAGATGCCCGCCAGGCCCGAAAGCGCCCCGCTTACTAGAATGGCCGAAAACTGTGTTTTACCCACGTCGCCGCCCGCGGCGTCCAGGCTGTGCGGGTTTTCGCCGCAGGCGCGCAGCCGCAGCCCGAAGCGCGTTTTATACAGCAGGTACCAGGCAAATATGCCGATCACAAGGATAATCAGCTCAAAGGGGTACATGTCACGAAACAGCCCCCCCAGCACCGGAATGCCGGAAAGCCCCGGCACCGTGAAGCGGCTGGATACGCCGATCTGGAACTTGTTGGAGGATTCGCCGGTAATGGCTTCGTTAATGACGCTGGTTAAAAACGCCGTGAGCGCCACCGCGAGTATATTTACCACTACGCCGCTGATTACCTGGTTGGCCTTGAACTTTACGCACAGCACCGCGTGCAGCGTGGCGTATAGCATGCCGCCGATCATTGCCGCGGCCATCGCGATGTAGATCAGGTACGGCGAGCTTTCCCCAAGCGTCATGCGCAACAGCACCACCGCAAGCGCTCCTACGAACGCGCCAAAACCCTGCAGGCCTTCTAAGGCAAGCATGGTAATGCCGCTCTTCTCACAATAGATGCCTCCCACGGCCATAATAAACAGGGGAAACGCAAAGGCCAGCCCGTCAATAAAAACCGCATCCATTATACTGAGCCCTCCTGCCTGGGAATATCGCCGCCAGCGGATATTTGCTTTTGCGCCTTATCAAAAATCTGCTCCCGTTTCCTGTCGGCAAGGTAGCGTATATACCCGCCGCACGCGCTGAACAGCAGCATGATGCCTGTAATCACCGAGGCAATCTCCTTGGGGGCGCCTGTGGTGGAGCTCATGTATACGCTGCCTTTCTGGAAGATGGTGATCAGTATGGAGGAAAGCACGCTGCCTATCGGGCTTGTGTTGCCCAGGAACACCACCGCGATGGAATCGTATCCCAGGCTAGCCAGTTCCTTGGGAACGATGGTGTTGTAATAGCCCATATAGAAGGTAATGCCTGCAAGCCCCGCGAGTACGCCCGAAAGGCACATGGCGAGCACCGTGTTGCGTCCTACCAGCATGCCGGCGTACTTGGCGCAGCGGCGGTTGAGGCCGATGGCCTTGAGCTCGTAGCCCAACACCGTGCGGTCCAGCAGGAAACGCACCAGAAAAACGCACACGATTGCCAAAAGGATTCCCAGCGGAATCGTCGCCTTGAGGTCGCCGATCATCACACCCGAGAGCGTGAAGCGGGAGGCGGGGCTGCAAACTCTGGAAGTCCGGGTAATGGTATCCGCGAAGCGGGTATTGATGAAAAAGCCCACCACGTAATTGATGATGTAATTGAACATGATGGTGGATACCACCTCATGGATGTTGAACTGGTACTTGAGCCAGCCAATCACCGCGCCCAAAGCCCCGCCCACCAGGATGCCGATGAGCAGCACCAGCGGCTTTGCAAGGTATGCGTCTAAGCCGCTGTAGCCGATGAGAACGGTGGCCGTAAAGCCCGCCGCAACCATCATGCCCGATATGCCGATATTAAACAGCCCACACTTGAACGCCAGCAAAAAGCCCAGCGCCGCCAGCAGCATGGGGGCTAAAATCCCCAGGAAAGAAAGGAAGTCCGTCAGCATCCCCTGCCCGCTCGCGTAGGAAGGCTTTTGCAAAAAGCCGCTGCCGCGCAGAAATGCGCCGAGAGCCGCAAACGGGTCTTTGCCCAGCAAGAGCAGCACGATTGCCGCCACCACCATACTTAAAAGCACAGCAAGCAGCGCAATGGAAAACCTGCCGGTCTTCTCATTGAGCAAAAGGTCCAAAAACCAGGGACGCGGGGTTTCCTTGTTTGCCCGGCCGGCCTGTTTCATGCGTTCACCCCCATCATGTACCTGCCCACATCGTCTGTTGTAAGCGCCGAGGCTTCGGATATTTTCAAAAGCTGGCCGTTGTAGATCACCCCAATGGTATCGGCAAGCTCCATTACTTCTTCAAGCTCCAGGGAAATGAGCAGTATCGCCTTGCCCTTATCGCGCTCGTCGAGTATCTGCTTATGGATATTCTCAATCGCGCCGATATCCAGGCCGCGCGTGGGCTGCACAAATATCATGAGCTGGGAGTTCAGAGAAATTTCCCGCGCCACAATCGCCTTTTGCTGGTTGCCGCCGCTCATGGAGCGCGTAGGCGTATTTTCACCCTGTCCACTGCGGATATCGTATTGTTTGATCAGCCCTTTGGCGTAGCGTGTGAACTCCTCGTTCTGGAGGATTCCCTTTTTGGAAAATGGCGGCTGGTAATACGTTTTAATGGCGAGGTTGTCCTTCAGGCTGAAATCCAGCACCACGCCCACATCCTGCCTGTCCTCCGGGATATAGGAGATGCCGTCTTCGGTGCGGCGGCGTATGCTCATATCCGTAATATCAGTACCACCCAGGCTGATGCGTCCGGCGCTGGGTTTCATAAGTCCTGCGATCGCGTCCGCAAGCTCTACCTGCCCGTTGCCGGAAACCCCGGCTATCGCAAAAATCTCTCCGCCGCGTATCCGGAAGGAAACATCCTTTACCACCTCGAACCTATTCTCGTTGCGCACCGACAGGTGCTCCACCTCCAGAATATCCGGCCCGAAGCTGGGCGGGTTCTTGGCGAGCTCAAAGGAAACGTCGCGCCCTACCATGAGGCTTGCCATTTCCCGCGTGGAGGTGGAAGGCACATCCAGCACCTTTATGAGCTTGCCCCGGTACAGAATGGCGCACCGGTCCGCGATTTTTTTGATTTCTTCCAGCTTGTGGGTGATGAGAATAATGGTCTTGCCCTTGTTGCGAAGCTCCCGCATGATATCCAAAAGAAACGCGATCTCCTGCGGGGTAAGTACCGCCGTGGGCTCGTCAAATATCAGAATCTCCGCCTCGCGGTAGAGCATCTTCAATATTTCCACGCGCTGCTGCATGGAAACGTTGATGCTTTCAATCTTCTGGCCCGGGTCTACCTCCAGCCCGTAGGATTTGGAAAGCTCCCGTATCTTTTTCGCGGCCCCCTTTACATCCACATATGGGATAAAGGAGAGCGCCTTTTTGACCGGCTCCACGCCCAATACGATATTCTCGGCAACGGTATAGTTGGAAACCAGCTTGAAATGCTGGTGCACCATGCCGATATTCAGCGCCGACGCCTCGTTGGAGGAGGAAAGCTGAACCTTTTGGCCGCGAACGTAAATTTCTCCTTCGTCGGGCTCGTACATGCCAAAAAGCATGCTCATCAGCGTAGACTTTCCCGCGCCGTTTTCACCAAGCAGCGCGTAAATTTCGCCCTTTCGGATTTGTATGGTGATATCGTCGTTCGCGACGATGCCCGGAAATTTTTTGGTGATGTGCTTCATCTCTACGATATATTCTTCCATATCGTCCTCCCGCCGCCTGTGTTTCGTTTAACGTATCCCTGAAGCGGAGCCTATGCTGTATGGGGGTTACGCGAAGCTGTGCGCGGTTTCCAGCGCGATCTCCA
This sequence comes from Bacillota bacterium, assembly GCA_023426265.1. Classification (GTDB taxonomy): domain Bacteria; phylum Bacillota; class Clostridia; order Christensenellales; family CAG-138; genus JAEYLA01. Next base: position 4,563 of record JAFABA010000084.1, read on the forward strand.
TCATTTCATGGAAGGACTCCTGCCGCTCCTGCGCCGTAAGCCCCTCTCCGGTAAACACATGGTCTGAAATGGTCAGAATGCTCAGCGCCCGCTTTCCTGCGCTCTGGGCGGTAAGATAAAGCCCCGCGGTTTCCATTTCCGCCGCAAGCATGCCCATTTTGCGGTATTGCTCGTTGGCATCGGGCTTGGCGTTGTAGAACATGTCCGATGTGAATACGCTTCCTACCGCAGCGTGCGCGCCCCTTGCCTCCGCCGCTTCCACCGCACGCCGGAGCATGGCATAATCCGCCGTAGGCGCGAGGACACCGGGAAACTCAAACTGGCAGGCGAAGTTGGAATTGGTGGAGGCGGACATCGCAATCACCACATCCCGAAGCTTGATGCTGTCCGCTAGTCCCCCCGCCGTGCCGATACGGATAATGGCGTCCACATCAAAATAGTGGTACAGTTCATGCGTGTAAAGGCCTATGGAGGGGATGCCCATGCCGCTGCCCATTACGGATACGCGCTTGCCCTTATAGTCGCCCGTGAAGCCAAACATATTGCGCACGGCGTTAAACTGCGCCGGGTTAGTCAGATATGTTTCCGCAACGTATTTTGCCCGGAGCGGGTCGCCCGGCATCAGCACCACCTTGGCGATAGCGCCTTTGTCTGCCTCGTTGCACGCGGAAGGAACGATCATGATAAAGCCTCCTTATATCGCCGCCCATAAGGGCGGAATTTATGTTGCACGGAAGTACGTTACTGTCTCTTGGGGAAAACGCAACCTGTATGTCATAAAGGCGCCCGGCCTTTTCCTGTTCGGTATTATGATTGTTGGAGGGATAGGAATACAGCGCTGTTTCGTGTGAAGGAAATTACACACTTTTTATCATACCGCGTATCACGCATGAATGGAAGTATGGGGGATTAACACCCCCCATACTTCCATCCTGTATTGTGTTTGTTATTTGAGGCCGGGGAAATCGGTGGGCGTATAGTTGTTGAAGTTGGCGGCGGGCACGATGGTGCCGTTCTTCACCAGTTCGTATGTCTCGGCAAGCTTTGCGAGCGCATCGTCGGAAAGCTGCTGGCGGCCGGGCGCGCTGACGTAGCCGGTGGAATCGGTTTTAGCGTCAAGCACTTCGTTTTTGCCCTGGAAGGAACCATCCGCAATGGCGGTGAGCTGACGGGTTACGTTCAGGTGCATGTTCTTGATGGTGGAGGTCAGGATGATGTTGGAGGAGCCGTTGGCGCCGTCGTCATACTGGTCCACATCGCAGCCGATTACAAATACGCCCTGGGCTTCCTTGGCGGCGGTAAACACGCCGTTGCCGGTAGCGCCCGCTGCTACAAAGAGGATATCCACACCCTTGTCGATCAGGGCTTTGCCAACCACCTTGCCGGTGGCTTCATCCGCGAAGGAACCGACATAGTTGCCGCCTACCGGTTTGCCGGTTACATCGGTGCCGGCATAGGAGGGCAGCTCCACGACCTCAACCTGGGTGCCATAGTGGGCGTTTGCATAGTTCACGCCGGACATAAAGCCGAACTGGTAGTTGACGTTGGAGGGGTAGGCGATGCCGTTTACAACGGCGACCTTGTTGGTTTTGGTGGAAAGCGCGGCGGCGACGCCCGCAAAGAAGCCGCCTTCCTGCTCCGCGAATGTCATGGAGTAGACGTTGGGAAGCTCAACGGTGTTGCCTTCCGCGTCGGTAGGCGCGGTATCCACGAGTATAACTTTCCTGTCCGGGTTGTCCTGCATGAGTGAGCCGATGGGGGCGAACTGGAAGCCGGGGAGCACCATCACGTCATAATCCGCAATGACATCGGCGGCAGCCTGCACGATCTTGGCGATATCCGGTTCCTTCACATGGTTGACCGTAGCGCTGGGGTTGGCGGCGATGAAATCCGTAATGCCCTGGTAGCAATCCTGGCCGAACGAACCATCGTCAACGCCGGAGGAGGTCACAATGCCGACCTTAAGGGCCGGAGCGGCGTTTTCGGCGGGCGTCTCAGCCGCGGGGGCCTCGGTAGCGGCGGGCGCTTCGGTAGCGGCTGGGGCCTCGGTGGCGGCCGGGGCGGGCGCGGGGGCGGCACAGGCCACGGCGGTGAGAGCCAGCAGCAGCACCATCAGCAGGGATACGAGTTTACCAAGTTTCTTCATTCTCTCTTTCTCCTTTTTTATTGTTTATACACAGTTTTGTGTATCGGTTTGGGGCCGCCCTATTCAAACAGGGCGGCAATGCTTGTTTCATACGGAGCGCGGCAAATGCCCTTTTCGGTAACGATGCCCGCAATAAGCGTATGGTCCGTTACATCAAATGCGGGGTTATAGCAGGGGATTTCCGCTAGGGCCATCGGCTCCTTATAGAATTTTTCACGGATTTCGGCGGGATCTCGAAGTTCAATCTTGATATCCGCGCCGGTCTTGCAGGACGGATCGATGGTGGAGGTCGGCCCGAGCACGTAGAAGGGGATGCCGTAATACTTCGCAAGTATCGCCACACCGCTGGTGCCGATCTTGTTGGCGACATCACCATTTGCGGCCACCCTGTCGCACCCGACAAAGCAGGCCTGTACCCAGCCGTTCTTCATGACGATGCTCGCCATGTTGTCGCATATCAGCGTTACGTCCACGCCGCCCTTATACAGTTCATAAGAGGTAAGGCGCGCGCCCTGAAGAAGCGGGCGGGTTTCATCGGCGAACACGCGGAAATTCATGCCCCGCTCCCTGCCCAGGAACATGGGGCCAAGGGCTGTGCCGTAGCGCGATGTCGCAAGCGGGCCGGCATTGCAGTGGGTAAGGATGCCGTCTCCATCCTTGACAAGCGTAAGGCCATACTCGGAAATCGAGCGGCACATTTCGATATCTTCGGCCTGGATTTTGCGGCTTTCGGCTTCCAGCACGGTTAAAATCTCGCCAACGGGCTTGGAACTGTTACGAAGGACCACGCCTTCCATCCGGTTGAGCGCCCAGCTCAGGTTCACGGCGGTGGGGCGGGAGGAGTTGAGGTAATCCTTCTGCGCCCGGAAGGCTTTGAGGAACCCTTCATAGTCCCTGGCTTCGATCTGGCGGGCCAGGCAATAGATGCCGTACGCCGCGCAAATGCCTATTGCGGGTGCGCCGCGCACCTTTAATTCGAATATGGCGTCGTAAATCTCCGTTGCGGTGTGGAGCGTAAGGTATACCGTCCGGTTGGGAAGCTCCGTCTGGTCTATGATGACGACGCTTTTGCCATCCTCGCTCAGTTCCACGTTGCGGATATGCGTTACTTCCCTGAGTGCGTTAAAATCCACGTTTGTACCTCTCCTTACCCGGCTCGCTCGCGCGTAAAAACCGGTATACTATTTTCTGGCGCGGCCTAGTTGCGGCCTAGTTATTAAGATAACCGCCGTCCGCCACCAAAAGATGCCCATTTACATACCGGGAGGATTCGCTGGCCAGGAATACCACCGGCCCCATCAAATCTTCCGGCTGGCCCCATCTGCCCGCGGGAATCTGCGCGGTAATGGAGGCTGCCGCCTGCGTCTGCGTGCGCAGGCGCGCGGTGTTATCCGTAACCATATATCCCGGCGCAATGCCGTTTACAGTGACGCCGTACTTGCCCCACTCGTTGGCGAATGCGCGCGTAAGTCCCGCCACGGCGTGCTTACTTGCCACATACGCCGAAACAAGCTGCCCGCCCTTCATGGATTGCACCGAGCAGACGTTGATAATCCGGCCGTAGCGGTTTTGTATCATTTGCCGCCCGATCTCCTGCGTGAGCAGGAACAGGGCCTTGACGTTGACGTTCATGACAAGGTCAAAATCGGCAGCGGGATACTCTTCCGCCGGGTGGATGGGCGTAAGGCCCGCGTTGTTCACTAGGATCCCGATACGCGGGGCGGCTTTTAGCGCCTCCTTTGCGGCGGCAACGGCGCTCTCGGGATTGGTAAAGTCTGCATGTACGGGCGTGAACCGTACCCCAAGCGCCGTAATCTCCCTGCCGATCTCCGCCATGCTGTGTAAGCCGATCCCAATGATATCGGCGCCTGCGCCCGCCAATGCAAGCGCCATCGCCCGGCCGAGGCCCCGGCTGACGCCCGTTACCACGGCGGTTTGCCCTTTTAACGAAAAAAGCTCCATGCGCTTATCTTACCTCCACGCTACAACTCCGGCATGTAAAAATCCGCGTCTTCATATGCCGGAGAAACAATACAGGAAACCAGCGCGAAATCCCCCCGCAGTACGCGGGTGGTCTGCCATACGCCCGCGGGTACCACGGCCTGGAAGCTTTCGCCTTCAAGCAAGCTGGGGCCGATCATGAGATGCTTTTCCTCGGCGGGGCGCTCGCCCTGCCCGCCCAGCGTCATCTGCAGCGTGCCGCCGCAGTGCCATGTCCATATTTCGGGGGATAACAGCCTGTGCCAGCGGGAAACTTCATCTCCCTGGAGCAGGTAGTAAATCAGGCTGCAGGTCTCACGGTCGCCATCGTACCCCGGAGGCAGCGCGCTTTGGGCGACGCTCACGCCGGACTTTGTTACAAAACGGTACCAGCCGCCTTCCCCCAGCGGCGCAAGCTCAAGCAGGCGAATCAAATCCTGTGCGCCAAGCCCGTCTATACAAGTTTTGTTCATCATGCCAACGGCCGGCCCGTTTGGCCGGACTCCCCTTCCAAGAGTTCCGCCGCGGAAACGTGAAGCACCCCAATACCGCGTTTTTTGAAAAACGCCTGCCAATCGGGGTCGTCCAGCCGGTCGGTTACAAAATAATTGATGGAATCAAAATCGCAGATTTTATAGAAGTTGACAAGCCCCAGCTTGGTACAGTCCGCCACCAGATACTTTTCGGCAGCGCGGGCAAGCATGCACTTGCGGATATAACCGCCGGTTTCGCTGCCGTCCGTCACACCGGCGCGCCGGTCCAGCCCCCGGCAGGATACAAACGCTTTATCCACATAATAGTGGGAGAGCATTTCGGCGGTTTCATCCCCGACCAGGCAATGGTTCTTGTTATCCAGCGTTCCTCCGCACAAAATGACCTTTATTTGCTCGGATACGGAGAGGATTTCCGCTATTTTCAGGGAATTGGTCAGCACCGTAAGCCCTTCGTGATGCAGTATGCTTCTGGCTATGAAGCAGCATGTGGTGCTTTCATCCAAAGCGATGGTATCCCCATTTTTCACAATATTGGCGCACGCCAAGCCAATGGACCGCTTTGCCTCGGTAAAGATGGTCTCTCTTAGGCTTACATGAATCTGGTTCTTCACGCCCTGCGCGACATATGCGCCGCCGTGGGCCTTGAGGACCTTGCCCTCGCTTGCCAATACCGAAAGATCCTTGCGTATGGTTTCGCCCGTAACGCCGAACATTATGCACAAGTCTTTGACCAGTATGCTTTTGTTGCACATAACGGCTTCTAATATTTTTTCGCGTCTTTCAGGAGCAAGCATATCGACCCCTTCCGCAGCGGGAAATTGCCCGCTTGCAGCGCCACATAGAAAAGTACGGCGTATTTCGGGGAGTTTTCGCTAAAGGATACGCCCGCCCTCTAAACACGCATTCCTTGGGATGTTCGCCCAAGAAATGGTTTTACTTGCATATGTTTTGATTTGCTTTGACTTTATCACGATTACATACAGATTGCAAGGTCAAAATTACGTTATAAACACGTACTTTATCTTTGCGAAAGGACTATTTATTCGCCCAATTCTGTTGGGGATTGGATATAAGACCAACCAGCTTTTCGTTTGTTCGTTTTTGAAGGTAAGGGGAACAAAAAGGCTTGCCTTTTCAGGCAAGCTTGATAGGTCGTATTAGCAGCAACGATTCCGGTCACATCCGCGTCTTTTTCCGCAGCAGGCAAGGGCCAGTAAGAGTAAAAGGCCTAAACTCATATTTGTCACTTCCTGTACTTTATTTTGCAAAAGAGAAGCAGACACAGTGCAGATTATGTTGAAAACGCGCTATATGTTAAAAAGGAAGGCGGGCAGGGGATGAGAAAAAAAGCTTCCTTGATTTATAGCGCTGACTTTATTTGTTGAAACGGCATAGGCGTGGCTTGAATGAGCGTCAAGCTTCTCCCGAACGTTTGAGAATATAGGCCCGTCTCGGCGAACATGCAACCTGTTTGTACAATATTATAAAGCAGCATCGAGTACACCGATTGGAGGAATCCCTATGCGACGCTGTGTACAACTGGAAAAGGCCGCCGAACAGGTGAGCAACCAAAACGCCATACCGCCCCTGATTTTTCAATTGCCACCCAAAAAGGGACGGGAAAGACTCAACAAGGCGCAGGATAGCCCCGTGCACAAATGCCCGGCAAGCATTTTCACCGTGCACGTGAACACAGGCAGATACGGGGTGGTGCCTCTGTATTGTGTCTGGCCGGACAATATCGTGGGAACGCCGAATGTCATTTTTTATATGCACGGCGCGGGGTGGGTCTTTGGCAACATACATACGCACGAAAAGCTCGTGCGGGAGCTGGCGGCCCGTACAAATTCCGTTGTTCTGTTCCCGGAATACAGCCTCTCGCCGGAGGCGAAATACCCTGTCGCGCTCGAACAATGCTATTGCATCCTGCAGGCGATCCCCACTATCGCAGAAAAAATGAACTGGCGGATCAACCTGAATACGCTTACCGTAGCGGGCGACAGCGTGGGCGCAAACATGGCCACCGTCATGACGATTCTTACCAAATACCGGGGCGGCCTGAAGATATGCCAGCAGCTCCTGTACTACCCTGTTACAAACGCGAATTTCAACACCTGCTCCTACAAAGAATTCGCGACCGACTATTATCTCTACCGGGAAGGCATGATGTGGTTCTGGGACCAATACACCACATCAAAAAGGCAGCGCCGCGAAATCACCGCTTCGCCGCTGTGCGCCACGATTGAGCAGCTTCGCTGCCTGCCGGAAGCGCTGATTATCAACGGCGAAGCCGACGTGCTCCGGGACGAAGGCGAAGCTTATGCCCGCAAGCTCAGAGCAGCCGGGGTAAGAGTAACACAAGCACGCTTTCAGGCGATCATACACGATTTTGTGATGCTCAACGCCCTGGACAACACCGCAGCCTGCCGGGGCGCCATGGATCTCTCCACGGAGTGGCTGAACCAAAGATTCTGCGCTCTGCGCGCAAAGTAGCCGCACCCGACGTTTGCATGGCGGTATCGAATATGGTGGCGGCATGGAAGCGGAATTCGCTGCGTCGGGACCCCTTACGAACGGAAGGGTAAATGAAACACCAAATTACTGATGTATTGCGAAAAGATGCCCCTTGCGGGCATCTTTTCTGCGCTAAAATGTATTCGCCGGTGGCGACGGGGCATACCCGCTATTGATTTGCCAAAGCCTGTTTAAGTTCTTTTTCGTAAGCCAGAATGAGTTCCAGATTTCTCTTTTGAAAATTATTGAACCTTTTTGATATTTGGGCATCGGATGTATTAATTGCTTCATACCAGCTTTGTGCGCTGAAATATTCGGCATACTGTTTCGTCTTGAATATTTTTCCCGATAAGGCGTATATGCCGTTTCGAAGGTACTCAATTCCCGCAGGCGTAAATTGAAACAAATCCTGCCGCTGTATGGTCTGTTGATCCAGCTTCTGGATCATACTGTTTAGCTCAGCGTTTTTTGTGGGATCAACTGTGCTTACTCTGAGGACCACGGACTCCGAAAACGCCACCGACAAAGTGCTGTTTTTTGAAAGAAGATCATAGCTTTCCGCAGAAGCAATCCAACGATAAAGCTGCCTCGCGGGGCTGCCCTCCGGCGTATCTGCGCGAATTGCAACATAAGAAGTGGTTAGAAAGGGATAAGCGCCCGAAGCAAAGTTCTCGGTCGTAGGCGCGTAACCGTCAATGGAGAACAGCTTAAGCGTAGGGCTGCCAAACTCGCTGTCAATGTACGACATAATGTTAAATCCAATGGAGTATTGATTTAGAAGCACGTTGCGCGTTATGGTGCCCATATCTTCATCCATGTTGTAAGTGGTTTCCCGCTGCGTCACAGTCGGATCGATTTCTCCCTCTTTGAAATTCATAGCAGAAAAATCAGGCATGTCATGGCCTTTCCACACCAGGCTTTCAAATAAGCGCTGGCTGCCCGATTCGGGATTACGTATGTAAACAATGATATCTGCATTTTCACCGCCCACATCTTCCCAATTTTTAATTTTGCTGCTATAGATTGCCCGGATTTGCCCGGAAGTTAAATTTGTTACAGGATTTTCCTCATTGCCCATGAACACCAGCCCATCATAGCCATATACTTTCATTTCAATGTCAACGCTCTTCTGGGCGAAATAGGCCAACTCATCCTGCGTTGGAGCTACAAGAAACACAATATCCGCCGTGCCGTCGGCCAGATTTAACCAGGCTTCATGCGTCTTGGATGCCAGCGGTTCAGGGCCGACATATCCATATGTATTCGTGAACAATTCATAGATCGCTGCCGTTATCGGCTTTCGGGCAGTGGAACTGTCGATTTGAGGAAGCTGCGGTTGCGGTGTGGGCACAAGCGTTGCAGATGGCGGCGCCGGAGGCGCTGCTGTTTCCGCCGCAGGCGGCGGACCTGCGACATTGCTGCACGCAGGCAACAGCATGCATACCAAAGCAAAGAAAACGGCGAACACGATGTGAGATCGTCTAATAAAATTCATCATGATCCCCTCCATAAAATGAATGTAACAGGCTGATATCCCCGGTACCGCTGTAGCGCGGGCCGGCGTACGTATGCTGCGGAGCGGCACCCGGTTGCGTGGGGTATCTTATGCTAGCGTATGAAATAAGAGGCGATATTATCCTTATATATAGCAGATTATGGGCGCTTATATTTTATGATATATGCGGTATTGCAAAACTGAAAGGGAGCTGTCTGTTAGAAGCAGCTCCAGCCTGAATTGGTTCCTTCGGCAAAAAGCCCCGCTACCGGTATGGTGGCGGGGCCGGATGGTTTTGGGTACGACGGCCCTTATGCGGCCTGTTTGTTCCTGAGCGCGCCGATGAGATAGAGCACCGGGATGACGAGGCCGATGAGGGTCATGACGATGCCGTTGCCGCCGTTCATGATGAGGCTGACAACCTGCAGCGCAATCGCTATGATTGCGAATACCAGGCAGACCGTAGCTTTGGCGGGAATGTTGGCATACTTGACGCCCAGGATACCCATGACGAGCGAAAATACAGCCGAGACCAGGCCGAGAATGAGCACGCCGATTGCTACGCCGCCGGCAAGCGCTGCAATGTCGCCGCCTAAGCTTGCCGCCGCGCTCGCCGCGATCATTCCAAGGATGAGTACAAGAATGCTGATTGCCGAAAAGATGATAAGTAAAATTCCGGATACTTTGAGAAGTCCTTTGCCGGGAGCGTTGGTATAACCTGAGTTTTCCATTATTATTCCTCCTATTAATCCATGATTTAACTACTCTATAATTATACCCACAAAACGGCCAAAAGGTCTAGCGTGTTTTTGCTCAAAATATTTCAAATATTGCTCGGCTTGCCTTCGCTGCGGGTGCTCTAATCTGAGGCTGAACTGGAAGTTGAATTCTCTAATGACATACGTAATACTCCGCATTATAAAAACAGCAAAATGACCGTTATGGCCGCCATGCTGATTAAAATCGATATGGAGCCCGCGATACTGGCGGCCGCCGTATTGCCGTTGCATTTTTCCACATACATCGGGGCAAGGGCGGACATCGGCGCAAACAGGCCAAATATGATCGCCTGCCGGAGCCCGGCGGAAAACGGCATCAGGGTATAGACCGCAGCGGCAAGCGCCAGGTTTACAAAATACCTTAGTCCCAGCGCCTTGAACGCCAGCGCCAGGTTTTGCTTATCCATATTAAGCTCAAGCATGGCGCCCAGCGCGAGCATGGAGATGGGTCCGTTCGCCGCCGCGCCAAAAGACGCCATCGAAACCGCGAAACCGGGTAAGCGCAAGTTGAATGACATAAGCATAAGCATCAGGATACAGGCGATGAATGGCGTTGACCGCAGCATCCTTCTTACAATTTCCCGCAAGCCGCCTTTGCTGCTGCCATATAACGCCCAGGACGTAAGCGCGTAGTTGCCGCCCACCGTCATAACGGAATTGCCCATATCGAACAGGCAGACGGGCACAACCCCGGCCGGTCCCAAGAAACTTTGTGCATAGGGCATAGCGAACGAGTTGATGTTGTAGCCGGGGGTCATCAGCAGGAATACCGCGCGTTCGATTGCCTTGCTCTTGCGTGAAGCTGCATATGCCGACGCCGCGGCGATCAGATTGCACAAAAGGCCGAAGCCGATGAGCAGCAAATAGGACCAATCGCTTTGCATGTTGGAGAAATTGACAATCACCGCGGCGGGCGCCGTAATATGAAAGGCGATTTTTGTAATGACCTGATGATCGTTGTCTTTGAAAACGCCGATTTTTTTGCATAGAAAGCCGATTGCGATCATGCTTATAAATGTGATTGTATTCTCCAGCAGCTTATCCATATCCGCAGCTCCGTTCTTTTACATTCCAAACCCCGCACAAAAGAAAAGACAGACGCAGTCGCGCCAGCTTTAAACGAATCCTCTGTATTTTTTCTGTTAGCCGCCCGCTACGTTTCGCGGTCAGGACGTGCCGCTTTTTTCAAGATACAAGCCTGCGCTGTTTCCATATATGGCTGTCGGCATGTAACAAACTTCCCGGTTTACGATTTTGTTTTCCTTATGGATGCGCTCGATCATCATGGCCCCCGCGCGGCGCCCCATGGCGCGCGTATCGGGAAGCGCATAATTGGGTTCCACATAAAACAGATCCGAGTGCGAAATATTGCCGGGACAGGAAAAGGAGATTTGTTCCGGCACAAGCACATTGTGCGATTTCATGTAGCGCAGCGCGCCGATGGTCGTTTCGCAGTGCATGATAATCAGCGCTGTCGGAGGATCCTCGAGCGTCAGCAGTTTTTGCGTGCTGGAATATCCGAATTCGCAGGTAAACGGGCCTTCCATAAAATAGCGGTACTCCTGCGTAACTTCCACGCCGATTGTACGCATGGCAGCCTGAAAGTTCACGTATCTGTCATACGCGCTGCTTAGAAAAAGAGGCCCTGAGATCAGGCCGATTTTCCTGTGGCCTTTCGCAATGAGATCCATTGTAAATTCATACGTGCTGCTGCCAAAATCGGCGTCGATAAAATCCCCTTTAAAGGTCGGGTCATTGATTCTGCGGTGCAGCAAAACCACGGGAATATGGTGGCTCAACTGCACGATATAGTCGTTGTTGAGTCCCGAAGCATTTACGATTATGCCATCCACCTGTTTTTCGGCCAGAAGGCGAAGATAGTTGTATTCCGTCGCCTGCTCGTTGAGCGAGTTGCACACAAACAGCGTATATTCGTAATCGCGAATCGCTTCTTCAATTGCCGATGTGATCTGCCCGAAGTATTCGTTGGTGGCGTCCGCAATTAAGAGGGCGATGGTTTTCATGCTTTCGCCCTTTAAGCCGCGCGCCATCATATTGGGGTAATACCCCATGTCATCGATGATGCGCAGCACTTTCTGCTGCAAATCAGTTGAAACATATCCCTTATTGTTAATGATGCGGGATACTGTGGCGACCGAAACGCCCGCCTCCCGCGCAATATCTTTAATTGTCACATTATTCATAAGAAAAACCCCTCGGTGGCAATTTTGATATATCTCTACCTGCTAGTATAGTATAAATTATCCATATGTGCAAATATCATAATTTATATGTAAACGTTATTATATCGATCGTGCATCAATCATTTCATCGTTTCTTGAATTATAACACACAATTTACGATTTGCTAAGTATTTATTTAGTCTTTTTTTAATTTAAAAAAATATATTGACAGCCTGTATACAGAGTGATTATTATATTCTTACGCCAGATCTGTATAATAACGTTTACACAAAAACACGATGGATGGACCAAATAATCATATAAATCAGGAGTAAATATACAAAATACAGAAAAATTTGCAGGCGATGGCCTGATCCCAATCTTATAATCGGGTTTTTGCGGCCGAAATTGGCATTCCGGATAACCAAAGGCGATTTCTGGATGTGTAAACGATATTAGAATTAATAGTTTCCCTAAAAAAACAAAGTCGGAGGTAAAAAATGAAGAAGATCATTGCTCTCGTGCTTGTTGTCCTTTCTGTCCTAAGTCTTGCGGCTTGTGCTCAGCCCGAGCCTGCGGCTGCCACGCCCGTTCCGGCGTCTGCCGAGGCTACCCCTGCCGAGACAACCCAGCCGTCCAATGCGCCTGCTGGGGAACCTATCAAAATAGGTCTCACCACGGTGCTCACCGGCGACCGTTCCCTTGAGGGCGAATATGCGACAAACGGCGCAAAGATTATCCAGCAGGAAATCAACGACGCCGGCGGCGTACTGGGACGCCCGATCGAAATCGTGATTGAAGACGCTCTTGGCACCGACGTGGGCGCGGTAAACGCCTACAAAAAGCTTGCGGACGATGAAGATATCGTGGCCATCATCGGCAGCGACAGCTCCAACGACAATATGGCGATCTCCCCGGACGCGCTCAAAGCTAAGATTTTGACCACCGCACAGGGAAGCAGCCCGAAGCTGCGCGATATGTGCAACAACGACAACCCGTATCTGTTCCAGCTCCGCGCGTGCGACCAGACGCTTTGCGCCGCGTTGATCCGCTATGCCGTGGAAGAGGCCGGATGCAAGAAGTTTGCCGTCATGCACGATACGGAAACCTCTTCCTCCGATCAGGCTCGCCTGTTCACCGAAGCGCTTGCGCAATACGGCATTGAGCCCGAGATCGTCGTTTCCTTTACCACGGGCACCAAGGATTTTACCTCCCATATCGTCCAGGTTCAGGAGAAGGGCGTTGACGCCATCATCGGCGCATGCTTCCAGAACGAGGCAGCGATACTGGTGCAGCAGATCCGCGCTATGGGCATCGAGGTACCCATATTCGGTTCCAACGCGTTTGCGGACCCCGTCACGCTGCGCTTAGCGGGCGAGGCCATGAACGGTACCTACTGCGCATCCGCATGGGTCCCCACCACGGTAAGCGTAAAGGGCGCTGCCTTGGCCAAGAAGTACAAGGAACTCTACAATGAGGATTGCGGCAAGGCCGCGGCGCAGGTATACGACCATGTCAGCATCATCTGCGAGGCGATTATCCGCGCAGGCACGACCGACAGGGAAGCCGTACGCGACGCCATGAACACAATCGATAACTATGAAGGCGCCATCACCCGCTACGATTGCCGTACCAACGGGGATTGCGGACGTGGCGGCCTGCTGGTGAAGGTGGAAAACGAAGTTGCGGTGATATTGGGCGAAATCACCTCCGAGAAGGTCATCTAACCCATTGCGAACAAGAAACGGAATGCCGTTTCACGGCATTCCGTTTCCAAATAAGGAGCGATTATATGAATTTGCAATTGTTGGTCTCCGGAATCTCCATGGGTGTCGTATATGGCCTTATTGCAATGGGCATGGTGCTGATATTCCGCGCCGTGGGTATTATGAATTTTGCGCAGGGCGAATTTTTGATGTTTGGCGGCTACATTTGCTATACGCTCAACCGTCTGCTTGACGTCCCTATCTGGATTTCCCTGGTGCTGTCCTCTTTGCTTATGGGCATTGTGGGCGTTATTTTCATGAGAACCGCCTATTGGCCATTGCGCCGCGCGCAGCCAAAAGCGATTATCGTCAGCGCGATGGGTGCTTCCATCGTTTTAAAGGAAGGCGCACGCCTGATTTGGGGCTCCATCCCGGTCAGCGTGGATAAGGTAGCCAAGGGAACCACCCAGCTTGGGGGAACAGCCATTTTGCAATGGCAATACCTGGCGATCATCGGCATAGCCGTGCTTTTGATGCTGTTTGTATATATCCTGCTGGAAAAAACGAACATCGGCCATATCATGCAGGCGACGGCGCAGGACCAATACATGGCTTCCCTTACGGGGATACCGGTGATATTGTCCATCGCCCTCACGTTTGGGCTCAGCGCCATCATTACCGGCATTGGCGGCGGGCTTTTAGCCCCGATGTTTTTCTTAAACAATACAATGGGCGCGACCTCGGGCGCAAAGGCGTTTGCCGCAATCGTCATAGGAGGATTTGGCAGCGTGCAGGGCGCGGTGGTGGGCGGCCTGATCGTGGGCCTGGTCGAAGCCTTCGGCGGCGCTTATATCTCCACGACTTACCAGATGGTTCTGATCTATGTTGTTTTGATCCTCGTGCTCATGTTCCGCCCGCAAGGCATATTCGGCGGCAAGATACAAGAGAAGGCGTAAGGGTGCGGCTATGAATAGTTTACGACGAATAAAAATCCCCCAATTGCTGTTAATGGTTGCCGGCGTTGGCTTTCTGATTGCGGCGCCAAGCTTTACATCCGGGTATATGCTGCGCGTTTTGAATATCGCGATGATCACATACCTGTGCGTGCTGAGCGTATATGTATTGCTCGGGCTCTGCGGGCAGAACTCTTTCGCGCAGGCCGGGCTTTGGGGCGTAGGCGCTTATGTGACGGCAAACATGGTTTTAAAGCTGGGCATGTCGTCCGCCGCTGCGTTTCTCATCAGCGCCGTAGGCACCGGATTGTTTGCATTTATCCTCGGCTTTGCGTTCTTTCGGCTGCGGCAGTATTATTTCACGTTCGCCTCCATCGGCCTGATGACCATATTCAACGGCCTTTTTATGAACTTGACGGAAGTGACCGGCGGCGCTTTGGGCATCACGGATATTCCCGGCTTCTCCATAGGCGGCTGGCGGATTGTTACGGAAGAGGGCAATTTCTTCTTAATATTATTTATCTGCGTCATTGCGAGCCTGATCATGAAGGTACTGTTCCGTTCTTCTCTCGGGCGTTCCTTCATGGCGATTCGCGATAATGAGATCGCCGCCAACTGTCTGGGCGTCAACAGCCTCTTAACAAAGAGCATTGCATGGGGGATATCGGGCGCACTTTGCGGCGCTGCGGGCGCACTGTACGCGTTCCTGTCCGGGTATCTGAGCTATCAGACGTTTACGTATCAGCAGTCCACCATGTACCTCATTATGATTATGCTGGGCGGCACCATGTCCCCCACCGGCGCGATCATAGGCACATTGATCATCTCCCTGCTGCAGGAGTGGGTGCGTCCGCTGCAAAACTACATGCAGTTCATTTATGGCGCGGGCATTATGGTGCTGATGATTGTCCAGCCGGAAGGAATCGTCGGAGGAGGTAAGGAGCTATATGATAGATACATCAAAAAGCGCAAAGTCCGTTCTCAGGCTCACTGATGTATGCAAGCGCTTCGGCGGCGTCATAGCTGCCGACGATATTACATTCGAGCTCTTTGGAGGGGAAATATTCGGCTTGATCGGCCCGAACGGCTCCGGCAAGACGACGCTCCTCAACCTGGTAACGGGAATTTATTCCACCGATAAAGGGTCCATCGTGCTCGAGGGCCGGGACATCACAAAAGCCCCCAGCCATACCCGGGCCAGGCTTGGCATCGTCCGTTCTTTCCAGCATCCGCGCCTGCTGGACCGGTGTGATATCCGCACCAATATCATGATGGGCATAGACCTCGGGGCGAAGCGCAATATCCAGGCGGGCGAAAAGACGGAGGAACGGATACAGGTCCTGCTTGCTGCCGCAGGCCTTGACAAGGTGAATCTTTCGGATACCACCGATAAACTGTCCTATGGCCAGCAAAAAATGCTCGAAATTGTGCGCGCGCTCTTGAGCGAGCCCAAAGTGCTTTTGCTGGACGAACCGGCGGCAGGCCTCAACCACAAGGAAATGGAGTATATCGTAGCGTTGGTGCGCATCGCAATAGAGCGCGGGATCGCGGTCCTGCTTATTGAGCATGCCATGGATCTGGTGATGAACATTTGCGACCGTTTGACGGTGCTGAATTTCGGCCATCAGATCGCCATGGGAACGCCCGCGGAGATCCAGGAAAACCAAGCGGTGATCGAGGCATATTTGGGAGGTAACGCAAATGCTCAGAATAACTGATCTAACCGCTTACTATGGCAGCATTGAGGCGCTCCATCATCTGAGCATGGAAATAGGGGAAAGAGAAATTGTCGCGCTCATCGGCAGCAACGGTGCGGGCAAGACGACCATGCTCAACTCCATATCCGGCCATGTCACTACGACCGGGGAAATCAGCTTTGAGGGTGTGGGCATCAGCAAAAAGAAGCCGCATATCATTTCCCAAATGGGCCTTTTGCAGGTTCCGGAGGGGCGGCATGTGTTCCCGGGGCTGACTGTGGAGCAGAACCTCTTGGTGGGTACCGTCATCTGGCGCGGCATCAGGCTGACAAAAGGGCATCATGAGGAAGCCCTGGAGAACATCTATACGACTTTCCCGCGTTTGCGGGAAAGAAGAAAGCAGCTGGCCTGGAGTCTGAGCGGTGGCGAACAGCAGATGCTGGTGATCGGCCGCGCGCTGATGGGGCGGCCCAAGCTTTTGATGATGGACGAACCGTCCATGGGTCTGGCCCCCAAGATCATTGCGGAAGTCTTTGAAAAAATCGTCGAGATCAACCAGAAGGGCACGCCGGTATTGCTGGTGGAGCAGAACGCCTCGTTGGCGCTTCAGGTTTCCAACCGCGCCTATATCATAGAGCGCGGCAATATCACATTGACAGGCGAATCAAAGGACCTTCTGGAAGACCCGCGCGTGCGCGAAGCATATTTGGGAAAAGCAAAAAACAAGAAGGCAGGAGAGAACTAGAAATGGTAATTTCGATCGGCTCCGATCATGCAGGGTATGCCCTTAAAGTCAAAATGATCCCATACCTCGAGAGCTTGGGCCACCAGGTAATCGATAACGGCTCCTACTCCGCAAGTGTTCCGGTATTCTTCCCTGAGGTTGCAAAAAAGGTATGCGCGCCCATACTCAGCGGCAAGGCGGAACGGGGCATTATGTTCTGCGGCAGCGGCGTGGGCGCAAGCATTGCCTGCAATAAAATCCCGGGTATCCGCTCCTCCATCATCCACGACGTCCACTGCGCGCATCAGGCGGTGGAGCATGACCATGTCCAGGTGATGTGCATCGGGGAAAAGATCGTAGGGGAATGGCTGGCCAGAGACCTGATCAAGGCGTTCCTTGGAGCTGCCGGAGATACGGATGAGCGTACGCAAGAGGTCATCCGCATGCTCAACGAGATGGACGGAAGCCTTCCGCAAGGCTGACCTCCAACAAGACGCCCGGTGCATGCTTCATACAAATGCATGCGGGCAATACAGGAGAAAATGATATGATATTTGACGCAGATACACATTTATCCCCCTACAGGAACTTTGAACTGAGCATCGACGCCGCGGAATGGTCGGATATTATCGACCGGGCGGGAATAGATAAGGCGCTCGCATGGCTGTTGCCCCAGGAAGTGAAGGACGTTTCGGAAAGCAACCGGTATCTTTACGAAAGCGCCAAGCGTTACCCAAAGATGGTGCCTTTCGGCTGGGCGAATATAGGGGAAGGGAAAGAAAAGGCCCTCCGGGACGCAATTATTTGCCTGGAGGAATACGGGTTTTCTGGGGTGAAACTAAACGGCGCGCAGAACTCCTACTTTATAGACAGCGTAGAGGCAATGGAGGTCTGCGAAGCTATCGCAAAGCGCGGGGGTATTATCGCATTTCATATCGGCGCCGACGCGCCCGATCATACCAGCCCCTGGCGCGCGGCGGCATCCGCGAAAGCCTTCCCGGAGACGCCTATACTGATGATCCATATGGGCGGCGCACAAGAGCCGGACGTAAGTGAAACCGTCATAGAGGCCGCACGGCAACATGCGAATATGATGCTGGTGGGAAGCGCGATTGGCGTTGACAAAGTAAAGAACGCCATCGATGCGTTGGGCGCTTCCCGCGTCATGTTTGGATCCGACACGCCCTTTTTTGACGCCGTGGAGCATCTTAGTAACTATCACGCCATGCTAAAGGCCTATGGCGAGGAAGACGCCAAGCTTGTGCTGGGCGGGAATGCGCAGCGTATATTCGGCATATAACGTCAAAAACCAAAGAACCCCCGGAAAAATTCCGGGGGTTCTTGGCTATTGGCAAACCATTCGTTTGTCATTCTGAGCCGAAGGCGAAGAATCTGGCTCTCGCTATACACCTAAATATAGGTGCTTTAAGATCCTTCGTTTCGCTCAGGATGACGTAAAGGGGCTTTGCTGATGAGTTGAAACCCCCGGAAAAATTCCGGGGGTTCTTCCTCTTTAGTTGGGGAAAAGTTACCCTAAATCTTTCAAAAGAATATTGTTCTCCAAATGGATATGCGTATGCAGATCTTCGATTAACGCGGGCAGCAGCGCATATACCCTTTGATAGCTCAGGCAGGCGTCGGCCGGAACCGCAAACGCGCCTGTTATTCTGATGAGGTCCTCCAGGATTTCTCCCGCTGCCTCATGCTCTTCCATAATTTCGGCGGCAAGGGGTTTTATTTCCGCCTGTGGCGCGCCCGCCCCTGTAAGCGCCGGGAACAACAGCGTTTCCTCCTTGATCAGGTGCTGTTCCAAATCCGTCTTCAGCTTTCCGAAAAGCCGGTATACTTCAAACAGTTCCCCGTGATTTTTTCCGTGGGCGCGCAGCACGGCGAGCAGCAATGCGCTAATCTCGGGCAGAGCGTTACGCAAATACGCGTGATGCGTATCCTCAATGTACGTGGAGAGGACAGACGAACTCATGTCGGAAAAATTCACGCGTTTTACGCTCTCTTTCCGGCTTCTTTCCTCTTCCAGCAGTTCCTCAAAACGCTCCGGATTCACTTCCTTTTCGGCGAGCGCTTCCGGGAGCGGCTTTTTGCCGCCGCAGCAGAAGTCGATGCCGAGCTTTTGGAATACGGGCAGCGCCTCCGGCGCGGATGCCGCAAAACTTCCTACCGTTTCTTGCTGGTTGATCATCATAATTCCCTCCTCATAGCTGCTTCTTTTTGATGTCTTCATTCTAACAGCGTTTCGGGAGGGATTTCTGTGATCGCAATCAAACTTTTGATTATTAAAAGGAAAGGCCTGCGGAGTTCTCTATCGCTTCCTGATCAAGAAGCAGGATGCTTTTATTGCTGACGGAGCGGATTACTCCCTCGTTTTCCATCTGTCCCAGCTTCCGGCTTACCGTTTCGCGCGCTACTCCAAGGTAGTTCGCCATACCCTCGCGGCTGAGCGGGAGGCGAATGAGCACGCCCTCCGGGACAGTTTTGCCATATTTACCCGCAAGCTCAAGGAGCAGGGCGCTGATGCGGCTGTCGACGCTCCGCACGCCTATACTTTGAAGCGAGCTTTCCATACGGGCAATGCGCTCCTCCAGCTCCTCGATAATTTTCACCGCGATCTCCGGATAAGCGCGCAGCAGGACGTGAAAACGGTCCTTCGTCAGCGAACAGATTTTTACCGTCTCCAGCGCCTCAACCGAATAGGCGGTTTTCTGCCCGCCAAAGAGACTGCGTTCCCCGAAAAAATCGCCTTCGGAAAATACATACAGAATTTGTTCCCTGCCGTCGGGCGTGATTTTATACGCCTTCACGCTTCCTTCGTTCACGATGACCAAGGCGTCGGGGCTGTTTTCCTCAGTAAAAAGCGTTTCGCCTTTTTTGTATTCGCGGTGGCGGATCATGGAGGCGACGTGAATAAGATCCTCCCTGTCTAAAGAGGAAAAGACAGGCACCTTATCTACGCAAAACCCTTCGCAGTTGGCACAGTTGGGCAATCGTACCCCTCCCCTTAATCCTTTTCCCTGCAATTTTGAGTGTATCATATTCCGAATCCGGCAAACAATGGTAACCTTATTGCATCGGACGCCTGTATACGGAGCCCGAACCCACCATAGGTCGGCAGGGGCGAATGCAAGGCAGCCACAAAACCAGCCGGTTTCAGGCCGTGGCGTCAGGCTGACATTCATGGCAGGCTGAGGCGTCTATACAGCGAGGCGGCGTCGGAACCGTACTTCAATCAAAGAAGGGAAAAGCGCCATCACTTTTTTATGCGCCTCTCAAACCGGGGACGTTGCATCCCTTGCTGCAGCAGAATTCATTCCAAGCTGCGTGGATGCTTTTTGCAGCCATATTCTTTCGTAATTACAATATGCCGTAAACCTCCGGGTTTTACGGCGTTTTCGTGGGGTTGGCTGGTTTTGGCAAACGGGTTTGATGTTGGACGCTCTTGCAGCCCTGGAAAACCATTTTTGCATTTTTATACTTTTCTATTTGACTATCATGGCATACAAGGTTATTATATACTAAAATTTATAATTCCTAATATATATGATCCGTACAATCTACGATATTTGGCGAATAACATTCGCGCAAAATATATTGCCGTATAAGGAGGAGAACAATTTTGAAAAAGTACATCAGACTCCTGGCCCTGGCTCTAACGCTAATGCTGTGTATCGGTATCGTGGCGGGCTGCGCGGGGACGCCTGCCCAGACGCCCGCGGACGCGACGGCTGCGCCAAACGCACCGGCGGACCCGGCCGCCCCAGCCGCTCCTGAAAAGACGGAGTACCGTGAACTCTATTCCAACGAAGTAACCACTCTGAATTATCTCGTCACCGGCACCGCCAACGATCTCAAGGTCTGCGTCAACGTGGTCGACGGTCTGGTGGAGTATGACACATACGGCATCATCAAGCCCGCGCTGGCCGAAAGCTGGAGCGTTTCCCCCGACGGCCTGACTTGGACGTTCAAAATCCGCGAAGGCGTATCCTGGGTGGACTCCACCGGCTCCAAGGTTGCCGACGTCACCGCGGAGGACTGGGTTTCCGCCGCCAAGTACGTGCTGGACGCCCAGAACGAAAGCACCACGGAATATATGTTTGAAGGCATCGTAAAGAATGCCGCGAAATATTATGGCAAGACATACGCGGAACTGCTCGTTGAAAACGGCGACTATGCGACCGTTGAGGAAGCGTATGCCGGCGAAGGGATCGAGCCCACAACGATCGATTTTTCTGAGGTCGGCGTAAAGGCCGTAGACAAGTATACGCTTGAATTTACGCTCGAAGCACCGAAACCCTTCTTCCTGTCGGTTCTTTCCTACGGCGGTTATTTCCCCGCTTACGGCCCGCTGCTTGAGGAAAAAGGCAAAGCATTCGGCACCGATAAGGACAGCCTGCTCTTTAACGGGGCCTATATTCTGAGTGAATTCGAGCCCCAGGTGAAGCGCGTGCTGGTGAAGAATCCGGAATATTGGGATAAGGACAACGTCTTTATTGAGAAGCTCGCGTATACCTATAACGCCGAGGCAACCGCCCTGGAGCCTGAAATGTTCAAGCGCGGGGAACTCGAATACGCGAGAATCAGCGCAGATATCCTCGACGACTGGCTCTCTAACCCTGAGACCATGAATTTGGTCAGGAGCAGCCCCGTGGATAACTCCTACTCCTATTTCTATACGTTCAACTTCGACCCGCAGTTCGACGCGCAGTATGAGCCGGACAACTGGAAGAAGGCTGTCAACAACGAGAACTTCCGCCTGTCCATACAGGCCGGTTTGGACCGCTTGCTGGCTCTGAGCATCAAAGAGCCCTATGAACCCAAGCTGCTGCTTA
This sequence comes from Bacillota bacterium, assembly GCA_023426265.1. Taxonomy (GTDB): domain Bacteria; phylum Bacillota; class Clostridia; order Christensenellales; family CAG-138; genus JAEYLA01. The sequence continues at coordinate 26,075 of JAFABA010000084.1, forward strand.
ACAACACGGTTACTCCGTCCAACTTTGCTGCCGCGGGCGGCAAGGACTACGTGACCTACCCGGATCTCGCGCCCTTCACAAACGGCGATACGTTCAACGAGGCAAAGGCGCTGGAGTATAAGGCGGCCGCCGTTGCGGAGCTGACCGCCGCCGGAGCCACGTTCCCCGTCAAGATACTCATGCCCTATAACCCCGCTTCGACCGCCGACATCAACTGGGTTAAGGAATGTCAGGTCGTAGAACAGCAGCTCGAAGGCTTGCTGGGCACAGACTATATCGACATCATCATTGAGGCCGGTCCCTCCACGGGCTTCCTCGGCGCCGTCCGCCGCACCGGCATGTTTGCGCTCATGAAGTGCAACTGGGGCGCAGACTTTGCGGACCCGGAAACCTGGGCGCAGCCCTTCGTGGATGACAACAACTATAACTTCATGTACAAGAGCGAGGATCCGAAGACCGCTGCCACTGTACAGGAGTATTACAACCTGGTTGACGCCGCGGTAGCCATCACCAGTGACGAAACCGCCCGTTACACAGCCTTTGCCAAAGCGGAAGCGCAGTTAATTTCCCACGCCGTTATCATACCGTTCAGCGTGGATTCCTTCGGCTACGTCGCAACGGTTCTCGATCCGTTCGATTCGCAGTACGCCCCTTATGGCATGACCCTTTACCGCTTTAAGGGCCGGCACCTGCAGGCCGAGCCTATGGGCCCCGAGGCCTTCTTGGCCGCATATGAAACATGGAAGGCCGACCGCGCCGCCGCCCTTGCGGCAGCCGAATAAGCCGCTAAAAATTGAAAGCTCCGCCAGGCTTATGCCGGGCGGGCTTTCCGCTTATTAACAATCCTTCCCCTGGGGGTTCGGGGGCCGCAGCCCACGGAGGCTTCCAATCGCCGCCAGCGACATGTGCGGTGGCGGCGGAAAGCCTTGCGGCGCAAGGCTTTCCTTGCAGGAACCGCCCGTGCCGTAGGCACAGGTTGTTCCTGTAATCCTCGAAAAAGTACCGTGGGACTTTTCGACAAGAAAACCCGCTAATAAAGCCGTAGGACTTTATTAGCGGCCTAAAGAGCCCCGCCAGGCTTTATGGCCGGGCGGGTTTCCTTATTAAATATGGAAAGAATGTAACACATGTTAGCGTACATCTCAAAACGAACGGCCCGGTCATTTGTGACGCTGTTTATCATCATCACAATACTCTTCATGCTGCTGCGCCTGATGCCGATAGAAGGATATTTCGACAATTATGACAAGCTGACGCCGCAGCAGGTCAAGGTGGCCCTTAACAACATGGGCTTGAACGACCCGATGCAGAAGCAGCTGCTTGACTTCTATAAGAGTTTGCTGCGGTGGGATCTTGGCGTCTCGCACAAATACCGCGTGAACGTCGCCAACACACAGATCATTGCAGAGAAGGCGCCGATATCCATTCAGATAGGGCTCATGTCGCTTGCGATCGCCCTGCTCGTGGGGCTTCCTCTGGGCATCATGATGGCCCGCAGCACCAAAAGCCGTTTTAAAATTTGGGATAAGATTGGAACCCTGTTTATTGTTGTCATACAGGGCGTTCCCGCCGCCGTCTACTACCTATATATACAGGTCTTCGGTACCAGCCTGCTTGGCGTGCCGCTGCTGTTCGCCGAGGAAAACCCGGTTACATGGGTGCTGCCCGTAGCCTCTTTGGCTTTGGGCAACATTGCTTATTATGCGTTGTGGCTCCGCCGTTTCATGGTGGATGAATACAACAAGGACTATATCCGCCTTGCCCGTCTCAAAGGCCTTACGGACGGGAAAACGATGTTCCGGCACGTATTCCGCAACGCGTTTGTGCCGCTGGTGCAGTATGTGCCCAACTCCATACTCTTCACCGTTATGGGCTCTATCTACGTGGAGAGCCTGTTTTCTGTTCCCGGAATGGGCGGTTTGCTTGTGAACGTAATCCAGCGCCAGGACAATACGCTTGTTCAGGCGCTGGTGCTGATATATTCGGCGGTCAGCATTGCCGGCCTTCTCTTAGGCGATATCATGATGATGGTTGTCGATCCCAGGATAAGCCTTGCTAAGAAGGAAGGTGCGCGCTGATGACATACCGCGGAAAAAAATCCGCTATTTTGGAACAGAGCCTGTCCAATGTGCCGTCCGCGCCCGCCATGGACGATGCAAAGCTCTTTGATTTTGCCAAATACGACGCGGCCGCCGCGGAAAAGACCGGTTACTCGGACTATTCCTACTGGCGTTCGACCATCCGCGTTTTCTTTAAGAAAAAGAGCGCCGTGTTTTTTTTGTGCCTGATTACGCTGATTTTGCTCTTTTCTGTCCTGCAGCCATTGCTGCCCGGCCAGCATGAGCCGCTGACCACGTATAAGAACCCGGAGACCGGAGGCCTTGCGCGCAACCTGCCCCCGGGGGAGGAGTTCTGGTTCGGCACCAACTCCATCGGGCAGGATTTGTGGAGCCAGGTATGGAGCGGCGCCCGGACGTCGCTTTTCATAGGGTTCAGCGTTGCGTGCATCGAAGCGATTGTGGGCATCGCCATCGGCCTGGTTTGGGGCTATGTGAGGAAGCTGGATTTTCTTTTTACCGAACTCTACAATATATTCGATAACGTGCCGCAGACGATTATACTGATATTGATTTCCTATATCCTGCATCCCAGCGTCTCGACTCTTATACTGGGCATGTGCCTGACCAGCTGGCTCCAGATGTCGCGCTTTGTGCGCAACCAGATCATCATCATCCGCGACAGGGACTACAACCTGGCCTCCCGGTGCCTTGGCACCTCGACGCCCCGCCTCATATTCAAAAACCTGCTGCCCTACCTCGTATCGGTCATTATGCTCCGGATGGCACTGGCCATCCCTGCGGCCATAGGCAATGAGGTTTTCCTGACCTACATCGGGCTGGGGCTGCCGGTTTCGGTGCCGTCGCTGGGCAACCTTATCAACGCTGGCCGGGAGCTTATGATGAGCGCGTCGTTGAGGTACCAGCTTATCTTCCCGACAATCGCGCTGTCGCTGGTCACCATTTCATTCTATATTGTGGGCAATTCGTTCGCCGACGCGGCCGATCCCAAGAACCACGTGTGAGGAGGCCCAACATGCAGAACGAATCAATCCTTTCGGTAAAGGACCTATGGATCAAGTTCTCGCTGCGGGGCAGGATTTTGACTGCCGTCCGCGGCATATCGCTGGACGTTTACAAAGGCGAGAGCCTGGCGATTGTGGGCGAGTCCGGCTCCGGAAAATCCGTGTTCACGAAGACGTTCGTTGGCCTTTTGGACGACAACGGCTATATTGATGGCGGCAGCATACTCTATAAGGGGATGGATCTGGCGCAGTTCAAGTCCGAGAAAGATTGGCTGAAAATCCGCGGCCGGGAGGTCGCCATGGTGCTGCAGGACCCTATGACCAGCCTGAACCCGTTAAAGACAATAGGCGCGCAGGTAACGGAGGCCATTGCGCTGCACCAGAACCTCCGCGGCGCAGAGGCCAAAGCCGCCATGCTTCAGATACTGAGTGACGTTGGCATATCGGAGCCGGAGCGGCGCAGCCGGCAATATCCGCATGAGTTTTCAGGCGGCATGCGCCAGCGCGTTGTCATCGCGATCGCTTTGGCATGTAAACCGAAGATACTCATTTGCGACGAACCCACCACCGCGCTCGATGTGACGATACAGGCGCAGATACTGGACCTTATCAAGGAACTCAAGGAAAAGTATGCGCTGACCACGATATACATCACCCACGATCTTGGGGTGGTGGCCAACGTCGCCGACCGGATCGCCGTGATGTACGCGGGCGATATCGTGGAAATCGGCGAAAGCGAGGAAATTTTCTATGACCCCCGGCACCCCTATACCTGGGCGCTGCTCTCGTCTTTGCCGCAGCTTGGCGTAAAGGGCAGCCCGCTCTATTCCATCGAAGGCACGCCGCCCAACCTCTTTGCGGAAATCAAAGGGGACGCATTCGCGCCCAGGAACCCGATGGCGCTCAACATCGATTTCATGGAGAGGCCTCCGCTTTTCGACGTGAGCGACACCCATCAGGTCCGCTCCTGGCTCATGGACCCCAGGGCGCCGCGCGTGGAGCCGCCCGAGCATATCAAAAAGCTCCGGGAACGCATGAAGGGGGAGGGAGCCTGAAATGGAAAGCGTACCGAAAACAAGCCGCGAAAAACTTCTGGAAATCAAAGATCTTACCATATGCTTCGGTCCGCGCAGCCGCCGCTTCACGGCGGTGAATAACGTGAGCTTTGATATTTATCGGGGCGAGACATTCGGGCTGGTTGGCGAATCCGGTTCCGGAAAGACCACGGTGGGCCGCTCTATCGTGCGCATCAACCCCACGCACGGCGGCGAAATATTATATAAGGGCCAAAGAATCAACGGAACCATCTCCAAAGACCTGGACCGCCAGGTGACGCGCTCGATCCAGATGATATTCCAGGACCCGATGGCGTCTTTGAACGAGCGCGCAAAAATAGACTATATCGTATCCGAGGGCTTGTTTAACCTCGGGCGCAGTATGACGGCAAAGGAACGCAGGGAAAAGGTTGCGAAGGCACTTCTCGATGTCGGCCTGCTGCCGCAGTTCGCCAGCCGTTTCCCGCATGAGTTTTCCGGCGGCCAGCGGCAGAGAATCGGCATCGCGCGGGCGCTTATTATGGAGCCGGAGTTTATCATCGCCGACGAACCGATTTCGTCGCTTGACGTCTCCATCCGGGCGCAGGTGTTGAACCTCCTCTCCTCGCTGCAGAAGGAAAGGGACTTGACCTACCTGTTCATTGCCCACGATCTTTCGGTGATGCGCTTTATTACCGACCGCATCGCCGTGATCCGCAAAGGGGAAATCGTGGAACTGGCGGAAACCGAGGCGCTGTTCGCGCATCCGCTGCACCCTTATACGCGCTCGCTGCTTTCGGCCATCCCCATGCCCGACCCGGTTTATGAGAAAAGCAAGGTGCTGGAGGTCTACGACCCCGGCATGCATGATTACGCCAAGGAAAAGCCCATATGGACGGAAGTGGAGCCGGGCCACTTCGTGCTGGGAAGCGAGACGGAACTTAATCAATACCGGCGGGAGTTGGAGCGTATATGATACGGCCAAAGTCGCTTTTCCCCGGCGCGCGCGTCGCGCTTCTTTGTGCGTCCAGCCCTGTGCCGCCCGAAAGGCTGGAGCCTGCCATAGAAAGCGTGCGGGCCATCGGCCTTGAGCCCGTTGTCTATCCAAGCTGCGTCCTGCGCCACGGATACCTCGCGGGAAACGACGCGCAGCGGACGGCAGATTTGATGTCCGCATTCGCGGACGATCATATCGACGGCATCCTCTGCATCCGAGGAGGATATGGCGCCGCGCGCATTTTAAAATTGCTGGATTTTCAGGCCATCGCCTGTAGACCTAAGTACTTCGGCGGCTACAGCGACGTGACCGCGCTGCATACGGCGCTCAACCGCCTCTGCGGCTTTGTAACCTATCACACGCCGATGCCCTCCACGGAACTTTATACCGAGCTTGACGCCTACACCATGTGGTACCTGGAGCGCTGCCTGTTCGGCAGGCGCTTCGGGCAGCTTGAAAATCCCGTGGGCGTTCCGCTCGAAACGGTACAAGCCGGCTCCTGCGTTGGAACGCTGGCGGGGGGCAATCTTTCGCTCATCGCTTCCGCCGTGGGCACGCCGTGGGAACTCGATACCGAGGGAAAGGTGCTGTTCCTTGAGGATGTGGATGAGAGGCCCCGGAAGCTGGACGCCATGCTCACCCAGCTCGTAAACGCCGGGAAGCTTCAAAGCTGCGCGGGTATCATACTCGGCGCGTTTACGGACTGCGTGGCGGAAAACCCGGAAGAGTCGCTTACGCTGGATGAGATATTTGAGGAGCTTTTGGTGCCGCTCAATATCCCCGTATTAAAAGGCCTGCAGTGCGGGCACATCCTGCCCACCATGTCGCTGCCGCTTGGAGAAAAAGTTTTGCTGGACGCCGATGCACGGACTCTGACGGTGCTGGATTGAGGGAACGATGAACAAAAAAGAACTAAATGCGTATATAGCGCGGGAGATTGCAGCGGCCGACGCCGATGTCTCGCTGCTTGCGAAAGACATGGATACGGGCGAGACGCTGTACGCTTACCGCGAAAACGAAGCCGTGTCCTCCGCGTCCACCATCAAAGTGCCCATTATGCTGGCGGCATTGGAACAGGTGAGGCGCGGGGCGCTGACGCTCGAACAGCTTATTCCGATAAATGAATATGAAATTCTCGACGATACCGAAGTATTCGAATACGGCCCCTGCGACTGCCCTCTAAAAGAACTCATCTATTGGATGATCGTCGAAAGCGACAATACCTCCACCAATGTGCTGATCGGGACATTGGGGTTTGACGCGATCAATGATATGATACATTTGTTGGGTATGCGCTCAACCGTTCTCGGCCGCAAAATGCTGGATTTTGAGGCGCTCAAAGCCGGGCGCAACAACCTGACCACAGCCTGCGATATGGCGCTGTGTTATGAGGCATTACACCGCGAAACAATTCTTGCGCCGGAGCTTTGCGCGTTCGCGCTCGGTATCTTAAAGCGGCAGCGCAGCACGAACATGTTCCTGCGGTACATCGCGGACGATATCGAAGTGGCGCACAAGACCGGCGGGTTGGACCCCGACCTCGGGCACGACAGAGTCGCGCACGACGCAGGTGTTTTTTATTTACCGAACCTCCGGTACTACCTTGGCATATTCCTCACCGGCGCACCGGACGACGAAACGTATGCCCGCCGTTTGGTCGGCAGGCTTTCCAAGGCTGTTTACGAGTATTATAAGGGGTGATTGTATGGAAAATACCGCGGTTGTTATTGAGCCGATCGCGCCGCTGATGAAGGCCCCCACTTTGCAGTGCGAGCTTGCGGACGAGGCGCTGCACGGTATGGTGGTGGAGGTGCTCGAAACCGTATCCAACGGCTGGGCGAGGGTGCGCACGCATTACAACTATGAAGGCTACGCAAAGCTTGAGCATCTGGTTATCGGAAGCTCGTATGCTGTGCGTTGGGAGGGGCTGCCCAAGAAGGTCGTTTTAAAGGCGCAGGCGGACGTGCTTTCCACCCCAAGGGTGCAGAGCTTTCTGCTTTTGAGCCTGACGCGGGGGGCGGTATTGGCTGTCCGTTCCGAGGCCAACGAGGACGGGTGGGTCCGTGTGGCGCTGGCGGACGGGCACGAAGGGTACACCAGGGAGAGTTTCTTAGGCGAATATGTTACGGCGTGGTCCAGGGAGGATGAACCTGCGCTTCGCTGGCGGCTCATGGACACAGCGCTTTCCTATTTGGGCACGCAGTACCGCTGGGGAGGCAAAACACCCCAGGGCATCGACTGTTCGGGCCTGACCTCCATGGCTTATCTGCTCAACGGTATCCTCATCTACCGGGATGCCGACATCCGCGAGGGCTTTGCCATGCGTAAGATTTCCGTTGAAGAAATAAAAGAGGGGGACCTCATATTCTTTAAAGGCCATGTCGCCATGCATCTGGGCGGCGGCAGGATCGTGCATTCCAC
>JAFABA010000087.1 GCA_023426265.1 Bacillota bacterium
AAACGGCGGCCGCGCAAACGGAACACAGGCGCGGCACCGTCGCCATGATTGGCACGAATTATGCGTATCCATATGTGATGAACTATGTAATGTCCAGCGGCGGGTTCTTCACTGAGGCCGCGCAAGATGCGTACAGCAGGTTCGCAGTACTGAATGAGTCTGCCGCCTACCAATTGTTCGGAAGCATCGATATCTGCGGAGTGGAATTCAGGCTGAATAACGAGCGCTTCACTGTGGCTGGCGTCATTCAGGATCAGGACGAGGATACCGCGAACGTCTACGTACCGGCATATTTTACGGATGGCGACGCCGAGACGTTAATGGCGAAAATGGACGATCAGAATTTCACGCAGGCCTATGTTGTAAATGCCTTAAAGGAAATCGGCATTCATGAGAACAATTATGCATTCATCAACCTCGAACGCAATGCCCATGCTTTCCTTGAGAGATTCTATGTGGCGGCGCTTGTTTTTCTGATTGGAGTACTGGTGCTGGCAATCGTGAAGCTGGGCCGCTGGTGCTTGCGGCTGTACAAGCGCTTCCAGATCCTGTTGCGGGACTATTACTTTTGGGAGGCTGCCAGGCTGATGGCAAAGGAGCTGTTCATGGCATTGGGCGCCCTGCTTTTACAGGTTGGATTTTTGATTGGGGCGATGCTTGCTTCTCTGGCCGTATTGCGGTACGTGCTGGGCTGGCAGAGTATAGCGCCGTTAACCGCGGGGCAGTTTGCGGACTTTGAAGCGAAGTTGCAATGGCTGCTGCAATACCGGGCGGCGGATGTATTGCTGTTTGCGTGCTGCATGCTGGGCATTCTCCTTTTTTCGGCGCTGAACACGTGCTCCTTATTTCTTGCACGAAATCAAAATCCTGGAGGTATTGAAACAAAATAGCTAAGCTGTGTTTATTCGGCCGATTATTTAACAAAAAAAGAGCATAGTTAGTATAGCTCGACAATAAATTCTTGGCACGACAAACTCCCCGCTAAGGGGATACCAGAGGGGTCCGGCATCTTTTGTATCCTCAAGGCATGTGGAGACGGTGGTAAAGTTGGAGAAACGTAAACTTTCAAACGATAATTAATAGCTGAATAAAATAATTAAATGGGACGGCATTTAAAGCTCACAAGAGAGATTGAAAACAGATATGGCAGAAGGTCGTGGATAGGGGGAAGGCGCGCAGCTAGAGATAGAGATGCAGCGTAAATAATTGGATACTTGTTTTCTGCCCTCATTTTTCCGCTTCTTACAGCTCATCCACATTCCCAACCGACTTGCATCCCATTGCCTTTGCTTCCTCGTAAAGCGCGCGGTTCTTCAGGTTGGTTTCGCCGTATTCGGTGAGGCAGCTTAGCACCGCGCCGCAGGCGCGGAGCTTTTCGAGCGCGTGCGCATAGGCGGCGTCCGAAATGGCATGGAAGCTGCGTTCGCTTATAACCTCGCTTGCGAGGTCGCGCGCCACCTGATAGTCAACGTCATTCTCGTGGAGGATGCCCGTGATGAAGGGGACGCGCTTTTTTTGCAGCGTCCTGTAGACTTCGACTCCCGTGCCGCCGCCTGCGATCACGAACAGGCGCGGCTCGCCCGCGGGCCGTTTCATCTCCACGCTTCCAAAAAGCGGGTTATAGCTGCCGTCCGCAAGGCCGTAAAGCTCGTGGATGAGGTCACGCCGGAAAATCTCCCTCGCGCTGCCGTAGTGGGAAATGTACTCGCCCTTGACGCACAGCACATCGTCCGAAACGCGCTGCGCCAAGCTTAGATCGTGGAGGGATACTATCACCGCGATACCGCGTCGCGCCATATCCCGCAGGATGTCAAGAAGCTCCAATTCGTATCGGATATCCAAATAGGAGGTAGGCTCATCCAGCACGATGATCTCGGGCTGCTGGCAAATGGCCCGCGCAAGCAGCACCCGCTGGCGCTGCCCGTCGCTGATCTGCATAAAGTCGCGGTCTTTTAGGTCGGTCACGTTCACGAGCGCCATAGCTTCGCGCACCGCGGCCCTGTCCGCATCGGAGAGTATGCCAAGCGGGCCCGTATAGGGGTAGCGTCCCGCTTCCACGATCTCCTCGCACGTCATAAGCTCCGTGCGGAGCCTTTCGGTCAGCACCACGGATATGCGATAGGAAAGGTCCCGGTCATTCATATCCATAATGGAGCGCCCGCCGATGTACACCGTACCGGCGATGCTTTTGAGGTGCTTGGTGATGCTTCGTAAAATCGTGGACTTGCCCGAGCCGTTGGGACCGATGAGCGTTAAAATGCGGCCTTTTTGAAGCCGCATCTCGATATCCTTGATGAGCGGCTTGCCGTTGTAGCCCACGGTCAGCTGCCTGGTGGAAAAGAAGTAATCCATGTTCAATCCCTCGCACGCTTTTTGAGCATCACGGCGATGACGACAGGCGCGCCGAACACCGCCGTCACGGAGCTGATGCTAAGCTCCAGCGGGGAAAACAGCGTCCGCGCGATCAGGTCGCAGACAAGGCAGAATATTGCACCGCCCAGAAAGCATACGGGTATCACAAGGAGCGGGCGGGAGGTTTTCAAAAGCGCCTTCACAAGATGCGGTACGGCGATGCCCACAAAGGAGATCGGCCCCGCGAAAGCGGTCACGCAGGCGGAAAGCACGCTCGAAAGCAAAACCAGCGCCACGCGGAACGCTTTCACATTCACGCCCATGCTCTTGGCGTAGCTTTCCCCAAGCTGATACGCGCCGATGGGCTTGGAAAGGAAAAACACGAGAAGCGAGGTGGTGAGAACAATCGCGGCCATCACCCCTACGTCGTCCCACGAAACGCCGGAGAAGCTGCCGCGCGACCAGTTGTGCAGATTCACGATGCTCGCGTCGTCCGCGAATGTGACGATAAAATCCGTGATGGCAGCGAAGATGTAGCCGAGCATCACGCCGCTGACGATGAGCATGGCCGAGCGGCGAATCCTCTGCGAAAGCAAAAGCACAAAGCCCATGGAAAGCATCGCGCCCACGAAGGCCGCCCCGATGAGCGCCACGGAGCTTACACTTCTGCCCGCGCCAAGTATTAGCACCATCACGAGGGCCACCGTCAGCTTCGCGCCGGAGGAAATGCCAAGCACATACGGCCCCGCGATGGGATTGTTGAAAAACGTTTGCAGCAAAAAGCCCGAAAGCGCGAGCGCGCCGCCCAAAAGGACGCCCTCAAGCATGCGCGGGAGCCGTATTTTATAAATGACGTCGCTGTAAAGTGCATCGCCGCCGCGCCCGAACAGGATGCGGAGTGTATCTGAAACGGGCGCATGCACACTGCCCAACGTCACATTGAGGCATATTAAAATGAAAAACGCGGCGAGCAGCGCAAACAAAACGATCCAAAACCTTGCGCGCCGCTTTTCTTCGGTGCCTTCCATGCCGTTCCTTTCTCTATTGAATTCTATTGGAGCTTATACAGGAAATCGAGCCTCGTGAGCGCGGGATCGTTGTTTGTAAGCATACGGTTGATGTCCAATATCATCCGCCCGAGCTGCGTCGTTTCCTGAAACAGGTTTTTATTCGTACACCAAACGTTCCCGTTCTGCACGGCCTTAAAGTCCTTCAAAAGCCCGTTTTTTGCGACCAACTCGCCGAGGCTTTGTAGTTCGCCGCCGATGGTGCTGTTGTAGATGATGAAATCCGCATCCCTGGCGGTCGCGTAGAACTTCTCCATTTCCAGCGTGACCGTGGAGGTGGCGGTTTCGGGATTGCCGAGGTCATTAAAGATATAGTTGCCGCCCGCAAGCTCTATCATCTTCGTGACATAGTCGCCGGACTTCCGTGCTACCGCGTAGCCCGACGTGCTGATGTAGAAAAACGCCATGGTCTTGCCCGTATTCTCCTTGCTTGCGGCCTCGCCCAGGAATTTGACCTGATCGTCAAACAGGCTTTCGGCCTCGCCTTCTTTATTAAGGAGCGCGGCATAGAGCTTGAGCCATTCCGTCCTGCCCAGGGGGTGCTTTTCAAGGCTCGATTGATCGATTAACACGGGAATACCAAGGTCCTCAAGCTTCTCCTTGACCTCCGGCGCGTGGGAGATCATGGTGGATTCGACAGCTAGAGAACAGCCGCTCGATAGGATAAGCTCATAATCCGGCTCGCTGTACTTGCCCGCATAGAGGATGCTGCCCCGCCCCATGGCCGCACGCGCATTTACGCTGTACCAATCCTTCGCCTTCGTGCCGGAAAGGCTGATGGCACCAAGCGAATTCAGCGCGTCAAACAGGCACATGGCCGAGGTGGCTACGAGGTAAATATCCTGGATGGGTTGGCACAGAACCGTGATATCCGCGTCGAGGCCTTCGGGAATTCCCGCGCCCTCCGGCACGGTCAAAAACCGGCTGCCGTCCGACAGGCAAATGAGCTTATAGCCGCCCTCGTAATAGTCCACGGAAAATTGCGTGGCATATTCGAGCG
>JAFABA010000089.1 GCA_023426265.1 Bacillota bacterium
AAAGGCAGTCATACAACAGCGATAACAAATTTGCTCCAACATGTTAATGAAATTGTCCAAGAGATAAACACTATCTAAATAAACATTTTTCCAAGTATATCGAAGCTCCATTGCCCGATTTTTCGGACATAAGCGAAGAAGAAGATTTGCCATTTTAATAGGCTTATCAATAAACAAAAACCCGCCCGCAAAGGCAGGTTGGGAACCGTTGATCACGGCGGAAATTTATGTGAGCGGGGTTCAATCCACTTCTGCCGGGTCAATCACGGGTACATTGTCTTGGTTCAGATATTTGGCAAGACAGTTCGTGAGAAACCCGTGATCCTCCACATGTGGCAAATTGGATACCGTTACCGCCGCGACTGTACCGACGCCCCGTACGTAAACGGGGAAGCCTCCGCCGCAAAAGACATAGGTCTTGCTGTCCAACCCGTGGACGGACACGTCTTCTCCCGTAATTTTGGATGATATGTACATGCCCAGCGAACTCCGTTCGGTATGTGCAACCGTATTGAATTTGCGCTGCATCCATGCCTGGTTATTCAAGCTGGTGCCGTCCGATCCGTATTGGAACAGGATGTAACCGTTCAATTTGCGAATGCAGATGGCGATATCTATATTTTCCGCTATAGCTTCTTCCACCATGAGCTTGCCCAGATCCCACGCATCCTGACTGTTGAAGCGATCAAACCGAAGCAAGGCCTCCTGCTCCCGAACGATCTTATCCAATTTGGCGAAATTCATCAAGATATCTCCTTTAGTTTTATCAAGTGGTCCGTAAACGAAGAAATGGGAATGCAACGCTTGTTCATTTTTCATTATAATACAATCATTTCATTTACAAAAGACTGAAGTGTTTACCGGTTATGTAGTGCCGCCATATGCGCTCTGCCTCCGGATGATTTTATTTATATGACATATATGTCATGTGACGGGATTGTCATATTGCATTTGCTATGGTATACTCCTCCTGTCAGGAGGTGCTTGGATGCCCAAGGATACTTTTTTTAATCTGCCCGAACCAAAACGAAAAGCGGTATTTGATGCCGCCGTGAGGGAGTTCTCGATGCATATGTTCGGCGAGTCCTCCATTAACCGTATCGTCAAAGCGGCGCAAATTCCAAGAGGAAGCTTCTACCAGTATTTTGACGGGAAAGAGGATTTGTTTTCGTATGTAATAGGGGAGATTTTTGCTGAGATAGAAAATATCATAGAGACCCGGCGGGAGGCCAGCCGGGAGGCGGATGCATTGTCGCTCTTTATGGAAAAAGTGTACGCAACGACCGTTCTGAACAAGCAAAAACCGGAATATGTGCAGATCACCCTTTTGCAGTCCAGGGACAATACGCCGTTTGTCAGGCAATTTTTCGAGCTGTCCGGCGCGCAAAGGCGGAACGTACTCCAACTGTTCGAACGTGATAAACAGCGGAGAATCATCAGGGAAGACGCCGACTGTTCGCTTATTATCGACATGCTCTATACCCTGTCAAAGGAGCTGTTCTTTGAAGCCGATATGGACGGCGAAGCCTATATCAGGAAGATGGAAGCGGCCATTCAAATCATCCGGGAAGGGATCGGGAGGAATACGATATGAAAATTCAATCGGGAATCATATCCACCGAGGGCGATGAACTTTATTACAAGGTCCGCGGGGAAGGCAAGCCGATCCTCTTCATAGCGCCCGGAGGCGGCAATGGCGATGACTACTTGCCGATAGCGAATATCCTGGCAAATTCTTATCAAGTAATCACCTATGACCGAAGGGCGAACGCAAGGAGCACAAGGCATTTTCCCAATGATTTCAGTATACGCCAGCAAAGCCGTGACGCCGTGGCTGTCTTAGATGAATTGGGAATAACAGAGGCTCTTGTCATTGGCAACAGCAGCGGCGCGGTTATCGCCTTGGATATGGCCACGGCCTTTCCGGAACGTGTCCATGCGGCCGTTATCCACGAGGCTCCGATTCCTTCGGTGCTGCCGGAAGCAGGGAAATGGAGGGAGTTCTTTGTTTCATGCAACGAACTCGCAAAGGAAAAGGGCTCTCCGGCGGGGGCGAAGAAGTTTTTCTTTGGTGTTGAGCTGCCGACGTATCCTCTGCTTTGGGCCACGATAAAGATACGGGTATTCATGAAGCAGGAGCGCCTGGAAAACGAACCTCCGAGAATAAGCTCGGCGGACGCAAACGACGTGCTTTTGTTAAACGAGCTGCTGCCCGTCACAGGGTATGAGCCGGACTTTGAAGCGGCAAAGGCTGGCGGGGCGAAGTTCTATATTGGTTGCAGCCGGTACGGGCTGAAGCGCAGCGCATGGTACGCAAATAGCGGGCGGATCATGGCGGAAAAGCTTTCATGCGAACTGGTTGTGTTTCCGGGGCATCACGGCTCGTTTATGGATCGCCCGGCTGGATGGTCGGCGGTCGTTCGGGAGATTGCCCAAAAGGCGGGTTGGTGAGTCCCGGCCCATCGCACTGATAAATATCCATATCCCTGGCATGATGAAAAAGCCCGGTTTTCCGGGCTTTTTTGCTTTTTATAATTTAAAGTCAGGAGCGAGGCAATAAGAATTCCGGGTTCCATTTAAAAGCCATTTGTTTCGATAAGTTTCGATGTATAAACAATTGACATTTGTCTTTTGAGACGATACCTTTAAATGGATGTAATTTCCAGTTATTGAGGAGGAGTGGAGATGAAAAAGATCTTTTCCGCGCTGCTTTTCGGGCTGTTATTGTTTACGTTTACGGCGTGTGCACCAATCTCCACGCCTTCCGCCAATACACAGACGAATGGGGAAGGAACGGCGCAATCTGCAGAAATTTATCTGGACTCGTCTTACAGCACGGAACAGCGCGTCGCCGATTTGCTTTCCAGAATGAGCCTTGCGGACAAAGCGGGCCAGATGGTCCAGGGGGAACAGTTTCCTGTAAGCGAAAAAGATATGGCCGGCCTGGGCCTGGGCTCCGTATTGAGCGGCGGCGGTTCGGTGCCGGATAATAAAAACACTGTGGAGCACTGGAACAAAGCGATCGACGCTTTTCAAAAGGCGGCGCTCTCCAGAAACATCAAAATACCGTTTCTGTACGGGGTTGATGCGGTCCACGGCCACAACACCGTTTATGGCGCGGTGATATTCCCGCATAATATCGGCGTGGGCGCCGCCAATGACAAAGAACTGACGGAGCAGATGGGCGCCTATGTGGCCGAAGAAATAAAAATGACCGGGGTTCTGTGGAATTTTGCGCCCTGCGTGGCGGTCGCGCAGGACCCGAGATGGGGGCGCACATACGAAAGTTTTTCAAGCGACCCGGAACTTGTAAGCGAGCTTGCCTCGGCTTATTTAAAGGGGCAGCAAAGCGGCAAAGTTCTTGCCACCGCCAAGCATTACGCGGGGGACGGCGGCGCGCGTTACGGCACAGGCGAAGGTGGCAACCTGATAGATCGCGGCGACGTCGCGATGGAGGAGCAGCAGTTTAGATTGCTGCATCTTGCGCCCTATGTGCGGCTTGTCGAGGACGGCGTAAAATGCGTGATGGTATCGTTCAGCTCATATAACGGCCTGAAGATGCATGAACACAAATATCTGATCACCGATGTTCTGAAGACTGAGCTTGGGTTTCAGGGATTTGTCGTAACCGACTGGGAAGGTACAAACGGAGTGAACGCGCCGACGTTTGAGGCGCGCTTAGCGGCGGCAATCAATGCTGGCGTCGATATGCTTATGGAGCCCAACCGTTATAAAGAAGCGGCCGAAGCTATCATCAGCGGCGTAGAAAGCGGCGCAATTCCGCAGGAAAGAGTGGACGACGCCGTATCCCGCATATTGACCGTTAAGTTCGATATGGGGCTGTTTGAGGACCCGTTCCTCGATCACACGCCCATCGCGGTGGATGAACTGGGCAGCGGGGAAGGCCGCGCGCTTGCGAAAAAGCTGGTGGAAAAGTCCCAGGTACTGTTAAAAAACGAGAATGGGCTGCTCCCGTTTCAGCCGGGACAGAAAATATTTGTCTTGGGTCCCGCCGCGGATAATATCGGCGTGCAGTGCGGCGGGTGGACGTTGAGCTGGCAGGGAATTGCCGATCAGGATCTCACGCCCGGCACATCCATACTGGAAGGGCTTATGAATTGCGCGGATCAATACGGCCTGGAGATCATTACGGATGAAAGCCGCGCAAGCGAAGCGGACGTCGTGCTGCTAACACTTGGGGAGAGGCCATACGCCGAGTATGAAGGCGATACCGCCGATCTTTCCATTACAGGCGGCCTGGCGCTTGATAAAAATTCCGAAGCGATTTTTGAAGCGCAGAGCCTGAATAAACCGACGGTAACGCTGATCGTAGCGGGGCGAAACGTGCTGATAAACGAATTCATAAACGACTGGGACAGCGTGGTCATGTGCTACTTGCCCGGGACGGAAGGGGACGGCGTGGTATCATTGCTTGTGGGCGCTACCCCGTTTACAGGCAGGCTTCCCATGCCGTGGTATAAATCCGTGGATGATATCGGCAAGGACAATCCCGACCTGCTGTTTGAGATGGGATTCGGGCTGTAAACCGAAGAGAATACGCTGCTCATTTATAAGATTGAAAGACAGAAAAAAGAGAAGTCCCTTCTGCAATCAGGAGGAACTTCTTTTTCTTGCACTTGATGCGCCAATCCGGAAGAATTCGTTCATATTTCCGGATTTCATTGGATATTGCGGTGGAAGTTACATTTTATTTATACCAATCAATTTCTGTATACTTATAGTTGCCGATGCATAGTCGCATTCTGGGGTGCTGGCTGCCCAATTATTTGGAGGGAATTTTGTACAAGCGAAAAGCGATATGTTCCATACTGATTGCCGCCGTTATGGCAGTGCTTCTTTTCTCAGGGCATACGGCGCTGGCAGAGGAATCCGTCACAGGCCGAATCGTGAACTGCACGAATAACGTCAATGTGCGCAAAGGCCCCGGCACCAATTATGTAAAAGTGGGCGTCGCACCCAAAAACGCGCTATACCCTGTTCTCGGGCAATCGGGAGATTGGGTTCAGATTCGTTTCCAGGGGGCCGCGGCGTATGTGCACGGGGACTATATCCGCTTAGAAGCCGTCCAGCCGCCGGAACAAAACAACTCCTCCGCTCAAACGGGAACCATTATAAACTGCAGCACCTCGGTAAACGTGCGCAAAGGGCCCGGCACCGGCTATGCAAAGCTGGGGGTCGCATTAAAAGGCGCGTTTTATCAAGTGCTTGGAAAATCCGGCTCCTGGTACAAAATCGACTATAAAGGCTCCACAGGATACATATCCGCCGATTATTTAAAGGTATCGTCAGGAGTCCCCGCAAGCCCGGCGCCGGGCAGCCAAACGGGGAAAATCGTGAACTGCACCACGTCGGTCAACGTCCGCAGCGGGCCAAGTACCAGCTATTCCAAGCTGGGCGTTGCTTTAAAAGGCGCGGTTTATCCCGTAAAGGGCAAGTCCGGTTCGTTTTATGCGATCGAGTATGGTGGCAAAACCGGTTATGTAAGCGCAAGCTATCTTTCCGTGACATCGGCGCCCACGCCGGCACCGATCCCAACGCCCACACCGGCTCCGATACCCACGCCAACCCCGGCGCCCGCGCCTGCCGGAGGCAAGATCATATTAGGATATTACGCGTCCTGGGCCGCGCATTCGGGGTATACGCCGGATCGGATACCGGAAGGTGTAACGCATGTCAACTATGCGTTTGCCAATATCGGTACGGACTATAAAATTAAGATGGGCGACCCGGCAACAGACCCCGTGAACTTTGAAAAGCTGAGGAAGCTAAAGCGGCAGCGGCCGGAATTGAAGACTCTCATTTCTGTCGGCGGATGGACATGGTCTCAGAGGTTTTCGGACGCCGCGCTGACGGACGCGCGCCGCACGGCATTTGCAAATAGCGTGGTGGCGTTTATCACGCAGCATGGCTTTGACGGCGTGGATATCGACTGGGAGTATCCGGTGGGCGGCGGGCTTCCCGAGAACGTCATAAGGCCGGAAGATAAAACGAATTTCACTTTATTGATGAAAAAACTCCGCGAAAAGCTGGACGCGCAGGGCGCACTGGACGGGCGGCATTACCTGCTCTCGTTCGCAGGCGCTTCGGGCGCGTTCTACGCCCAAAATACCGAACTCAAAAAGCTCGCCGGCTATGTGGATTTTGCCACGGTCATGACATACGACATGCACGGCCCGTGGCCGGGCAGCTTTACCGATTTTAACGCGCCATTATATACGCCTTCCGAAAATACGCCGCAGTATAAATGGAGCTGCAACGCTGCGGTAAAGCTGTGGACCGACGAAGGATTTCCGAAAACCAAACTCATTATGGGTATCCCGTTCTATGGCATAAAGTTCGATGGGGTTACAAATTTAAACCGCGGGCTTTATCAGCGCTTTACCTCAGGTTCGTCCATCCCGTACGATGAGATCGCATCCGATTACCTTGATAACCCGGCGTATACGCAATATGAGCACCCCGATGCGCTGGTGCCTTGGCTGTTTGACGGCTCCACATTTATTTCGTATGACGACGTAGAGTCGGTCTCCGCGAAAGGAGAGTATATCAAGGATACCGGGCTGGGCGGCGCGGCGATCTGGGAATTGTCCCAAAGCGCCGACGGCACATTGTTTGGCGCGCTCTATGAGGCTATTCGTTAGCGTCCGAATCCGGTTTGTGGGAGGCGCTGAACGTGCGCTATTTTCGTTTGATGTTGCTCATGATGAACCCGCTGCATGGCAGAGTAGGCATTTTTGCAAGGCTGTAGCTTAAGTCCTGCTTCGGTACATCGTACTCGATCGTATGAAGGAGGAAACGTAAGCTCGCCTCCATCGCCTTAACGGTAATCCCTTCCCCCGGGCAGCGGTGCCCCGTGCGGGAATCCCCGCCGCCCTGGGGAATGAAGGTATATAGGCTTCCATTCTGCTCCAGAAAGCGTTCAGGCCGGAATTCGTTGGGATGCTCCCATAGCCTGGCGTCATGATTGGTGCCATACAGATCAAGCAATACGAGCGTTCTCTCTTTAAACTCGCATTCTTTCCAGGTAAAGTTTTTTTTCACCCTGGCGCCCACGAAGGGCCCAAATGGGTAAAATCTCCGCACTTCCTGCGCGAACGGTTCAAGGAAAGCGCTATTGGCAAGGAGTTTTTCTTTATTGTCAGGCCACATATGCAATGCGAGCGCCGCAAATGTAATGAATGTGGAGATCGCAACGATGGGGCGTATGACGTTGATCAGTTCGATTGCCGCCATTTCAGGCGTGAGCAGGTGGCCGTTGATATCCTTGTGAAAAGCCATTTCATACAGGGCGGCTCCTTCCCCGGGGTGAAGCCTGCCGGCCCTTACGTCCTCGATGGTCCCTTTTATCCACTTTTCCGCTCTGGTTCTCGCTGCTCTGCCTTTCCAGTGCTTCGGCCCGACCGCTCCAAACGCATAGACCATAGAAGCAAAGCCGTCTGCTCTCTGCTTTGCTTCCGAATCCGGCAATGGCACTTTGGCCCACCGGCACGCCGCGCGGCACAGGACTTCTTTGGCTTCTTCAAAAAGTATAATCTGTCCTTTGCGTTCCCATCGTAGAAGGGAAGCGTTCCATTGTTCGTCTATAAGATCGGCCAGCCTGTTTTGCTGCGGCTCATCCGTGAGGGATAAAAAAAGAAACTTTCGGTGAATATGATCGTGTTGGTCCATTGTCTGGATCGCATTCACGCCGAACAGCGTTTTTTGTACCCGCATAGGCGCGGCGCCTTTCCGGACAAACAGCTCGGGATCGTAAAACAGCTTGGACGCCTCTTCTCCGCTTATGCAGATCATTTTTTGCCCCAGCAGGCGCGCTTCAAACAGTTCGGACCGGTAACGGTCCGTTCTGTTTTTGATAAACAGATATCCTTCTTTCATCAACGCGATGGTGCTGTCCAGACATTTATCAACCGGTATTTTTTCGTTTGCCGACATTCTCTTGCCCTCATTTTTCGCCCTGATACAACTCTTAACAAAACCGTTCGCTTTAGTTTTGGAATATGGCGGCGTTTTAAACGGAAGCCCGGATAATACTTTTTAGAACCCAGCCGATATCACAAATGCCGCATGAAAAAGATATTTGTTTTCCTTTTGGCTTGCGCTACAATAGAGGCGTTGCAGTGTTGCTTCCATACATCGGACAGGGGGATTTTTATGCAAGGATCCATTTTTCACGCCGTTACGCCAGAATCGGCCGGCATCCCCAGCGATGCGCTGGAGCGGTTCTACCGGGAAATCGCAACGCTCAAAATGCCGCTGCACAGCTTTCTGCTGCTGCGTCACGGCGATCTGATCACGGAGGGCTATTGGTCGCCCCATACGTCCGGGGAGCGGCACATCGTTTATTCAGTGAGCAAGAGCATCACCTCCCTTGCGGTAGGCTTTTGCATGGAGGAGGGAAGGTTCCGCCTTACGGATAAGATCGTGGACCTATTTTCAGAAAAGATAGATTTTCCCGTGGACGGTTTTACGAAAGAAATCACCGTGGAGCACCTGCTCACCATGCGCAGCGGCCATCCGACAGCCACCGACCGCACCGGCCCGGACTGGGTAAAAACGTTTCTCATGACGCCGCCGCCCTGCCCGCCGGGAACCGTATTTCGCTACGATTCCATGGCGACTCACACGCTCTGCGCGCTTGTACAAAAGACGACCGGCATGAAGATGATGGAGTATCTCAAGCCGCGCCTGTTTGACCCGCTGGGCATCGAGGGCGCTTACTGCCAGGAGGACCCCATGGGCATCAACACCGGCAGCCGCGGCGTCCACTGCAAAACGCGGGATTTGGCCAAGCTGGGGCAGCTTTTCCTGCAAAAGGGCCGCTGGCTCGGCAAACAGGTCGTACCCCAAGGCTGGCTGGAAGCGGCCACAAAAAAGCAGGCGGATACATCCTCCAACGGAGTCAATTTGGACGGCAATACGGGGTACGGCTATCAGTTCTGGCGCCTGCGCGGCGACGCTTACGGCTGCCGGGGCATAGGCGGGCAATGGATCGTCGTGATTCCAGGTTTAGATATGGTCTGGGTTTCAACGGGCAATTTGCTGGACGATGAGGGCAGCGACGATTTGGTGCTGCGCCTGTTCTGGTCTATGATCGCGCCCTTTGTTGCATCTGAGCCGCTTCCCGAAAATCCGGAAGCCTACGGGCGGTTGCTCGCGCTCACGCGGGAGCTTTCGCTGCCCTTGCCGGATGGCGTGGAGGAGGGAAAGCTGCTTGCGGCCCTCCCCGGCAAGACATATGCGTTCGGGCCGAACGAGGCGGGGCTTTCTTCTATCGGCTTTACGGAGGCGGAGGATGGGATCGGCATTGATCTGCGCTTTCGTGAAGGTAGGCTATGCATCCATGCCGGGTTGGGAAAATGGGTGCCGCAATATCTGGCTTTTGCGGAGGACGACGCTTGGGCGCGTTGCGTGCTGACCGACGAGGAAACGCTTGTATGCCATGTGCACCTGGCGCATAAGCTGGGCGGGTACAAGCTTGTGCTGCATGTCCGGGATAAACTGACCATGCGGCTGTGGCCGGTGGGGTGGACGGATTTTCGCAGGGTCAAGCTTTTTGCCGCGGGGGAATTGGTACAGTAAAACGGATACGGAGGAAACATGAGGCCATTGGGTATCACCATGGGGGACGCCGCCGGCGTGGGCCCCGAGATCGCTTTGCGGGCGTTTCTAGACGGAGACGTCCGGGACAATATCATCGTGATCGGAGATTACAGCGCGCTTGCGCTCTGCAATGAAACGCTGGGCCTGAACGCGCCGCTTTTGCGCATCGGCGCGCCCGTAGAAATGCGGGAAGGATACTTGAACGTATTGGATCTGGCGCTGCTTTCGCGTGATGAAATTTCGATCGGGCAACTGAGCGGGGAAACCGGCCGCGCCGCCTGCGCATATGTGAAGCGGGCGACGGAGCTTGCGCTTACCGGTGAGATCGCAGGCATTGTGACGCTGCCCATCAATAAGGAAGCCGTCAGGCTCACCATGGCGGATTTTACGGGCCATACCGAGTATATCGCAGCGCTGTGCGGCGGGCCGGACGTTACCATGATGCTCTGGAGCGAAAAGCTTGCCGTCACGCATGTCAGCACGCACGTTTCCATGCGGGATGCGGTGGAGCTTGTGAAGAAGGAACGGGTGCATGCCGTTATCCGCCTGACGC
>JAFABA010000167.1 GCA_023426265.1 Bacillota bacterium
TGCCCGTCATTGATCAGCCTGGTAGCATTCTCCACGCCGATCACTGCCGGTAGGCCATATTCACGCGCAATCACCGCCCCGTGTGTCATCAACCCGCCGACTTCGGTAACCAGGCCCTTTATGGATACAAACGACGGCGTCCAGCTGGGGTCGGTGAAGGAGGTGACTAAGATATCCCCCGCTTCCAGATCGGCATCTTCCATGTTTAAGATGATACGCGCCCGGCCCTCTATCACTCCGGAAGAAACAGGCAGGCCTACAAGCGCCCCAGCCGGGAGATCTTCCCGTTTGTACGCACCTGCAATGATTTCACCGTCAGACGTGATTACGCGCGGGGGCGTCAGTTTTTCGTAGAATTTGTACTCGTCCTTCCGCTTGCTGATGGCCCGGTGATCCGGAGTATTTGTGCGTATGGCCTCGCGAAGATCTTCAAACGTGAGATAGTAGATATCTTCTTTTTCATGAATAACACCCGCCTGTACGAGTTGCTCTGCTTCTTTGAGCAAAACCTGCTTATAAATGAAGTAGCGGCTAACCATGCCGTATTTGGGATATTCGCGATAACCGATGAAATTCCGGACCAGGCTGATCATTCGCTTTGTTTCTTCGGCCTTTTGTTCACCATCCGGTAATTGCTTCAATCGATCCAATAACTCCTGTTCTTTATTCGAGGCTTCCTGTAACCCCTGCTCAAACTTCCGATTGGCGGCGCCAGGCTCAAAGTTTCTGATGTTGCTGAGAATCATGGGGATAAGGATAGTCGGTTTTTCTCCCCAACGCGTCTTGGTCATATCGATTTCTCCGGCGCACCGCATTCCGTATTTGTTCAGGTAAGCATAGATAGCGTCCTGAATTTCCTGCCCGCCATCAAGCTGAACCAGTTCATTTAAAAAGTTATCGTTCTTTACCTGTTGCAAATACGCAATCACTTCCGGATAAGGGCGAATCACATCTGCGACATCCAAAAGCGCCAGACCCATTTCCGAAGTGATATTGTTCGGTACTGATTGGGAAAGCGTGTCCGCTGCGTTTTTTTCTCCCAACCACTCCGCCATTTTTTCATTGAGCCATGACGAAGCGTCCATAGCAGCCATAAACACGGCTGAACTTTGCGGGTCGAATAAAATCTTCTTTAACTCCTGGATGTCTTCCAGGATAAAATCAAACAAATCCAATCCTGATTTCGTTCGGATGTTTTGTTTCAACTCTTCTATGGATGTCTCATTTTTCCTGATCAAATCGGAAACGATTTGGGGATCGCTTTCGATTTGTGTACGAAAACCCGCAGTCGACACAACCTTATTGCTTCTACCGGAACTTAGGTCTTTTCTATTATCTGGTAAGGATTCTAAGAAATCTCCCCGCTCTACTATGGCCATGAGCGCGTCTTTCATGAGCGGATCGTGCTGCCCCATGGTATCTAATAAAGCCTTTCTGCTGTCAGGTGAAACCAGAATAGGCGTGACATCAACAAACAGCCTTCCGCCGGCCTCAAACCTGGGTCCAAAAGACGTCAACCGGAATATTGACATACCCAATGGCTTTATGGGGTCTGTCATCATCTGCTGATGGCCGACAGATACATAAACATGATTTTCTCCATCATTCGGTTCAGGAACGGGGTATAACGTAGTGATCGGCCGACTCTGGACAATATAAAATGCATCGTCAGCCAAACACCATTCAATATCCTGGGGGCAGCCGAAATGTTCTTCGATCCTTCTGCCCATGCGCGCAAGCTCGACAATCTGCTCATCCTTAAGCGCTTGCCTGTTCTGCCGCTCAGGTTCAATCTCCTGCGCTTTCGTACCGCCGTCTTCTAAGGCATAAACAGCCAGCTTCTTGGCGGATATCTTCTTATCGATCACCTTGCCGTTACGCACTTTGTAATGATCGGCATTCACCAGGCCGGAAACCAGGGCCTCGCCAAGCCCAAAGCTTGCGCCGATGGATAGCACCTTTCTATTTGAAGTGACGGGATCGGCAGTAAACAAAACCCCTGCCGCCTGCGGGAATACCATCCTTTGAACAACCACAGACAGATAGATTTTGCAGTGGCCGAAGCCGTTTTGAATGCGGTAAGTTACCGCCCTTTCGCTAAACAACGACGCCCAGCACTTGCTAATATGCTTTAGGATTGCCTCCTTTCCGATAATATTCAGATATGTATCCTGCTGGCCTGCAAAGGAGGCCGTAGGCAAATCCTCGGCGGTTGCGCTGGACCGTACGGCATAAGCTTCACTTTCACCAAGCCTAGAGAGGTATCGGATAGTCTCTTCCGCGATATCCTGCGGGATGGCTGTCCCTTCAATACGCAAACGAATCTCACCGCTCAGTTGAGCGATTTTATCCCGGTCTTTCACCGTTAAAAGCGACAGCTGCTCCAACAAACCGTTTATCGACGGCATTTCCTTAATAATTCTTTGAAAGGCTTCCGTAGAAATACAAAAGCCGTCCGGCACACGTATTCCTTCAATCTTGGAAAGTTCCCCCAGGCTTGCGCCTTTGCCTCCAACAACCATAAGTTTTTCTTTGTCAATATCCTGAAAACCAAGCACATAGGAGCTCATATGTTTCCCTCCCTCAGCGACTCTTTGATTAATTTTGATGACATCCTTTGCAAATAATCCTCTCCAGTAAGGCACATGAGCATGCTATTGCATTATAGCAGCAGCAAATGGGAACAAATAGTCTGCACTTGGAATTTTTTATATGTTATAATTAAGATAGAGAGAAGAATAAACCTGAAAGGTACTAACCCGATGCCAAGGAACGTACGCAAATGAAAGCGTACTTGTCCCTTTTCGGTCGCCTACCATCATTTAATGTTTGGGATATCAGGGCTCAAAGCCGCATTTCCGAATGATCGCTCTATTTCTGGGAATCAAGAATAAACAAGGATGCATCGTGCCCCATGAATAGTTTGCTTCCGGTATAAAACGTTTTAGATTGAATATCCCTGTATCCTATTTGGGCCATAATATCAGTCAACTCTAGTTGATCAAATCCGTTATGGACCATATCCGAAACGATTTTTTCATTCTTATTAAAATCTATAATCAATAAATGCCCGCTTTCATTCAGAACTTCATACAATCTTGATAAAACTGATGCAACGTCTTGAATATGAAGTAAAACCTGGACCATAAAAATATAGTCTGCCCGCAAATCCAAAAGACTGTCTTTTTCAAAGTCAAAGCATAGTGTGGCTGCATTCTGCACATTAGAATTGGATATTTTTTGCTTAACCTGATTGATCATGTTTTGCGAGGCATCCAGAAACAGCATGGAATGGAACTCGTCTATTAAGTTCATTCCAACAAGACCGGTTCCACATCCAAAATCAATAGCATTCTTATCTTTTGCGTCAACAACAAATTCCCGGATTGCGTTTGATGATACCTTTGCAATTTGGGCCCTTTCAGGAGTGTCGTAGATGCCGGCTATCATTTCAAATTTGTCCGTATTTCCCATGATTCCCCCGCTCTTGACAGAAAGTCCAACGCTCCTGTGTCAAAGTGAATATCTAAGGTCCCTTGCCGGAGGGACAATTTCCGTGCAAAATTCAGACTCGGAGCGAGCCCCTAAACCCCCTGGCCGAATAGTAGGATTCCGCTCCATTATGGTAAACAAATATAGTGTCGTAGCGACGATCGCAGAAGATGGCTCCGCCGAGTCTTCTAATATTCACAGGCGTTTTCACCCAGCTCGACGTTTTGATATCGAAATTTCCAAGTTCCTGCAGCTCCCGGTATTGTTCTTCCGTCAAAATTTCAATGCCCATGGAAGCAGCCATATCAATCGCATTATTGTCCGGCCTATGTTCTTTCCTTGACTCCAGCGCTTCACGGTCGTAACAAACACTTCTGCGGCCTTTGGGACTTTCCGCTGAACAGTCATAAAAAATAAATTCGCCCGTCACTCTATCATAACCAACAACATCCGGTTCGCCGTCAGTTCTTTCCATTTCATTGAGTGACCATAGCTTTCTGGTATCAGCTTCCAGCTTTGCTTGCACATTTGCCCATTCGAGACCTTTATGACGGTTCATATTTTTCTCAAAGCGGGCTTTCAATGTACTTAGTAATTCCTTACGCTGCTCTGGTGATAACCCTATATTGCTCATGCTTTTATATCCTCCGTGTTCAGCATAGTTGTCTGAATTTATGGGCAGCACGGCTTGCAGCTGTTTTCCGCCCGCCATGTCCTTATCGATCGACGTTGAACCCGATACATAATATAATTTACCCCTAATCCGGTAATCATACCAGCCTAGTTTATAAGATCAGTTCCCAAGACGTCTATGCCGTACGGGGGCACACCACCGGCCGCACAAATTGACTCTTCGACGTTTTGCGTTACATAGATACATTCTTCCGCCGTAAGCGCCGGAATGAGATTGTAGAACTGATAAATAAGACCTATATTGCAGCGGCGAAAAACCGCAAGTTCGCTTTCGTTTTGCTGAAAAACTTCCTTGCCGCCAACTGTGACGCTGCCCGACGTCGGGTGGCCAACACCGCCGATCAAGTGCATAAGCGTTGATTTGCCTGAGCCGGACGCGCCTACGATCGCGACAAACTCCCCTTTCTCCACGCTGAAACTCACGCCGCCTGAAGCCGTAACGATAGTGCTGTCCTTGCCATATGTCTTTGTCAAGTCTTTGACTTCCAAATAGCCACGATTCATCCTCCTGCTAATTACAAGCTAAACTCATCCTGCATGCTGCTTGCCCCTAAAACGACCCGTTCCAGCCTCGGGCCCAATCGGCTCAACACTTCGGTTGAGACTGTGCCTGCTTGCTCTGCAATTTCACAGGCGGTTATCTCTGCTTTGCCGGACCTGCCGATAATAACCGCAATATCACCCTGCCTTACACCTTCGATACCCGTAACATCAACCATCATCTGATCCATACAGATACGGCCAACAACAGGCGCTTTCTGCCCGTTGACCAGGACATGGCCGATCCCGCAGGAAAGGCACCGCGGGATTCCGTCAGCGTAGCCGATAGAAAGAACCGCAATTCTCGTGGTATGCGACGCCCTAAACGCAAGCCCATAGCCCACCGCCTCACCGGCAGCGAGTGTTTTTACCGCGCAAACCCTCACCTTTACCGATAAAACAGGGCGAAGCCCGGCATTGTATCGGACTGTGTCGCTGCGCGTGTACAGCATGCCATAAAAGGCAACGCCCACTCTGGCGTAATCAAAGGATAAATCGGGGCGGCTGAGTATCCCGTAGCTATTCTGAACATGTGCTTTGGGGAGCGTGAATCCTTGTTCCTCAATCTTTGAGAGGACGCGATTAAAATGATCAATCTGCAGCTGTGCAAAGTCCTTGTCGTCTTGCCCATCGCTGTCGACTGTGCAAAGATGCGTGTAAATTCCGTTTATCACAAGGTTTTTATACATGAAAATCCGCAAAATCCCGCCGATGTTTTCCGAGCCCTCACCCAAGCGGTGCATCCCTGTATCAACCTTGATGTGAACCGTGAGTTTTCTGCCGTAACTGTCCAATGCTTTCGCGTATTCGCAGTCAATGACGGCCTGCGTCAAGCGGTATCCTTCGAGCAGGCAAAACTGTTTTGGGTGCGTATATCCCATAATTAGAATCTCACCTTTTGTGCCGTGCCTGCGCAATTCCACGCCCTCCAAAACCGACGCGACGCAGAACGCGCGTATGCCGTTCGCGTTGAGTTCCCTGGCAATCTCCACCGCCCCATGCCCGTAAGCGTCCGCCTTGACGACGGCCATAAGTCCGCAGCCATCCGGCAAGAGGCCCCGCACGACGTTTATATTATGACGCAGGTTGTTCATGTCAAGCTCAATCCACGCTCTGCCCATTCCGCCGTAATTGAGAGTGGTGTTCATTTGCCATTCCTCCAGACAGTAACAATAAAACCTCCCACATTGTCGCCGGATACCGTATACGGCAAATCATCCTCTATTTCAAACGAAGGTTCCTTTTCCCCCGCCGCAAGATAAAATATCTCAATCTCCGAGCCGTCAAAAGCATATCGAAACGGCTTGCGCCCATATGGGAATTCTTTGAGCCACAAAAGGTATTCTTCAAGGGTAACGCCCATTTCGTACATCATTTGGGAATGGGGCGCTCCCAAATAGCGAAAATGCCACGGCTCATGCGCGATACCCGTTATGCGCTCCTTCCCTTCGGGGTAACGCTCTATAAAACCAACCTGTACCGCCTTGCTGCGAAATGTCGCGCAAATTCCCGTGTATGGGAAATGTGGGCGCAAGAAATCGATATCCGGCTGATTCAACGCAAGGTCGATGGCAAAACCGCTTTGATGTTCGCTGCAATTCGGAGGCATCACATATTTTTCGGTGAATTCCGCGCCGTTCTCAAAAAGGGATTCCTGATAAATCCGGGCCTGCTCATATTGGGAGCGAAAACCGCTTACCGGGATGATTTGTTCCCCGCAGCATACATCATCCAACAGCTTTTGTAGAACGGTGGCCGTTCGTTTCTCCAGCAGCACTTCATTGCTTCTTTCATTGACAGGTACAAGAAGGCGTTTTTCGCAAAACCCCTCGTGAAGCGGATAAGCTCTGTTCACAAGGATCAAATGTCCGGCGTGCACCAGATCCCTGGAAAGCGATACCGTTTTCATGCGTCCACCGCCAATTGGATAGACGTATCGATGATCTGTTCAAATGACATGCCGGCCGCTTTGAGCATATGCGGGTAGTGGCTGTGTGCTGTAAACCCGGGAATCGTGTTTACTTCGTTGAATATGATCTCACCGGATGGCGTGAAGAACAGATCCACCCGCGCAAAGCCTGTACACCCCAAAGCCCTGTATATCGTCCTGGCGGTTTCCTTGATTTCCTCAGTTTTTTGCGCAGGTATCCGCGCCGGAACATAGTAGGAATACGTTTTAGGCGTGTATTTTTCCTTATAATCAAAAAAGCCGTCGGCAAGCTCAATCTCGCCCAATTCTCCCACAATCAGCTTGTCATTGCCTAAAACAGCGCAGCCAACTTCAAAGCCGGATATATTTTCCTCAATGATCACCCTGTCGTCATGCAGAAAGGCCAGCTTGACAGCTGCGGGCAGCTCTTCCCTATTCAAAACTTTGGTAATCCCAAAGGAAGATCCTGCTCTCACAGGCTTGACAAATAAGGGATAGCCGATAGCTTCCGCTTGCTCCAAAGCTGCTTCCGCGTCCGTTTCGTTTTCAAGAACGAACGAGCGGGGTATTCGGATGCCGGCCGCATGAGCAATTTTATGCGCCCTGTCCTTGTCCATACAGAGCGCGGAACAAAGCGTGTTGCAGCCGACAATAGGGATACCGGCAAGCTCCAACAACCCCTGGACCGTACCATCCTCGCCGTTTTTGCCGTGAAGTACGGGCATGGCGGCGTCCAGCCTGATTGTACGGATTTCGCTCGCATCAAATTCCAGCACCCCATGTGCTTCCCGGCTGGGCGAGACAATGGCCCGAACACAATCGGAGGGATTATACCAGGTATTTTCCTTTATTTTTACAAGCTCCCCGGAAAAATGGAACCATTCGCCCGATGGGGTGATGCCGAGCAGAACCGGGTCGTACTTGCTTCTATCCAGATGTGTAATCACAGAATAGGCGGATTGCAGGGAAATATCATATTCCGTTGAGTACCCGCCGAACAGCACCGCGATTTTGAGCTTATTCATATCAATCTCCTTCCCCGGTTATCGGCGTATCATTTGGAAGCCGATACCCTATCTCACATAAGTTTTCATACAACAGGCTCTCGGATAATGTTTCATGCGTGTCGGGAGCTATTTGGCGGCGATAAATCAAGATTTTTTCAAAAACCTTGCCGTCCTTGCGGAAGTAGGACAGGTCTTTGCCCTCGATCTCATACATGCATGCCGTTTCCCTTTCCGCGTAAAGGCTCCCGAAAACGGTTCCTTCGTCAAACCCAATGCCAAGCTGGAATGTCACATCGGTTGCGTTTTTCACTTTCAAGTCAAGCCAGCCTTCGCTGACCGTCGCGTCTACACCCTCCGGTTCATCCTTGCGCAATGTGGGGAATTCCCTGACTTTATGGGTATGCCTTTCAACAATGGCAAGCGGCGAGTGCAGAAATACCCAAAACAGCAGATTGCTCATTTGGCAGAGGCCGCCGCCCGGCGACGCGACAAGTTTGCCGTTTGTTACGGTCAATCCGTCTTTATAGGGGATATGCTTGTCCGCGTGACGTACCGCCTGCCAGAAGGAAAAGGTTTCACCCGGCTTTATCAAAAGGCCGTTGAGCGTTTTCGCCGCGAGCTTCAGGTTAAAAACCTTGTTTTCCTGATAGATCATGTCAAAGCCGGTATCGCTGTTGTATAGGGCGGAGCTTGTTTTAAACAGCTGATAGGAAAACTGCTTTTCATGGATGGTTTTTGCGTAGCGGCGGCCGTCGAACCGCATTTTGACATAAAAACAAATCTTCCGCTGCATGACCCTGATCGGCAATAAGAAAGGGAATATCTGTGTCAGTTTTTTTCTGCCCATGGCAAGCGCCTGTCCTCCTCTTCGGAACCAAATAAAAACGGCTCGTTCTCGCGGTTAAGTCTACCGCATAAGAACGAGCCGTTTTTTAATATTGGATTGTTCATTTCCTAAGAAAAAGCAGAGATGACCTTGAGATTTTCCTAAGAAGCAATATTCGCTTTTTAGGAACTCCTTTTATCAGCCAAATCTGGCAAGGCCGGAAGCTCTACCGTGAACGTTGTGTATTTGCCGTCGCTCTCGGCATGAATTTGCCCGCCGTGCAGAACAATGATTTCTTTTGCAATCGCCAATCCAAGCCCCGCGCCGCCCGTATCGGAAGAACGGGCATCGTCCAGCCTGTAAAACTTTTCAAATATGGCAGCGAGCTTATCTTCTGGGATGCTTCCGGCATTCTTGAAAACGATAGACACCATATCGCCCGAAATTGCCGCCGTTATGTTGATAACGCTGTTATCGGTGCTATACGCAACCGCGTTTTTTAGAATATTGTTGAACACTCTGGCGAGCTTCTCGGAATCCCCATAAACGACGATATCTTCTTTGATGTCGGTTTCTATTTGTTTCCCGTTCGCAGCAAGTTGCGGATACGTTTCATCGGCAATCTGCACCATCATATAGCAAAGGTTGATGCTTTCCTTGTTAAGCGGCACATACTGAAGGTTATAGCGCGTGATCTCAAAAAACTCGCTGATTAGCTTTTCAAGGCGATACGCCTTTTCAAGCGCTATCCCGACATATTTTGCTTTCTGCTCCATTGGCATATCCGGGGCCTCGTTAAGCAAACTTAAATATCCAATTACTGAAGTAAGCGGGGTCCTGATATCATGTGCAAGATAGACAACAAGATCGTTTTTCCGCTGTTCCTCGGCCTGAGCTTGTTCCGTACGTTTTTTCAGCTTGTCCTTTACTTCATTCAATTTTGTTTCCATGAATGTAAGCTCGGGGCTCAATACAATCGTCTCATTGTCTTCCTTCGCCAACTTGTCTACGCCGGTAACAATCTGATCAAAATATTTTGCAAACCAGGAAAATGACAGACGCAGCAAAATAAAGAAAAATATAATCATTGTTACCACAATGATAATATCTAAATTGTTTCTGATATACCACTGATAGATAAGGTCTGAGGATTTCGTACGCCATAGGATTCCAATGAGCCAAACCAGAAAGTCTCCCGCTTTCCCTCTCAATACAACGCGCAGTACGAGTACAAGAACGGCGGCGGCCCCCAGTACTGCAATTGTCTGATAGAATAATCTCTGAATCAGCTTACTGTATACTTTTCCCCTTAACGCTTTACTTTTCAATTTTATAGCCAACCCCCCATACCGTTTTGATATATTTCGGATGATCAACGGTGTCGCCCATTTTTTCGCGCAGATGCCGGATATGCACGGTGATGGTGTTGTTGCTCTTGCTGAAATATTCGTCGCCCCATATCCCATGAAAGAGCTGCTCGGAACTCACGACATTCCCTTTATTTTCGCAAAGGATGCGCAGGATAGAAAACTCGGTAGGAGTAAGTGACAGCGGTTTTTCATTCAAATAGCATTCGTGGGTATTCATGTCAATGACAAGGCCGGAATGAATGATGACAGTTTCGCTCTGTACCGCCGCTCCGCTATATTTTTTGTATCTTCGCAACTGCGCCTTGACGCGCGCGACCAATTCCAGGGGACGGAAAGGCTTTGTAATATAATCGTCCGCGCCAAGGGTCAGGCCCGTAATCTTGTCCACTTCCGCGTCCTTTGCGGTCAGCATGATAACAGGATAAGTGTGCTTGTCCCGTATCTTTTGGCAAATCGCAAGGCCGCTTTCACCGGGGAGCATAATATCCAATATGGCAAGGTCAAACTGGGTTTTATCGATACATTTCAACGCTTCTTTTGCGGTATAACATTTGAATACCATGTAGTTTTCATTTTGTAGGTATAACTCAACCAAATTGGCAATTTCACGGTCGTCATCCACCACGAGTATTTTATCGCGCATCGCTATCGATCCTCCTTAGCAGGCTCGCTTTTTTCAGTTGTACTTTTTCTCCGAGAGTCTATTGGTTTTGGCGCACCTTTGGGAATGGCCCATACACGGCTAAAGCGGAGCACTCCGGGAATACGGCCTTCTTCGCACAGCTTTTGTATACGGCGCTCGGAGATATTCCATTTTTCTGCTGCTTCTTTTGTGGAGATATAGTCCATGAAATTTCCTCCCATAGCACACATATTATATACGGTTAAACGAATAATATCGAGTCCCAATAAGGATATTATTTAAAATCTGTCAGCATTATGGAAAAAAGCTCTTGGCGGTTACACTTTTTTACGGTACTTTTTGAACCTTTGAAACGCAAATCCATCTGTCCACTCAACCCTGCCCATAAAAACGCCTATTGAGCCGGCGATTATGTTCCCGATAACGCGCCACAAATAAAAAACGGGCTTTCCGGCATCTTGCTCACTTTCCAGCACACCAGCACAGGGGACAGAGCCTCGAAAATCTCCGTATTTCTGGGTTTCTCTATTTCATTCATTTTCCCTGATTACACAAAAGAATAACCGTGAAAGGAAATGGTTCTCTTGGCCCGCTTCCCGTCAAGTACTAATTGGAAGGGCACCATACGGGTGCCCTCCCAATTAGCTTGCCGGCGGGTTGAACGCCCGCTATGGCGTTAAAGGCTGGGCGGCCTCATACATTGGAACTCCAGCCGCCCGCATCTGACAGTCTGCGGAACGCCACGTTAAGTAGCGTCTCCTCCTCTACAGGAAACTTGGCGGAGTATAGTAGCCACCGATAACCGGATTGCCCGCAACATTAACAACATCTGAGTAGGTGAAATGTTCATCCGTTATGGCGTAAGTGCCCACCCGGATGGCCATTTGAGCGCGCGTCGTCACATGCTTGATGCTGACGTTGTGCATATCTCCCGCCACAGCCTGCTTAACGGTGGCATAGCCTGTGTCACCGAGCTTGACAGCCGCGGCCGCACTGGGGCCGCCCTTTTCTATGGTCGCATCGTGGACACCGTCAATATCAATATTGTAAATCTTATTGCCATCCTGCATCAGCAGGCGGACGATATGGTGCCCGCCCATAACGCGGGTATTGATGTTTTTGATTTGTACGTCGTGGATATCGGTGTCCTTACCAGCTACTATCCACTTGGTATCAAATCTATGCAGCAGCGCAGTGAGCGCGACGCTGTCGTCACCCGTGTCTCCAGTCAGGTTGCTGATAACAAAGTTACTGCAGCCAATGCGCAGGTCCACACCATCCTGATTGGGCACATTGTTGCGGCAGTTGAAGTCGATGTTGGTAATGAGGCCGTTGCGGCAGAATATGTTTGTAAATGTCCACCACCGTGAGTCTTTGGTCTTCAAATCGCGAATCTCCAGCCCGTTCACGTTGCGCATGAACACGAGCGTGTTGTAAATGATATGCGGAAGACCGTTCTTCTCAGCCGTGGATTCGGTCAAACCATTCGGGTTGCCGCCGTCCAGCACCGCATTCCCGATTCCAATTATTTTAATGTTCCGTTGCTCCTGTGCGGCAGTCAGCGTTTCGTTATACGCTGTTTCATTGCAGAAAATATTACTATATACGCCGTCGGCAAGGCGCAGAGTGCAGTTGTCTATATATACCGTCATATCTGAAGGCAGTTTGATGGCTTCGCCGATGACCCATACGTTGCTCCCGTCACGCGGATTCACCTCAGGTATCGTCACCTCGGTTTCCCCGGCCGCCTTCGCGCCATCGATCAACGCCTGTATCACGGGAGAATCGTTCAGTACCGTTGGCTGATCCACGGGTTCCGGAACGATCTCGTTCTCCCCCTTTGCCGTTACTGTAAAATTCATGAGCCGCATCGCACCCGCTGTGGTCAATGCTGTAAACGGCACAATCTTAAAGTTTGTAATGATTTGCCCGGGTGCAATATCACAGAGATTGCCCGTTGTATATGTGTACACGGGACCATAATAGCCGCTAAGCCCGTCGATTACAGCGGTCTTACCCGTGTTAGTGGCCGTAAGCGGTATGCTCGCAGACGACCATGTCGAACCGAAGTCAGTCGAGTAGTACAACGCCGCATTCACAATTTCCGGATCAGGCGCACCTGCAGTGCCCACATGGCGCCAGATTGAAAACCGCACGGCAACCTCGGTATATTTGTCCATTGTGACTCTCATGTCGGGCGTTGCACCATAGAGCGGGCCGGTAAGACCGGATACCACGAACGTGACATATTTCTGTGCTTCGCCACCATCCACAGCGCACGAATAGCTGGTAATCAGCGCACGGTTGGAATTGGTGGCCCAGCCCGAAACGTCGTTCGCATCAAGCGCAAAGAGCGTACCCTCATATGCAGGCACTTCCCCCAGCACCCGGAAGTTTATGAATTTGGGCCCACCCGTGGCCGCCACGCCTGAATACGGCACAATCTTAAAGTTCGTAATAACAGTCCCGGGCAGTAGCTCAGCAAGGTTGCCGGTGCTGACTTTGTATACATCGCCCTGATTGGCAGAATCGTATACGGCGCGTTTACCAGTGTTCACGATACTTACAGGGATAGTATCCGCCGCCCAGGTTTGGCCAAAATCACTCGAGTAATACAGCGACAGACCGTCCAGCGCAAGATCCGGATCGTTGGCCTTTTCGTTAAGCCACATCTCAAACTCGACGTGCAACTCATCATACTTTTCTGTTGTCACCAGCATATTCGGTGTCATGATCTGTATTCTTTCGGTGCGTGATACCCAGATAACGTATCCTGCGGATTGGCCGTCCACAGTAACGCCAAAGTACCGCGCAGCCCCGGCGTTGGAACTCCAGCCGCCCGCATCCGACAGGCTGTGGAACGCCACGTCCGGAAGCGTCTCTCCGTCCATTGTACTCAATACGGCCATTGCCGGGGTTGCAAGTCCAAAAACCATCAGGATTGCCAAAAGAAGTGATAAACCCAGCGAAATTCTTTTCATGGAATACCTCCTCGTATCGCTATCATAGGGGAAAGTTGTCCCATTGTTCGTGCTGCGTGTCGTTTCCTCAAAATCGATTGTGGGCGTATGTTAGATTGGCTTCAGATATTAAAATGCAGACGATCTGGCGCCTGATGTGCCATTCGTTGCGTATCCTGACTACTGGAATTGCTCAACTTCATGTCCGGCATAGACAATCTGTTTTTGTGCGGCTGCAACCGCCCTGCCAAGACGGACGGTGTTGCAGCCGCACCGTTATTGCATGTAATACCTCGTCTTTCATGCAGCTACCACAAAGCCCATCCTATCCGACGGGCCGCTCCAACTAAAACAGGGAATTCAGAACCTCAATCGCTTTCTCTACCAGCATATTGCCGCCCTCCGGACCGCATATCGTCGACGCCGGCTTGCTGCTATAGCTGCCGCCATGAACCGCTGCCTCCGTGGGCAGGTATCCGCCAAGGCCATTGGAAAGCTGCACGACGAAGAGCTGCTGCGCTTTTACGCGCGCCTTCATACGCTGTGCGTACTCATGATAGAGTTCGAACGGGTTTGTCATGATCCCAATCTCTCCGATGCGGACAAAATGACTCACGCAAGGAAACACCTTCGTTTTTTGCTGTAATTCCCACCGCAGCACATCTCCCTGTGGCTCGAAAGCCCGTACAACGTCAGCCGTTTCCATTGGGCGTTCCTTAGAAAACGTTTGTTTAATGCGTTCAATTTCTTTGCAAGACGTCTCATATTCCTCTTGGGAAACCAACCGAAGCGGAAGGTCAATCTGCAATACTTCATGGACAAATGCCGGTGTGTAATCAATATAATTGCGCGCTGCTTTATATCCGCGCACAACAGCGTCGGTAACACGGGCGGCAATGCCTTCGCATTCGCGCGTCATATCAAAGTTGCGCAGGACCTCCTTCGTCTGGCCACCCCAATCCTGCAAAGCCTGCTTGTTGTATTTGCTGATGCGCACCAAATCCAGCGGAGAGATATCGCCTGCCGCGCCGCAAAGCGAAAGTATATGAACATTTCCCAGCGATTCGCGGATGGCCGCCCGGGTGAAGCCCCAGTAATCTGCCGTAATGAAACGGTGAAGTTCAAATACCTGCGACGGACAGGGAACATCCACCGCAACACCCGTCAAGCCACCGTCCATATCCCACGTATACAGCATATCGACGGAGGAGTCCGCGCCACCTTCAAACCCGGCAAAGTCGTCCCTTGAGCAGTCACCGTACATAATCGTTTCAGCGCCGTCGGGTTTATGGAATATCGGCCGGCGATTGAAGCCAACTGCGGCATAATCATGCGCGTAGCTGATACCGCCCTCCCTCCGGCCCTGCCAGGCGCGGGTGATTACGCTCGCAAGACGCTCAACGAGGAAGGCTTGTGCCTCCTTGCCGCGCAACACGTCATCTCCCATATGGATGGGAGGCAAAATATCGGAGCTGAATACATGCTCATTGTCGTCACGCATAAAGTCGGAGTAGAAATCCGAGGAATTATGCGTATGCGTAGCGCCTATCGAAATACTCTCAAATCTCAGGTCCGCTACGGCAGAAAGCTTTTCCTTCAACAATTCTGTAATATGCGTCGGATACTCCGTCATATCCACCGATACAAATACCGCCTGCGTTTCCCCGTTATCTAAAGCCAATGCAGTGGCCGTAATAGGATCCCGTACATACTCCGAAACGCGGTGATACATCTGTCCAATCATCAACAGCGGCCGGTCCGCCGAAATACTGGTTTGTGCCCATCCAATTTTAATCGTCTTCATACCCATTCCAATTCATGTATTTTACAGCAGACCGATGTTCATCAGTTTGCAGAAGTCGCGGACCGCCTCACGATGATCGCCATAGCACACGATGACGTGCTGGCTGGAAACTTTTTGTGCAAATTCCTCAACCGTACAGTCTTTCGGGATAACCTCCAGGCTTGGCAGCTGCGGCGCAGGCGGCGTCCAACCGCATTCTTCCCATGGATTGGGCGTTTTTGCATCGGCAAGATACAGATGCATATAATAGGCCCCATCGCGGTAAACCAGCCGCATACAGGTAACGAGGCCCGTTTTGACGCGGGACACATTCAGTAGGCTTGCAGACAGCAGGCCGAAGGACGTCGGCAACACACGAACGTTTCCATCCGTAGCCGCTGCAGGGATAAAATCCGGCACGCCGATGAGCATGCTGTTTTCAAAGAATTCATAATATTCCAGATATGGCACCGTCTGTCCTGTGATGCCGGAGGCAATCAGCTGCGTGACTGCTCCCATTATGTCGTTTTCCGGCACTGTCAGAACGCCGTAGTAATGCTCCAACAGCATAAACACCATAGCGGGCGGGAAGCCGAGCAGTTTTTTCATCCCGTCTACATCGATGAGCGTTATCGCCTTATATCCACGCTCTTCAATTTTCTTGCCGATGGCCAAAGCATATTTTACGCCCGTTTCCAATATGGAATCGTCGCATGCTTTCTCAAACTTCCAGTTTTCCTTAACGAACGCTACTCCCTCACGCACCTTTTGCGCATCAAGCTTTTCAATGTTCTGCACCATTTCAAGCATTTCGAAGGGTTCAACCTCGACGCCCAGTTTGCCGCGCATGCTGTTTCCTTCAAACTGCGTGCCATAGAGCAGCATATCGCGATAGCCCATCGTTCCGACGCGCGCGCCTCTCAACCGGCGCGCGGTATACGCGGCGTTCGTGAACGCCTCGATCTTATCTATGGGCTCCGGCTTGCCGATTACGTTATAGAGATACTTGAACCGGTAATGCATCGCCTCAAACGCGGGGCGTATGGCGGCAGTGGCGGCCTGGTCGGCCGTCGTCACCATGCGGTCGCCTTCCATCCAGCCGCAGAGACCCCAAAGCAGCATGGGAAGATGGCGAAAAGCGTCGGTCACACGGATAACCGCGTGAGTCGGTACCCAGCCCGCTACGCATATGATCAGGCAATCCGGGTCGGCAACAGAGAGCTTCTCTATGGCCGCATCCGCTGTTGCGTATGCCGCATCGTCTATCACAATACCGGCATCGTAGACATTGCCCGAAACGTTGTTCAAGGTGTTGATCGCCGCGTCATGTTTGATCTCAAGACGCTCAAATGGCGTATTCACTTCACCGAAGCAAACAAATCCGATTTTTTTCATGTTGTCATTCCTTTAATAGTACTCAGGCACAAACGCGTGCAGGTGGAGTTTCGCACTACCAGCCGTGGCTGCAAAGAAACATTCTGCACCACATGATTTTCCTTTTCCTTGATATTATCCAGCAATAACTTGACCGCCAACGAGCCCAGCTGCTCAGTCGGATTCATAATGCTTGTTAACTGTATGGGCAGATAATCATTGAGTATGATGTTATCAAACCCAACCATTGATATCTCCTCCGGCACCCGGATGCCCGCTTCCGAAAAGGCATTCAGCGCACCAAGCGCCACCTGATCGTAACAGGCAACGACGGCCGTCATGCTTGAGATATCCGGCTCCTGCAAAAGCTCTCTGGCGCGCAGATAGCCGCCCAATTCAAACCGCTCCTTGCCACGCTTCATGTGGTTTTCACGGATCGGGAGTTCCTTCTCCCTTAAAATTTCAAGATATGTCCGATATCTCACATCCGAAGTATATTCCCCGATGTAACCAATTTCCGTATGCCCCAATTCAATCAGGTGGTCCATCGCAAGGCGTACGGCAAACTTGGTGTCTATGCAAATGGCATCTACCGGCAGGCGTGCCCTATTTTCGGAAATCAGCACCAGCGGCAGTGCGGAATGCGCGATGCGCTCGTGTTTCTGGAAATCGTCCTCGGCATCCAGAACAAGGCAGTCATTTACGATCATGCCGCAGATATCATGCTGCATCATCTGATCAAACGCGGTGAGAATGCTCCCAACGTCGAACCCGCCGATGCAGACAAGCATCGAATAGCCATGCTTTTTTAATTCCCGCTCGATGGCCCCAACCATCTCCGAATAATAATGGCTGCCGACTTCCGGCACGACCAGGCCGATGGTATTGCTGCTTTTGCCATGGAAGGGCATCCGATACCCCATCTGCATGGCTGTCCGTTTCACCAGGCTGATCGTTGCGGGTTTGATATCGGGGGCGTCGCGCAAGGCCCGGGAGACGGTGGATACATTCAATCCTGTTTTTTGAGCAATATCCCGCAGTTTGGCCATGTTTGCACCCCGCTTGCAAATGTGATAGTTCCATTCTAACATATACTGGGTTGTATTTATATGGAATAACCGGGTCACCGGGGCGCTACTATAGAAACGGCGCCCCGATGACAAAAGAACCTATTTCGCGGGCCAAGGCGTGCCCTTGTAAACGATTTCGTCCCAGAGGTTCTCCTCATAGGCTACGACATTTCTGGAATCGATCAGAACCGTACCCGAGTCGTTGAGTTTTGCAAAGGTCGCGTTGCTGCCTTCGGTAAGGTATTCGTAAGCCATGCGGACAGACTCATAGCCACGCTTGTAGAAGTTCTGTGCCAGGGTGGCCCATACTTTGCCGGCTTTGATGTTATCAATGGTGGCTTCAACGGCGTCGATGTCAAGAATAAGGACATCATCGCGGTTCATCTCTGCGCAAACCTGGGCAACGCCCGGGCCGCCGGTGGACTCCAGCATCACAAAGCAATTCGTTTCCGGATAGGTATTGAGGGTATCCTCGGTGACGGTCATGGCAGCGGCCAGATCGTTCTTATCGGCAACCACATTGACAACTTTCATATCCGGATATTTCTCGGCAATACGCTCTTCGAGGCCTTTGCGCTGCTCGACCTGGTTCGTGGTGGCAAGGTCACCCATCACCACACAGATGTTTGCTTTGCCGCCGGTTTTCTCGGCGATCATGTCTGCGGCATTGATCCCGTAATTGTAGTTATCCGTGCCGATCCAGGCAATGAAGTCATCCTCGTTCTCCAGCAAATTAGAAGTCAGGAACATGGGGATGTTGGCCTGTTTGGCGCGAGAGAACACCTCAAAGAGAGAAGGATCAAAGGGTTCTCCGATGATAGCGTCTGGCTGTAACGTGATGGCGTTCTCCATCGCAGCGATGTAATCGGTCACGATGGTGCTGGTCCCGAACGTTGGCCCGATGATTTCGAGTTTCACCCCGTAATCTTCAGCAGCTTTACGTGCAGCTTCCGCCTGTTGCTCATAGACAGGATGGCCGACGAGGGCGTTTACCAGAATGATATACGGTTGTTCGCCGCTTTCCGGGGCGGGCGCTACGTTTTCGGCAGGTGCTGTCGATTCGGCAGGGACGTTGGGCGCCTCTGTGGCCGCAGGCTGTTCCGAGACTCCGGGCTTACTGCAGGCGCCAAAACTCAGCACAAGCATAAGCGCCAGGGCCAGAATGAGTAGCTTTTTCATCGTGTTCGATCCTCCATTATTATTTTATGTTAATGCCCTTTGGCAACAACATACCCCTTTCAACGTTACCCGTATGAAAGGAATCAGGCACCCGAGCAGATGCGCAGGAACATCTCCTCATCGGCCTCTTTCCGCG
Organism: Bacillota bacterium; assembly: GCA_023426265.1. GTDB lineage: Bacteria > Bacillota > Clostridia > Christensenellales > CAG-138 > JAEYLA01. The sequence continues at coordinate 19,004 of JAFABA010000167.1, forward strand.
TCAGCTCGGCACGGATCTTTCCATTGGCCAGCAGCAGGAAGCGGTCGCACATGCCAACGAGTTCGGGTAGTTCTGAGGAAATCATAACGATCGCCATACCCTGCCTGACAAGCTGCGTCATCATCTGATAAATCTGCGTTTTTGCCCCTACATCGATGCCGCGTGTCGGTTCGTCCAGCAGCAGCACCTTGGGATCTGTCATCAACCATTTGGAAAGGACGACCTTCTGCTGGTTGCCGCCGGAAAGGGCCGTCATCATGTCACGCTCGGAGTTTGCCTTGATATTCAGGGCTTTCATATATGCTTCGCCGTGCTTTTTTTCAGTGTCCTTCTTCATAATGCCCGCCTTGGATACCTTATCAAGGCGGGGCAGGCTGATGTTTTTCGCAATATCAAGCGTAGGGATAAAGCCGTTGACCTTACGGTCCTCGCTCAGCAGCGCAAGCCCCTTGCGGATAGCGTCACCCGGGTCCTTGATTCTTGTCGGCTTTCCGCCAATGCTCATTTCATCATAAGTGCCCTCGATCGCGCCGAATATGGCGTTGACCGTTTCGGACCGGCCGGAGCCGACCAGGCCGACCAAGCCCAATATTTCTCCTTCATGGACTGCAATATCCAC
>JAFABA010000168.1 GCA_023426265.1 Bacillota bacterium
GCGCCTGCTTCAAAGTAACCTTTGGCGGGTCATCCGTTCGAGCCGTCGCTCCACGGCAGCACCTTGCGGATATCGTTGCGGACGTTGATCACCTGATAGCTTGCGAGGTTAAAAAGATTCAGCGTGCGGAAGCTGACGCCGCCCAGGTTGTAGATGCTTACCAATTCCGTCGTCATCAGGCTGTACGCGGAGTTGCATATGATCACGCTCGATATGGTTCCGTCCCCCAGAATGCGGAAGACGGTCATTTGCGTATTCGGGTCGATCTCGGGGAGCGCGCCGCTCATGCGAATGATCATGTCCGCCTGGTCCGAGGGGAGCACGCGGTATTCATTATCGGGCGGATAGGGTAAGTCCCACTCGTAGCAGCAGTTCGGGACGCCCAGCAGTATTTTGGGAGTGGAAAAGTAACGGGTCACATAATCCAGCCCTTGCTGAAGGGCATCGATGGGCGCCTGCTCTCCCATACAGACGAGGTCTCCGGGCGTGATGATAAAGCGATCGAGTATGCGGCTGTACAGAGCAAGCGACTCCGCCAGGGGAGGCGGGCTCTGTATCACAATAACCAGACGGATGGAGGCGACGATAATGAGCCCGAGCGCGTGCAGCTGGTTGGCGGCCAGATCTAAAAAAGAGGCATAGGTGACGTAATCCTCCGGCAAAACATACTCAAACCCGAAATTTACCCCATAGTATCCGTATGTTCGCGCGGCTACAATGCTGTTTTGGATCAATGTCCGCTGCGCTTGTGGGTTGGACAGGATACCGTGCAGCAATTCGCCGGAGTAAACGCCATTCACCGTATTGGTAACAACCATCAAGGGCGCAACGCCAGCCTCCCGCGCCGCCGTAATCAGCGGCTCGCTGTTGGGAACGGTGAGCATGCCGCCGGGACGGATTTCATGGCCGAATATACTTAAATAGGTAAGGTAAGGGAATATGGCATTCCATTGAAGCGGGTTATAATCGGGGTAAATATATCCGTTGACCTCGATTACAGGCCGGACCAGTCCGTACAGGGGAATGCGCAGCGTCTGCCCGACAGCTATGACATCCGTATCCGCTAATTCAGGGTTGAGAGAGCGCAAACGGCCGGTGGTCATATCGAAGAGCCGCGCGATGGAATACAGCGTATCGCCGGGCTGTACGGTATACTCCCTCAAAGGCATTCACTCCTTTCACGCATCTGTTGATTTTTATGTTGCACAAGCGTAAAAATGAACGGTTTTCGGGGATAGAGACTCATTAGGCGCATTTCTTCTTAAAAAAATACCGCCGAAAAGTCAAAAGACTTTCAGGCGGTATCCCGACCCAATGGAAATGGCTATCCTTTTTAAACTCTTTCTGCCCTTAAACTTTAAAAATAACCTCGCCTTCGGGCCTTCCTTCAATAACGGCAACTTTAATGCACGCTCTCGGCGCTTCAATAAAGAACGTACTCAAGCCGGCATCTTTTTCCCTGAAAGCTTCCTTCTCGTGTGCTTCGGGTACAAAAATGTCTATGCAGCCGCCCTCATGCCCAATATCTATGCAGCCGCATCTATTCTCAAATTTGAAAATCATGATCGTCTTGCTCCAATTCCATCCCGCCCGTTTCCGCTTTCTTGAACGGGATACCTCTTACTCCTATCATATTCCCGATTCCGTCACGCCAACAAAGAAAATAAAAAAAATTGATCTTTGGCACGAATAAAAGAGCCGGAGCTTCCGGCCCTCGGCGCCCTGTATATTCGTTTGGTATTCTGCATTTTCCGTGGCTGTGCCGGGCATGCGCCCTTTGGCGGGGGAAGAAAATATAAAAATTACCGGGTAATTATCCGCTCCACCATGCGGGCCGTCTGTTCAAGGTCCGCAACCGCGATGTGCTCTAAGAGCGAATGGGCGTCGCACATGCCGGTGCCGACGTTGAGGGCGTCTATCCCGTGGTAAAACAGCCATGTGGCGTCCGAACCGCCGTATGTGCGGTCTATTTTAACAGGTATGTTAAGCTCCTCATAAACACGGACAAGTTCTTTTAAAAGCGGACTCGTTTCGGGCACATACAGTACGTCCGAATGCCGCTCCTCCGTGATGCTATATTCTGCGCCGAAAAATTCGCAGGCGTCTTTCACCGCGTGCCTGGCATTTCTTATATGCGTTTGGAGCAAGTCCTCGTCAAAGGAGCGGATCTCCATATCAAAAGAAGCATGCTCCGGCACCACGTTGGTTTTGCCGGGTGAGAGAAAGTTCGAAACGTTCATCACGCTGTTTTCATCTACAAACCCGCAGGGGATATTGCTTACTGCAAGCGCCGCGGCCTTTAACGCATGGACGCCGCGATCCGGGGAAATGCCCGCGTGCGCGCCCTTGCCTCGAACTTCCACATGCAGGTGAAAGTTGGCAGGTGCCCGGTTGATGATGCAGCCTTTCTTGCTGCTGTCCAGCACGATAGCCTGACGGCTTTGGATCAAAGAATAATCCGCATGCTTCGAGCCCAAAAGGCCGGCTTCCTCGCAGACGGATAAAAGCACCTCTACCGGCCTGTGGGGGAGAGCCTGTTCGGTCACACTTTCGAGCGCTTCCAATATCGCGGCCACGCCGGATTTATCGTCCGCGCCCAATATGGTGTCGCCTTTGGAGCGGATGACGCCGTCTTCGATGACCGGCTCGATGTTGCGCCCGGGGGATACCGTATCGAGGTGCGCGCTCAAAAGCAGCGGCTCACCAATTCCGGGCAGGCTTGCGTAAATATTATAGCCGTTGGAGCCGCACTTGGCGGAGACGTCGTCCCGTGCCACATGTAGCCCCACATGGAGAAGCTCCTGCTCCATCAGGCCGCAGAAAGCTCTTTCGCTGCCCGTTTCGCTTTGACAGGCAACATAACGTAAGAACCTGTCCAAAAGGCGTGTTTTATTCATAATCCCTCATTGTCTATGATTAATCATCCCCACCTTAGCACATATATATGGGCTGTGTCCATTGCTTTCTTGTAGTCCAATTCCCTTTTCATAAGCCGCAATCGGGCGCCCCTGCCGCAGAAAACGACGAAAAAAGCGCCGGAGGAAGGCGAAACCGGAATTTGGGGAACCCGTATCGGAGATTTGCCGCAACCCGGTTAAAAAATCCATATGTGTAACAGCCGGTCTCTATATGCATCCGGTGTGTTTTTATCAGCCATTTGCTTCCCGGGTGTATGAAACGGCACACTTCTTGGCAATACTTCCATAGAAACCATCCGCCACAAAAATTATCCGGCTGGCTGGTTTTTCAGGAAAGCGAGGAAGTAAGGTATGGGTTTGGGTTTTGCGGGGCTGTTCAGCCGCGACGTTGGCATTGATTTGGGGACGGTCAACACCCTGATTGCGCGGAGGGACTATGGCGTTGTGCTTCGGGAGCCGAGCGCGGTAGCCCTCGACAAGGAAAAGCGCATCATTGCTGTCGGAAACGACGCCATCGGCATGCTGGGCAGGACGCCCGGGACGGTGCAGATCGTGCACCCGCTTCAGGACGGCGTAGTGGCGGATTTTCGGCTGTGCGAAGCAATGCTTCGGAGTTTTTTGGAAAAATCCATGGGCGGTTTCGCGCGGCGCGCAGGCGTGCGCGCCGTGATGTGCGTGCCCGGCTGCGTGACGGAAGTGGAAAAGCGCGCGTTGGAAGACGCGGCCCGCAGCGCAGGCGCGCGTGCCGCGTTCCTGCTGGATGAGCCGGTGGCCGCCGCGATTGGCGCGGGGCTCCCGGTGGAAGAGGCGGCGGGTTCCATGGTGGTGGATATCGGCGGCGGAACAACGGACGCCGCGGTGCTGGCGTTGGGCGGCGTGGTGGAAAAGAACTCCGTCCGGGCCGGCGGCACGCATATCAACCAGGGCATTATGGACTATGTGCGGCATACGTACGGACTGTCCATCGGCATACGCACGGCGGAAGAAATCAAGCTTACGCTGGGTTCCGCGCTGCCGGGTTCCGGGAAAAAGATGGAAGTGCGCGGGCGGGAGCTTGCTTCCGGCCTGCCGCGCACGCTCACGCTCAGCAGCATGGAGGTTTACCGCGCGATATTGCCGCAGGTGCTTACCATACTTTCCTGCGTGCGCGAGGTGCTTTCCGTAACGCCCCCGGAACTTTCCGCGGATATTTACGACAGGGGCATCTGCCTGACCGGAGGCGGCGCGCTTTTAAACGGGCTGCCCGAGCTGTTTGCCGCCGAAACAGGCATTACGGCGTACCTGGCGCCGGACCCTCTGGACTGCGTGGTGGAAGGCGCGCGCATCGCGGTGGAAAACATCTCTTATTACCGCAGCCGCGCGGTGTAATACATGCATACATGAATAAAAAA
>JAFABA010000192.1 GCA_023426265.1 Bacillota bacterium
CGGGCTTTGTCATACCGTATTCGCGTACCGGCAGCACATAGCCCTTATCGTTCAATTCAAATGCACTGAAATGGACTTCATCCGTCAGGCTGAGTATGCTTTTGCCGTTGGTTGTATCCTGCTTTAAAAACAGAATATAGCTCCTGCCTTTTTCCATTACGCCGGGCATGGTGGTCACCGTGATCGTACCGCTGAACTTGCCGCGAATGCTTTCGCGTACGGTAAGCGTATAGGTGTTCCCCTTACCCAAGGGAGCACTTTTTATGAGGCCCCGCACGATACCATCTGAAAGCTTTGCAAGCTTCTTTGGGGAATCCGGCGTGCCCTCATGGGGCGGCGTCGCCACGTCTCCGTATTGATAGATGCTCCAACCGCGCGAGGCGAAGAAGCCGCCCAACCCGCCCGCTGGGTGAAAATTCCTGTCCTGCAGCGTTGCAAACACACTTTGCGTGGCCCCGCAATAGAGGGCCAGCATATTGCTGTTTTTATTATAAAAATAGGTAGATGCAAATTCCGTATCCACATAAACCACATTGCCGCCGTAGATAAGGGTCGTACCCTTGATCATGGCCTTGCACTTCTCGTAATCCTTCTGGTTTGCAAAGCGGTACAGCGTGAGGCTTTCGCCCTGCTTATTCAATATGGCACGCGTCTTTGTAACTTTTGGCGCGCCGGAGAATACAAAGCGGGTATCTGTGGTGGTGATTTCCTTTGCATCCGGAAACACTTCCTTGAGCCATGCTTCGCTGGTAACCGTTATGGCGTCATATTCGTCGCCCTTAGGAGGGGCGTCCGCGCCGACCACCTTCACCCTGTCCCCATATTTTTTGTAGTATGTGCGCGCGGCGGCTTCCCCGCCATAATAAACCTCCGCGACCACACAATTGTTCCTGACGTCAAAGCCGGTCCCCATCAGTTGAAACTTGCCGTTCGTGTCGAGTTTCATGCTGAGCGTGTTTAATTCGGCATAGGAATATTTTGCGTCCTGGAACACCAGTATATTGGGGCCTTTTACCATCGAGCGGATTTCGTTTTTACGCGCCGCCGTCGCCTTGATCAGCAGCACGGCCACCTTGGTGGCATTTTCCGTAAGATAAACACCTCCGAAATCCGCGGCCGTATTGAGGCCAGAGAGTACGTTTGCAGCCTCCATCACGCCGTTTGATACCGGAGGCGGTACGCTTGCAGCCAAAGCGCCCACCGGAAATGCAGCAAAAAGAAACAGCGCACAGAGAATCAGGGTGAGAACTCGTCTTGTCATATTCGTTACTCCTTTATAGCCCTTTGATAAATGCGGTCTGCGTCACGGGCTTTGTCATACCGTATTCGCGGATGGGTAGCACATAGCCCTTGTCGTTCAATTCGAATATGCTGAAATAGGCGTTGTCTGTCAATACAAGCGCCTTTTTGCCGCCTGACAAGGCCTGCTCCTTCAAAAACGCGATGTAGCTTTTGCCCTTCTCCATTACGCCGGGCATGGCGGTAACGGTAATCGTACCACTGAGTTTGCCGCGGATACTTTCGCGCAGTTCGAGCGTATACGCGCCTTCCTTAAGGCCCGAGGGCGCGCTTTTTACGATTGCCCGCACCACCGCAGAGGAAAGCTTCGCAAGGGCTTTGGGCGTATCCGGCGTGTTCTCATCCGGCTGGACGCGGGATGTGGAGTTTTTATAGATTGCGCTGTTGCGCAGGGCAAAGAACCCGCCCAAGCCGCCCGCCGGGTAAAAATTCCGGTCATACAGAACGCCAAATACGCGCTGTGTGGAGCCGCAATAGAGCGCAAGCATATTGCTGCTGTCGTTGTAGAAATAGGTGGACGCAAATTCCGTATCCACATACACCGTTTTGCTGCCGTAGACAAGGGAGGTTCCGCGTATCATGGCCTTGCACTTTTCGTAATCCTTCTTGTTTGCAAAACGGTACAGTGTGAGGCTTTCGCCCTGCTTATTCAATACGGCGCGGGTTTTCGTGACCTTGGGCGCGCCGGAAAACACAAAAAGCGTGTTTGTTGTGGTTATTTCCTTTGCCTCGGGGAATACCTCTTTGAGCCAGGCTTCGTTTGAGCCTTGAATCGCGTCATATAAGTCCCCTCCTGTCACAAAGTCGGAGCCGAATACCTTAATCTTGTCCCCGAACCTTTTGTATTGCTCCCGCGCCGCAGCCTCCCCGCCGTAGTAGACGTATACCTCAATGTAACCCTTCAATTCATTGATGCCGAACATGGTCACTTCAAATGCGCCGCCGATGCCCATCTGCTCAAGCACGGCGTTCAATTCCTGATAGGAATACTTGCCTTTTTCAAACACCAGAACTTCGGGGTAGGAAACAAGCGCCCGTAGCTCCTTCTTGCGCTGCTCCGTGACCTTCACCAGCATGACCCCGGCTTTGTTGTCCTCGGTGATATAGATCGCCGCCACGTCATCAGGATAATACTTCTCAGGGCCGGCGGATTCCGGCAGCCCTTTTGTGCTGCGCCAGGCGGACACCAATTCATCCAACGCTTGGCTCGCTTTATCATACTGCGTTTGCGGAACAGTATCCGTATTGGCAAGAGCCACCAAAGGGAAGCAGCCAACCAACAGCGCGACGAGCACCGCGATAAAAACCCGCTTATACATAAAAGCCCTCCTTCTTCCGTTACAGTAGTGACGAAAGAGAGAGGGCTTTTGTTGCAGAATCAGGATTATTTTCCTAGATTATCTATGATCTTAATGACATCCTCCGGCAGAAGGCCATCCGCCATGCATTCAACATAGGAATAATCTCCTGTGCGCAGGTACCACATTTCCCGGAAAATGTCGCCTTCCTCCCCTTCTTCTTCCTCAAAGTGCAGCAGCACGCCTGTGCCGACCGGCAATGTTTCCGCGCTGAAGCCCTCCGGGAGGCCTTCCGCCCTTTCGTTAAGTACTTCCTGAATATAGCTCCATTCAACCACACTCAAAGTGAAGAATTGGTTGGGGTCCGATGTTTCCGCCACCCAGTGGTTTTCGGGTATATTCTGCACGAAGCGTTGATCCAGCAGTATATCGGGCAGCCAACCGGGCAGCAGGTCCTTGATGCTGTCCGTTTTGGGAAGATGTTTGAATTCGCGCATGGACACAAAGACTTCGGCCGGCGTTCCGGGGTCGGTCTTGGGCGGATCCACCACGATATTATCGGGTATGGTCGTATAGCCCGGCGGATCGATCACCGTATTATCCGGGGTTTCTTCAGGCGGCGCGGGCGTAGCGTCCGTCTTGGGCGGGTCTACAATGACATAGGCGGGCGAAAACATCGGCGAGCGCCCCAAAGCTACTCCCACACTCAAACTGACGATCAGCATTGCCGCCATGGAAGCCTGGCGAAGAAGAAGCTTTCTTTTTTGCCGTTTGATCTGCGCGGCTTTTTGGAGGCTCTCCCACATGGTGTCTACCGGCAGGGCCTCTGTCGCCTGGCGGGCGCTGTTTTGCAAGATCCGTTCCAGTTTATCCATGCAGCATGCCTCCTTCCTCTATGGCATGTAAAAGCATTGCCTTGGCCCGGTGCAGGCGTGAACGCAGCGTGCTTTCATTGAGCGCGAGCGTTTTTGCAATTTCCTGCTGCCCCAATTCCGCAAAATAATAAAGCAAGATCGGCTGCCGGTATGGCTCGGGCAGATCATCCACCAGGGCAACTACGGCTTTCCGCTGTTCCGCGCTTAGCAATTCCGTTTCCGGCAACCCGGAAGTGTCATAATTCTCTTCCGCATATGACGGTTCGTTCACCGGAATTTCCCGCCTGGATTTCCGCATCAAATCAAAGCTGGCATTTTTAGCCGTGCTGCACAGCCAGGCTTTTTGCTGATAATCGCGCAGCCCCTTTATGGTGCGAATATGGTCCATTGCGCGCAAAAAAACTGTCTGCGTCACGTCCATTGCAGCCTCACGGTCATGCAGCAGGCCATACGATACCCAGTATACCGTTCCGGCATAGGAACGGTATAATACTTCAACGCTTTCCATTCCACACCCCCAACCCGATATGCTCGCCTTTATACTTGACGCGAAAATCCCAATTTTGTTGCAATTCCGCTTAAACTTTTGTTGGGGCCGAATAAATTTCAGCTTAACGCTGATTTTGCACAAGGAAGGTCTTCACCTCTTTTGCAAATTCCTCCGCGTTGGATGCCATGGCCGGGTGGCCGCCGTGCGGAAAGAGCACAACGCGACAGCCGGGTATTTTTGAAGAAAAAGCCATGAGGGTTTCGCCAATGCCCAGAATCAACTCGTCCTCTTCGCTTCCTGTCAGTAGCACGGGAACCTTGAGCGACGACAGTTCTTTTTGAAAATAGCCCTTCCCGGTTTGATCGTGGTGGACGATCGCCCGCGTATCCCAATCCACCACGCGCGCCCAGTCCGCACCGTGCTGGGCTTCCCAAAACAATTGGCTTTCCCGCTGCTTTTTTCCCATCTCTCTTTGGGCGGGAAGCATCTTAATAAATTCCTCCCGCGAGGCTTCCCCATGAAGCTGTCCGCAACCACGGCGCGAAGTAATTCCGGGCGTTCGAACGCCATGTTGAGCGCCGTGATCGCTCCCCCGCTTGTACCGATGACGCTTACGTTCCGGCAGCCCAATCGACCCAGCAGGCGGGTGGCCTGCAAGGCCTGTTCATGCCAAATATTCTCCGGCGGTTCGTCCATGCGGTCCGATTTTCCGTAGCCCAGGAAATCCAGCGTGATTACCCGATAATCACGCGCATACAGGCCGATTAGAGTGCCAAACATTCTGGAAGAGGCGGAATTCCCGTGCAGCAACAGCAGCGGGTCGCCCTGCCCGCATTCCTCGTAGTAGATGTGATGCCCCCCATACAAAAAATGCGGCATATGCTCCCCCTTAACCCTTTTGAAAAAACGCCGGATCAAAGATCCGGCGTCGCCTTGCAAATCCCTTACTATTCTTCTTCGAGCGTATCGACGTCGTTATAATCCAGCCCCGACATATCCACCAAGTGCACGGTAAGCGTCTGTTCCTTCCCGTCCCGTGCGATGGTGAGCGTAATGTCGGTGCCGATGGGCCTGGAGGTGACGTAATCCGAAATCTGGCTGTTTTCGGTAACAAGCACGCCGTCGCAGGCAACGATGATATCACCGGGCCGCATGCCCGCCACGCTCGCCGGACCGCCGCGCACAACGCCCACCACCAGCACGCCGCTTGTCACGCCGCGCTCCGCAAGATCCTCTTCCGTCAAAGTGGAGATGTGCACGCCCAATGCCGCGCGCTGCACCACGCCCTTTGTAATGAGCTGCTCGGCAATCGCTTTGACGTCGTTGATAGGCAGGGCAAACCCCAGCCCTTCCGCCGTAATGGCCATGCCGTATTCGTCATACCCGGCGTTGAGGGTCTTCGCGGTGTTGATGCCGATGACTTCGCCGCGCATATTCAGAAGCGGGCCGCCGCTGTTGCCTACGTTTATGGCGGCGTCCGTCTGGATATAGGTGTTGGTGTGGTCCCCTATGGTAATGGAACGGGCCCGCGCGCTGATGATGCCCATTGTGACGGTGCCCTCCAGCCCCCATCCCAGCGGATTGCCCACGGCCACCACATAATCGCCGACGCGGATACCATCCGAATCCCCTAGCTTTAACGGCTTGATGCCCGCCCGGCTGATCTTGACGACCGCGACGTCGGAAACTTCGTCGACGCCCACCAACTCCGCATCAATCTCCTCGCCGTCGCTCAGTGTAACGGCAAGGGATTTTGCCCCCTCCACCACATGGGCATTGGTGAGGATATACCCCTGGGAGGAAATGATGAACCCGCTGCCCATGCCCTGGAGCAGGTCTTCCGTAGACGCCTCATCTTCCCCTTCGGCATAGTTGAGAATGCCTACCACGCTGGGCGCTACAAAATCCACAATATCCGGTATGGGGTTGCCCTGCGCAGGCAGCATAGGCGCCGCGCCGTCCAAATCCGCCATTGGCCGTTCGGTGGGTATGGGCGTAGGTGAAGGCCGGGGCGTATTTTCAGGCGCCTCTGTTCCAGACGGCGTATTGCCGGGCAATGGCGTGTACGGCTCTGCTGCAGATTGCAAAAACCCCGCCAGCAGCATGCCGATAATGAGGAACACAACCGCTACCACCACCAGCATCAGCGCAATTCTTCCGCCCGAGCGGCGCGGAGGCTGCGGGTCGTACGGGTTCATGTTTTCATAGTAGCTCTCGTAATTCATGAAGCTCTCCTTTTTTTGCGCGCTTCCCATGCCCCGCGCATCGCGTATTACGCGATATTTCATGCGTGCTTTGCCTTATTTGGCATGACGCTATGTTTTAATGTAAACGTAAATCGAGTCCCTGTATCGGGCTTGCTCTCCACCCAAATATCCTGCCCGTGTTGATCTATTATACTCCGCACAATGGAAAGTCCCAACCCCGTACCGCTCTGCGCGGAGGGAGTATGCGCCTTCTCCACCTTATAAAACCGCTCGAACACATGCGACAAATCCTCTTCCGGTATGCCGCAACCCTGATCCTGCACCCAAATCTGCGCGATTCGGCGGTCTATCAACTTGGTGCCGATCTCAAGCCCTTTGCCTTCCGGGGAAAACTTCAGGGCATTGTCGATTAAGTTTCTTAAAACCTGCGCGATCTGGTCCGCATCCGCCTCTACAAACAGGTTGGGCTTATGGAGACGCAGTTCGACGTTCAGCCTTTTCTGGTTGACGCGGGCCTCGAATGTAACGAGCGTTCTTAACGCAAGTTCGTTGATATCGAACCGGGTGAGCTTGAGCGCGGACTGTCCGCTGTCCATACGGGCGAGATCGAGGAGGTTGTTGACCATGCCCGTCATGCGCTTGGTCTCCGCAATGACAAGGTCCAGGTATTCCCCGCGCTTTTCCTCCGGGATGGTGCCGTCCTGTATGGCCTCCAGGAACCCCCTGATAGATGTCAATGGGGATCGCAATTCATGGCTGACGTTGGCGACCAGGCTGCGCCGCATCTGCTCCAGGTCGCTTAATTCATTGGCCATGACGTTGAAGCTTTTTGCAAGCTGCGCGACCTCGTCCGAGCCGGAATCGTCAAGCCGTATTTCAAACTCGCCCTTGGAGTAGCGCCGTACGGTCGTATTCATATCCACAATGGGCCTGGTCATGCGGGTGGTCAGGTAGTATACCGCAAGCACCGCCGCCGCCACCGCCATCAGCGCAGTCAACAGCACGTCGAGATATACCTGGGTGATGGAAGCGTTGACCGCGCTCATATCAAGGTGCATCATGATCACGCCGTCCGGCGTGCCGTCGCTCTTTATGACCGCGCGCACAAGCGTCATGGTCGGCATATCCATCATGCTGGAAAACAGGTTGCTTAATACTATGCCCTCTCCCGTGAGCGTAGTGTTTGCCCCGTTGTTGAAATTCCAGATACTCGTCCTGGGAAGTTTTATGGTTCTTTCTCCCGGCCATATGGTAAGATCAAATAACGTAACGTTGACGGGATCGCTCCCTTCGGTACGCGTGGGCGCTTCCACAAGGGCCCCCCATTTTTTCTCGGACTCCACATCGCCATAAAACGAGACGCTGTTGCCCAAAGTGTCGATCACCTGGATAAGCGCGCCATATTTTCGCGCGACAGTCTCGAGCTCTTCTTTCGCAACGCGGCGCTTTTCTTCGAATACATATTTCTCAATGAGTATGGCGTTGATTTTTTCCGTTTCGCGCCGGAGGGATTGCTCCTCCTCCTGCAGATACTGGTTTTTAAACATATTGGAAACCGTTATCCCCATCAGCAGCAGCAGGCAAAGGATAACGGCCAAATATGTGGACAGCATGCGGGAAAACAGCGTTTTGAAAAAATCCTTCCTCATTGCGTCCCGTTTTCTGTTACGCGTCGCGCGCGGATTCGAATTTATACCCTACACCCCAGACGGTCTTGATCTGCCAAGCCTCGCGCTCGCCCAGTTTTTCGCGGATACGCTTGACATGCACGTCCACCGTGCGGCTGTCGCCAAAGAAGTCGAAGCCCCATACCTGCTCGAGCAGCTGCTCGCGCGTGAACACCTTGTTTTCATGCGAAGCCAGGAAATAGAGAAGCTCGATCTCCTTGGGCGGCATTTCCACGGTCTTATCGTCCAACGTAACCGCATAGTTTTCCAAGGATACCGTAAGCCCTGGGAAGCTCACCAGGCGCTCCGTCTCCGGCACACTCGAGCGGCGCAGGACCGCCTTGATGCGGGCTAAAAGCTCCTTCGCGTCAAAGGGCTTGGCCATATAATCGTCCGCGCCCAAATCAAGTCCCTGCACGCGGTCCAGCGTATCGTTTTTGGCGGTGAGCATGATGACGGGGACGTCGCTTTCCTCCCGGAGCTGGTGCAAAACCTTCCAGCCATCGATACCCGGCAGCATGACATCGAGCACCACCAGCGCGGGTTTCGTTTCCCGGAACAGCGCAAGCGCCGTGTCCCCGCGCTCGCCGACCTGCACGGAATAGCCCTCCTTGTTAAGGTAAAGCTTGATGATCTCAAGTATGTTCCGGTCGTCGTCTATGACCAATATGGTGTTGTTTTCCACAGGCATCCTCCTGATCATCCGCCCTGAAAATAAGGGCGGAAGTTATTTTAGTTGCAACGCCTGACGATCAACATCAGCACGCCTCCACCTCTATGCCGTTTTTCCGAAGCAGCGCCGCAGCCACGCCGTCCCCTTCGCGGGTAGACCCCGAAAACGTGCCGTCGTATATGATGCCCACGCCGCAGGAAGGGCTGTTCGCTTTGAGTATTGCCCTATGCGCACCCGATAGACGGGCGATGTGCAGCGTTTCCTCGGCACCTATAATAAACGCCTCCGTGACGTCCTGCTCCATCCGGTTGCGGACCCGCGCGCAGCCGCACAATACGGCCTCGCCATCGCCCTCCATAATTTCCGCCGGGGGGCGCGGCACCGGCAGCCCGCCCAGCTGCTCCGGGCAGATGGGGATTGCCTTCCCCTCGCGCATCAGGGCCATGGCCTCTTCATCCGGCTTGGCTTTTCCATCGTAACGACAGTGCACGCCGCACAGGCACGCGCTTACCAGTATCATAACATACTCCTTTTCATCCGGCGCTTTCCAAACGGAAAACATACTATGAATTTTATAGGTTGGGCTGTAGGGGACACCCCCTTGGGCGTTCCGTGGGTCGCCGAGGGCGGCGACCCCTACACATTGTCCAACGTGAAATTGGTATGTCAATAAATAAAATAATCTATTGATTCTATTTCAGCGTCACAACCGTCACGCCTGCGTCGCCCTCGCCGTAGTTGCCCAGACGAAACGTCTTGACCTTGGCATGGTGCCTGAGATAATCCTGTATTCCTTTCCGTAGCGCGCCCGTACCCTTGCCGTGGATGATCTGCACCTCGCTCCGGCCATTTAACACCGCATCGTCAAGATACCGGTCCACCTCCATGAGCGCTTCGTCCACCAGCCTGCCGCGTACGTCAAGCGAAAGCCCCGCAGGTTCCCGCGTAGGGTCAAGCGTCAGCTTTGTGCTTACGGAAGCGGGCTTTACCGTCTCCTCGATCATGCGGATATCCGAAAGCTTTGCCGTCATTTTGATGACGCCCGCCTGTACCTGCACCTCTCCGCGTGCGTCGGGCTCCTTCAATACGGTAGCGTTCTGTCCGATGTTGACCAAGCGCACGCGGTCGCCCGGCTTCACGGACTTCGGCGCCGAACCCCTATGCTCCTGCCGGGCGAGGGGATCAAGGAGCGTATCCTCGCGTTTTCTCGCCGCGTCCCGCGCATGCTGTATGGCGCGTTCCGCCTCGCGCACATCCAGGCTCTTGATAGAACGCAGCTCGGATATGATTTGTTCCATTTCCTCGCGGGATTGGCGCACGATTTGGCGCGCTTCCTCCTTGGCCTTGGCGCGCAAAGCCGCCTTCTCGCTTTCGAGGCGCTTCTTTTCGGCTTCGAGCTCGCTGCGCAGGCGCTCGGTTTCATAGCGCAGCAGCGTTGCCTGCTGCTTTTCCTGCTCCGCCCGCTGGCGCTGGCTTTCCGCGCTCTGGATGACGTCCTCAAACTGCACGTCCTCCTTCTTTAAGAAGGCGCGCGCATGCTCGATGACGTCCATGGAAAGCCCAAGGCGCTGCGCGATCTCAAACGCGTTGGACTTGCCCGGTATTCCCACGAACACGCGGTAGGTCGGCGCAAGCTTGTCCACGTCAAACTCCATGGAGGCGTTCTCCATGCCCACGTGTGTCAGCGCGAACGCCTTGATCTCACTGTAATGCGTCGTCGCAGCCGTGACGCAGCCGCGTGCGTGCAGCGTTTCCAATATGCTCATGGCGAGCGCCGCGCCCTCCACCGGGTCCGTCCCCGCGCCAAGCTCGTCGAGCAGCACCAGGGAATTTTGATCCGCCTCCTCCAGTATGCGCACGATGTTCTTCATGTGCGAGGAGAACGTGGAAAGACTCTGCTCAATGCTTTGTTCGTCCCCGATATCCGCAAACACCTCCGAAAACGCGCAAAGCTTTGTTCCCTCCGCCGCGGGCACAAAAAGCCCGGCCTGCGCCATCAGCGTAAACAGGCCGATGGTTTTTAACGTGACCGTCTTTCCGCCCGTGTTGGG
>JAFABA010000105.1 GCA_023426265.1 Bacillota bacterium
ATGATGTTTTCGATAGGATGCGCCATACTGTTGCTTGCCCCTTTCTGTTCTTCAAATGCCATATAAGGATGGCGCTAATAATATGGACGGGCGGACAGCAGGCTATGCCTTCCAAATTTAGCCGAAAGCTGTCTTTTGAAAAATCTGGCGTCAGCTTCAGTTCCAGCGGCGCATCCCGCTTTTCGGCTCCCGCCGCGGCGTAAAGCGCCTGCAAAGCCGATGAGAGCAGGCCGGTAAACAGCACCGTCAAAAACGCGTCGTCCTTTACGCCGACCTCTACACCCGCATGCAGTTTTTTGATGCGGATATGCCGCCAGATGCGTTCAAAAGGCAGCCTCATGCGGCCTTCCTTGGGCCGCTTTTCCTTTTTCGGCCGCCCTGGCTTCCATAATACGCGCGGTTTCTCTTTCCCCTGAAAGAGCAGTACATGCAAAGGGGGTTCCTCAAATAAATTGGCGCGCAGCCGATAGTTGAGCCGGATCAATCCTCCCCAAAAGCGGACCTGCAGCTTTACTTCCGCACCGCGCGGCATGGTAAGCGCGGCCGCGAGCGTAAGCTCGACCGGCCACCACAGCGCCACAATGATCAGCAATAGCAGCAGGAGCAGGATGATGAACGCCGGATGCAAAAAAGCACCGCCTTCCTCTGTTGCGCCACCGGCAGGCTTTGCTAAAAAAGCGCAACCTCCCACCTCTTTTTTGCATGAAAAGAGGCATGCCTTAGCATGCCCAATTTTAGAAAAATCATAAGAAACCGGTAAATTTATGAAACGTTGCGCGACCTATCCATCGGGTCCCTTAATAGCCCAGATCGATGGCTTTCTTGAGCACGCGGCCCGCAATGGGCGCGGCGTTCCTGCCGCCGCTTCCGCCTTTTTCCAGCACCACGCAGATGGCGAGCGGATGCTCTTCCTCTTCCACAAAGCCGATAAACCAGGCGTTGGGCGCGGCCTCGCCCGAAGAGACCTCGGCGGTGCCCGTCTTGCCCGCCACCGTCACGCCGGAAACCGCAGCTCTCGTCCCCGTGCCGCTTTTTACTGTCTCTGCCATAAACCCGGCGAGTATTTGCGCTTCCGCCGCCGACATCGCCTTGCGCTCGGTCTCCGTTGTAAGCTGGTGGGTAGCGATGCCCATGGCCGACCTGACCTCTTTTAACAGCTTGGGCTGCACCATGATGCCGTCGTTGGCGACAGACGCAGCCAGCAGGCACATATGCAGCGGCGTTTCGATATCCGTATACTGCCCCACGCCGGACCATGCGAGGTTAACGTCCGAAGAGGCTTTTTCAAAGCTTCCCGTGGCAGTTACCATATCGTCAAACAGCGCGTCCTCCCCTATACCGACTTCTTTTGCGACGCGTGCCAAACGGTCCGCCCCAAGCTCGATAGCCAATAGGCCGAACACATGGTTGCAGGATTTTGCGAACGCCGTTTTTAAATCAAGTTCGCCATGGTACTCTTCATTATAGTCCCGCACCACGCGATAGCCATGGAGCATGCCCGCTTGGTCTTCCGCTTCTTCCCCTTCCGGCTGCTCGCCCTCCGTCTGCCCGCTTTCATTGAGGGCAAGGTGCACGTCCGGAAGGTACTTGCCTGTCTTTTCATCGAACGCAAGAGGACCGTCGCAGGTAAACGTGCGCTCCATCACGCCGGGAAGATACCGTATGGCCGCGAGCACCGTTACCACTTTGAATACGGAGCCCGGCGTATAGCGGCCGGAGGTGACGCGGTTGACCATGGCGCTTTCGTCAAGCTCCCTGTCGCCGTTCAGATACTCCTGCACATACTTCGGGTCAAACGTCGGCTGGCTGACAGAGGCCAGTATTTCGCCGGTTTTATAGTTCATCACCACCACTGCGCCCCTGTAATCGTTCATGGCGTCATAGGCGGCGTCACTAAGCTTTGAGTCGATTGTCAGCACCACGTCCGACCCAATGATGGGTTTGCCCGAAAGCGCGCCGGTAATGCGCTCGAATATGCTCTGGTCAAAACCCAGCAGGTATTTGGAAAAAAAGTTCTCCGCGCCGAATGTCTGGCCGTAATTGTCCCCCACCACGTGGGAGGTGGCGCGCCTTACCGAGCTGTCGTCGATATACACGCGGTCGCCGTCCGAATCGGTGGTGGCGAGCACCTTGCCGTTTCTGTCTAAGATATCGCCCGCGATAACATTGTTCTTTTGGGAGTTCAACCGCGTGTTATAGGGGCTTGCGAACCAGCGGGTGCCGTATTGGTCCACGGTATATACCAGGTAAATGCTCAGCACCACGAACATGGCGCAGAATACGATCAAAAGTCCTTTGATGTTGTTTCTCGTATTCACTTGCCACACCTCCTTCCGCGGCGGGCGGATGCAAGAAAGGCCGCCGTCATACCGTCATCTCCTTGAGCGCGCGCTCCAACGTTTCGCCGCCCTGTATGGCGACGCCCTCCAGTATACCTAAAAGCATCATGCTGGCCGTCATGGAACTGCCGCCGTAGCTGACAAACGGCAGCGTGATGCCCGTGAGCGGAATCAGCTTGATGACGCCCGCGATGATGATAAAGCTTTGCAACGTGATGAGCGCCGTGCAGCCGAATGCCACAAGCATGGTGAACCGGTCCGGCGCGTTCAACGCGATGAGCGCCCCGCGGACAATAAACACCAGGTAAAACGCAATGATGCATACGCCGAATATGACGCCAAATTCCTCGCAGATGACGGCGAAAATATAATCCGTATGGTAGGCGGGAATGAGCTTGGGGGAGCCTCTTGTAAGCCCCATGCCCCACAATCCGCCGCTTGCGATTGCCATCAACCCCTGTGCGATCTGGTAGCCGTTGCCCGAATACGTAGCCCACGGGTTTTTCCAGATGGCCACGCGAACGCGCACATGGTCAAACAGATAATAACTGGCGACAGCCCCCACGGTGCCGCCCCCAAGGCCCATCAGCGTGAGCGCCTTGTTCCCCGTGGCCACATAGAATACGATCAGGCTCGTTAAGCCGATCAGTACCGCAGCACCCAGATCCCGCTCAATCACAAGCAGGCCCACCACGCCCACGACATAAGCTAAAAGCGGCCAGATTCCCCGCACGTCCCGCGAGCTTGCAAGCCAGTGGCCCAACACGAACACGGTGGCCACCTTGACAAATTCTGAAGGCTGGAAGTTCTGCCCGCCGATCGTGATCCAGTTCTTTGCGCCGTATACCTCGTTGCCGATCACAAACAATATTGCGAGCATGCCGACGGAACCCGCCATCAGCAGCCAGTTGATGCGGCGAAGCAGGTTGGGAAACCGCATCAGCAAAATGCAGAACACCATCGCCAGCATGCCGATGCCAAACCACATGATCTGTTTGAACGCGATATCCGGGTCGATGCGGTACTGGACGATGAGCCCGACGCCCACCAGCACGTTCGCAATGATCAAAAGATACCGGTCCACATGCCGGAATATGAACGTAAGCACGATATACTGGAACAGCAGCAGCGCCACCAATATCCCGCCGAATATGAATGCATTGAAATCAAGCGTTGAATCCCGGAACGCAAGCAGACAGAACGCGCTCAGTTCAAACAATATAATGAGCGTGAGAAGGCCCGCGGCACTCACATGCTTCCATCTACGCATCCGCTTCCTCCTCGCCGCTTAGATGCAGCACCATGACAAGACCGCCCATTTCCAAAGTATCGCCGGTATACAAAAGCTCGTCCTTCTTTTTATTGGCGCGTTCCCCGTTAATGAGGACGCCCACGCTGGAGCCGTAATCCGCCAGGTACAGCCCATCCTTTTTTTCAAATAAAAAAGCATGGACAGGCGCCAGCGAATTTAATTGAACGCTGATATCGCAGCGTTTGGCGCGGCCTATCGTATTTTCCCTCTTGAGCGGGTACTTTGTGCCGCTCAGATCTTCCGGCGCAGTTACCTCAAGATAGCCGGGGGAAACGCTCCGCACCTTCTGCTTGATCTGCTGCACGGTTTTGAATTCCTTCACCGAGTGCAGCACAAGGCGCAAAAGAATATAGAGGATGAGGATCAAAAAGAAATAGCGCATCCCCATGGCCACGATATCATATGCGTTTTCGTACATGGTCCCCCTCCTTTCGTTGCCGGATGTTGTCATACTGATCCGCATTTCATTTATTCCTTTAGAGCGGATTAGTAGATACTATTTTCCTTAGCCGTGGACAAATATTTGTCCACGCTTCCCTTCGAGAATAGTGTAATTATTTCCCATCCGGCGTAGATTTTCACCAAAATCATACCACAAAGCCGCCCATGAAGACATGGCGGCTTTATGAATTTTTAATCGAACAAATGACTATGCCGTTTGTTGAGGCTTTCCGCTTGGGGTTGACGGGGCAACCCCAAACGCAAGATGTCCCATCTGACGCACGTGTGTGTCAGATGGGACGGATTAAGTGCATGTTCTAATTTGCTTGCGTCGGCGGATGGCAAAGCATCCCCGCCTGCAGCTTTTTATTTGCGCCTTGTCGGCAGCAGCCGCAGGGCATTCAACACGCAGATGAGCGTGGTACCGACATCCGCGAACACCGCCATCCACATGTTCGCGACGCCGAACGCGCCCAGCAGCATCACCAGCACCTTGATGGCGATGGCGAACGTGATATTCATCTTGGCGATCGTCACGGTGCGGCGGCTTAAGGAGATGGAATCGGGGATCGCGTGAAGTTCCGGGGTCAGCAGCACGACGTCCGCCGCCTCCACCGCCATATCCGTCCCGCTCCCGCCTATGGCCATACCGATATCGGCGCCCATGAGCACCGGCGCATCGTTGATGCCGTCGCCCACAAACAGCACGTTGCCGTGTGCGCTTCTGATCTCCTGCATGCGGGTCAGTTTTTCTTCGGGCAGCAGTTTATAATAGACGCCGTTTACGCCGGTTTGTTTTGCGACCTCTTGCGCGGGCGCTTCCGCGTCGCCGGTCAGTATGGCGGTGTAGCCAATCATGCCGTTCAGCTTTTTGATCGCCCCGCCCGCGTCAGTCTTGAGTTCGTCCGCAATCAGTATCGTACCCTTAAACAAGCCGTCCACTGCCACATAGGCGACGGTACCCGTGCTTGCAGGAAAATTTGCAATGCCATGTTCCTGCATCAGCCTCGCGTTGCCAACCAGCACGCGCCTTCCCGTCACAGAGGCGGAAACGCCGCGGCCCGCGATTTCTTCTACCTCTTCCGCAGGCGTATATTCTCCCGCCGCTGTGCGGATGGCGCTTGCCACCGGGTGGGGGCTAAAGTGTTCCGCAGCCGCCGCGAGCCTTAAGAGTTCCTCTTCCTTCACCCCGTTTATGGGGATCGCCATCTGCACCTTGAAAACGCCGCGGGTCAAAGTGCCGGTTTTATCGAATACGGCGGCATCCACCGCGGCAAGCTGTTCCATGCGGTTTGCGCCCTTGAAGAGTACCCCGCGCGAGGACGCGTTGGCAAGCCCCGCAAAAAACGTAAGCGGCACGCTGATGACAAGCGCGCACGGGCAGGAGATAACAAGAAATATGAGCGCCCTGTGCAGCCATTCTGAAAACGCGCCGAAGCTCGCAAGCGGCGGGATAACGGCAAGCAGCGCTGCGATGCCCACGACGATGGGCGTGTATACGCGCGCGAACCGCGTAATAAAGTTTTCCAGCTTCGGTTTGCCCTTCGCGGCATCCTCCACCGCGCGCAGCACGCGGCTGACGGCGGATTCCGAGGCGGGGCGGGTTACGGAAACCGTGATGGGGCTATTTTGGTTGATGCCGCCCGCCATGACCTCGCGGCCCAAGGTGACGCGTACGGGCACGGACTCGCCCGTAAGAGCGCTGAAATCCACCAGGCTTTCGCCGGAAAGCACTTCGCCATCAAGCGGGATTCGCTCACCGGGATTGATAAGCACCTGTTCCCCGACATTTACTTTCGCGGGGTCCGTTATCTGCCAAATTCCATCCCGCATGACGCGGGCGGTGTCCGGCCGTAACCCCACTGCGGCGCGGATGCTCTTTCTGGAACGGCCAACGGCAAGGTCCTGAAAGTATTCGCCCACGCGGTAGAACAGCATAACGGCGACGGCTTCGTCATAATCGCCCAGCGCAAGCGCGCCGATCGTTGCAACACCCATCAGGAAGCTTTCGCCAAACACCTGGCCGCGAACAATGTCCTTACCCGCCTGCAAAAGCACCGGCGCCCCAAGCAGGACATAGGCGGCAAGATTCAGTATGATATGCACAAGCCCTTCCGTTAAAAATCCGCCCCCAAACAATACCGCGCCAATTGCAATGGGCAGCCACAGTTTGAACGGGTGTTCCTTCTCCGCCCCGTGCGTATGCCCGCAATTTGCGCAGGCGGCGCAGCCGTCTTCCTCGCAGGCTTCCTCTCCATGCGCGTGCGCGTGTTCATGGCCGGAGCAGGCGGCACAGCCGTCCAGTTCGCAGGCGTCTTCATGGGCTTGGCTCTGAACTTTGCTTTTCTTCTTAGGAACTGCCGATTGCAGCCTGGCCTCTTCGCTGCTCATATCTGTTCCTCCCCCAAACTTTTTTGAAATTTACAAACCATACATGGGATGAGGTTGCCGCTGGTAATATCGTGCAGCAAATGCCTCACCATGTGCCCTGTACGGGTATCGCTGATGGAATAGACGGCACGCTTGCCCATCTTTTTATAGCGCACCACGCCGCATTGCCGGAGCGTTCGCAGGTGGTGGGAAACGGCGGGCTGGCTCATGTTTAAGATATCCGCCATTTCGCATACGCACATATCCTCCAAGGCCAGCATGGACAGCAGGCGGATGCGCGTGCTGTCGCTCAGCTGCTGAAAAATTTCCGCCGCATCCACCGCCTCGTCTTCATCCGGAATGTGCTCTATGATATAGCGCTCATGCTGCGCGTCGATATGCTCCGTCTGACAAACGGGAAAATTCTTCTTTTCCATCTTTGCACCCTCCATACTATAAAATATAAACATATAAGTCATCGTTTATGTATAGTATATATCTGTCCCTGTTAAACTGCAACCATCCTGATGGGATTTCTGCCATAAAAATACCGCCCTATTTGGCGGCTGTCATCAAAATATTTAAATCGTCAGGGCAAGCTTTCCCAATCCGGCACTTCCTCGCAGCCCGCCCGGCGCAGCGCCTGCAAAAACCAATCCGGCGGCGGCGCGAAAAAACGCATCTCTTCCCCTGTGCGCGGGTGTTTGAGCATCAATTCATATGCATGGAGCGCCTGGCCTTCCAAATTGAGCTTGGGTTTTGCCGGGCCGTACAGAGGATCGCCTGCGACGGGGTGCTTTTTGTATGCCATATGCACGCGGATCTGGTGCGTACGCCCGGTTTCCAAGCTGGCCTTAATTAATGTAAACTGCCCCATGCGACTGAGTACCCGCCAATGGGTCACGGCTTCCCTGCCATCTTTGACGACAGCCATGCGCTTGCGGTCCACCGGATGGCGGCCGACGGGCGCATCGATGGTCCCCGTATCCTCTTTTAAGTTTCCTTCCACAATGGCAATGTAGTTGCGCCGTGCGGAATGCGCCTTGATCTGCGCGCTCAAATTCGTGTGGGCGAGATCGTTTTTTGCGATAACCAGAAGGCCGGAGGTCATTTTATCGATTCTGTGCACAATGCCGGGGCGCAATACGCCGCCGATGCCGGAAAGATCGGTAACGGCGTACAAAAGCGCGTTTACAAGCGTGCCGCTTGCGTTGCCGGGCGCGGGATGCACCACCATGCCCTGAGGCTTGTTGACAACGCAGATATCCGCGTCCTGATATACGATGTCGATCGGGATGGGTTCTGGTTCAACATCCAAAAGCTCCGGCGGTTCCATGCGCAAAAGCACATCTTCCCCCGCCTGGAGCTTGTAGTTGGCTTTGCGAACTTTTCCCAAAACCAGTACGGCTTCTTCCTGGATAAGGCGCTGGATGCGCGCGCGGCTCTCCCCGCTGACGCGGGAAAGAAATACGTCCAGACGTTCGCCGGACGTATCCGCTAAATAGCGCGTTTCCACACTGCTTTCCAGGTCTTCCATGAGGCCCTCCGGCTATTGCAGTTCTTTTTCCGGTTCGTCCACGCCCTGTTCCGGTTCCGGATCGGGGGTCTTTTTCCCCGTCTTTTCCTCCAGTTTGTCGAGCACCTGCCTGCCCCTGCCGAACAGCACGTCAATTGCCAGCAGGGCCGCGCCTATGGAAACGGCGGTATCCGCCACGTTGAATATGGCGAAATTGACAAACGCGAACTCCAGCATATCCCGCACATAACCCAGCACGACGCGGTCTATAAGGTTCCCCAACGCCCCCGCCAGTATCAGCGAGAGGCTCACGCGCATAAGGGCGTGCATGTGCTTTTTGTGCTTTATAAGCAGCCAGATAATAGCAAGAGATGCGACGGAAGAAACGATAATGAGCAGCCATGTGCCGCTTGAAAGCATGCCGAACGCCGCGCCCGTGTTGTGGGTACTGGTGAGGTGGAATACGCCCTCCCAAAGCGGAACGGTCGTGCCCAGCGGCATCAGGTATACGTCCGTCAGATATTTTACGAGCTGATCCAGCCCGATTGTAAGCAGTATGATGATGGTTTCCAGCATAGTACCCCCGTGTGTCGTTTTAATACAAATGGAAAACATTAACGCGTCCAAAGCGGCGAGGAATTTTCGATGCGGAGCAAGGAGCCGGAACGAAACGTAGCAGCGCTACGTTAAGTGGAGGGCGACACAACCCCGCGCGAAAAGAGCCGCCGCAACGATGCGTTAATGTTTGGAATTAGCATAGGCCCAACCCAGTATAGCATACGCCTGCCTGAAAGGCAAAATCATACGAATGAGCGATTAAAAACGTTGTATAGCGGTAAGGAATTTTTTCGCCTGACAAGGCGCGAAAACGTAGAAATAGCAGCGCTATTTCAAGTTTTTTTGCAACGCAGTCAGTCGGAAAAAATGACCAGCGCTATGCAACGGAGTTAAGCGGGATTTCGTATTAGTCCGGCTGCTGCTCCATGTACCAATCGCCGACGGTCCGGAACAGGTCCGTCCCGCGAACATCCGAGACATTCCGGATGTTTGCGCCGTAGACGATGCTGTTCATACGGAAATACAGCATGATGAAGGGCAGCTCCTGCACAAACTGCTGCTGCAGTTGTGCGTGCGTTTGGCGCATGCCGTTTTCATCCGCCGCTACGGCGGCCGCCGAAAGCAGCGTACCCCAGTCGCCAGAGACTTTCCCGTAATTGCGCGCGCCGTCGGGCGCCAAATAGGGCGCCAAATTGCCGCACGGCTCCATCTGGAAACCGGCAAGAGCAAGGTCGAATTCACCATTTTTGAGCTTCTGCTCAAACTCCCCGTCCGCCTGCCCGATGCTGAGCTTCGCGGTGATAACCTCTACTTCAATCCCGGCCTTTAGCAGCTGCGTTGCGATCAGCGCCGCTGCGTTTTTGCGGTAGGTGCTCTCCGTGCTGTCGTTGACCAGCAGCGTCAAATGGAGCTTTTGGCTGCCCTGCTGCAATATGCCGTCCGTATCCTCATCCGTCCAGCCCGCGCCTTTTAAAAGCTCTGCCGCTTTTGTAAGGTCATGGTCGTATATTTTTGTGGTCGCGTCATACAGGAACGAATCGGGCGGCACGGGTACGTCGGACACGGCGGCGCGGTTCATATACACGTTGGAAACGAGCGCGCTGCGGTCAAGCGCATACGCGATCGCTTTCCTGACGTCGGCGTTGCGCAGTATAGCGTTGTTGTGGTTGACAAGCAGTACCTCCGCTTCCTGCGTCATGACGTCGAGCACCGAGGTCACGCCCTCCTCGCGGTATTTGCCCGCGGAGACGGTCTTGGTGGGCACCATGTTCAATTGACGCGCCTCGTACGAATCGAGCGCGACGTCATTGCTTTCACGCGAGAGGCACTGGATGTTCTGGATGTAGGGCGGCTGCTTCCACCAGCGGGGATTGACGGTAAGCTCCACCGAGGTTTCATCGCTGCTCGTCACCTGATACGGCCCCGTGCCGTTCAATTCATTGGGCGTCTTGGAGGAGACAACGGGAAACACCAGCGCGTAGAGCGCTGCAGCACCCGCCTTTTTCATTGTGACACGGATGGTGCCTTCATCCGCCTGCTCATAGCTTTCGATCGCGTCCGCCGCAATGCCATAGTAGGACGCGCTGCCCAAACTTTTGATTTGCCCGATGGTGTAGAGCACGTCTTCCGCGGTAAGCATGTCGCCATTGTGCCACATGACGTTTTTTCGAAGCTGTATCGTCCAGACGCGGCCGGTATCGTCGCTGCTCCATTTTTCCGCCAGGGACGGGATGATGCGATTCGCCGAATCGCACCGTAACAGCGGCTCGTACACCAGGGAATACATGTTGCGCATTTCCTCGGTGTTGATGATAAGGGGACTGTAGGATGTGCCGCCCTCGCTCTGGAACGGGTTGCGCGGTATGGGGAGTATGAGCGTGCCGCCGGTTACCGGCTGCGGCGCAGGAGTTGGCGTAGGGATTGCGATGGGCGTCGCCGTAGGATCGGGCTTTTCGCTTTTTGCGCAGGCCGACCCAAGCAGCAGCACCGCAAGGAGGCTAGAAAGCGTCCTGATAAAGCGTCTTGTATTTTTCATATGCGCGCTGCACCTTTTCCAAATACTGTTCCGTCTCCGCAAACGGGATGTTTTTTAGTTCCCCTTCCACGGAAACGGCGGGGTCGTTTTTCCATTTATCCACATTGCCGTGTCCCGCGTTATAGGCGGCAAGCGCGGAAGGCCGGTCCTGATCGTACCGGTCCAGCAAAAAGCGCAAATACCAGCAGCCCATGCGGATATTGAACCCGGGCTCCGTCAGCTTCCCGGGCTCGTACCCGCTGATATCGAGTTTCCCCGCGATCCATTCCCCGGTATCCGGCATGATCTGCATGAGCCCCACCGCGCCGACCGCGCTGATCGCTTTCGCGCGGTTACCGCTTTCGCAATGGATCATGGCGGCGATAAGGTAGGGGTCGAGTCCGAATTCATCGGCGCTTGCGCTGATCTCTTCGGGGTAAGTTAGCTTATAGGTGCGCTTTTCCAGCTCCCGCCCCGCGACTACGGCAATGAGCACCGCAAGCAGCAGCAGGAAAGCGGCAAGCAGCAGCTTTGCGCCCCTTCGTTTTTTGGGTTTTTGTGTTTTGTTTTGTCTTGCGTGTTCCAATGTTTATTCCCTATTGCCCTGTATATTTATTTTCTCATACAGCGCTTTCACCTGCGCAAACAACGCCGCCTCGTCGCCGGAATTGTCTAATATCCGGTGCGCATAGCCCTTCTTCTCTTCCTCCGGCATCTGGCGGCGGATGCGGGCAAGCGCGTCCTGTTCGCTGCAATGATCCCGCCGCATGATGCGCGCAACGCGGACCGCTTCCTCCGCTGTTACCAGCCAGACCTCATCCACATCCGCATGGATGTTGCTTTCGATCAGCAGCGGCACGTCCCAGAATACGACGGTGTCCGGCTCCGACTCTCGAATTTCATGTTCCTCCCGAAGCAGTATGCCGCGTACCATGGGGTGGAGGATCGCGTTGACGGCCAACCGTTCATCGTCGGAGGCGAATATGGTGCCCGCAAGCGCGCGGCGGTTCAGGGAGCCGTCCGGCTGAAGAATGCCCGCCCCATAACGGGCAGCGAGCAAACGTAACCCTTCGCTTCCCGGCTCCACAGCCTCGCGCGCGGCCACGTCCGCATCCAGCACATGGGCACCCAAAACGCGGAGATACGAGGAAACCGTGGATTTTCCCGCTCCCATGCCGCCGGTGAGGCCGATGCGCCTTGGCTTTCTCGCGCTCATTTCGTATCGTACCAGCTCTGCCCGCTTTTGACCTCCGCAACGAGCGGGACGGATAGCTGCATAGCGTTCTGCATGCAATCGCATACGATCTCGCTCACGCGGCACTCCTCCTCCGGCGGGCAATCCAATATCAGTTCGTCGTGCACCTGCAGCACAAGGCGGCTCTGAAGCTTTTCTTCCCGCAGCGCCTTGTCCACGCGCACCATGGCAAGCTTGATGATATCCGCGGCCGTGCCCTGTATGGGCATGTTCATGGCCACGCGCTCCCCGAAGGAGCGGGTGTTGTAGTTGCCGCTCTTCAATTCAGGCAGCTCGCGCCGCCTGTTCAGCAGCGTCTTGACATAGCCGTGCTCCCGCCCGCTCTCTATGCTGCCCTTCATGTAGGCCCTTACGCCCGGGTAACGGTCCAGGTAACGCTCGATATATTCGCCCGCGCGCTTGCGGCTGATGCCCAGGTTCCGCGCCAGGCCAAAATCCGAAATGCCGTATACGATGCCGAAGTTGACGGCCTTCGCGGCACTGCGCTGTTCCGACGTGACCTTGTCTGGGTCGATGCCGAGCACTTCGCCCGCGGTCCTGGTATGGATATCGCCGCCGGTTTTGAAGTTCTCCTGCATGGCTTCGTCAGCGCTGATATGCGCGAGAAGCCGCAGTTCAATTTGGGAATAATCCGCGCCGATCAATACGTTGCCGGGGCTCGCCACAAAGGCCTTGCGGATCTCCCTGCCCAGCGCCGTACGCACGGGGATGTTCTGCAAATTCGGCTCGGTGCTTGAAATGCGGCCGGTGGCTGCCACGTTCTGGTTGAAGCTCGTATGCACCCGCCCGTCCTCCGGCGAACGCAAGGCGAGAAGTCCATCGATAAACGTGCTTTTGAGCTTGGTCAAAAACCGGTATTCCTGTATGAGCGGTACGATGGGGTGCTGCTCCATCAGGCTTTCGAGCACATCGGCGTCGGTGGAGTAGCCCGTCTTTGTTTTGCGCTGGGCGGGAAGGCCGATCTTTTCAAACAGCACATAGCCGAGCTGCTTGGTAGAAAGTATGTTGAACGGTTCTCCGGCAAGCCCGTATACCTCGCCCGCGAGATCGTCGATGCGGTCCTTAAACTGCGCGTCAAGCTCCCTTAGCACATGCTGGTCCACGCGGAAGCCCTGCTTTTCCATGCGGAACAATACGCCGATGAGCGGCATCTCCACGGTCTCATAGAGTTCCATAAGCTCCATTTCCCGCATTTCCCGCATCATGGTCTCAAAGAGTGGAAACAGGGTGCATGCGTCCGGCTTATTCACATGCAGCCGCTCCTGCGCAAGCGCCTCCAACGAAGGCGTGGGCCGCGTGGCATTGATGAGGTAGTCCACGATCATCGCGTCAAACGCAAGCCCGCCAAAAGCGATCCCTTCGCGGGATAAGAGGTGCATCCACTTCTTTGCGTCAAACACCAGCTTTTTGGGTTTCTCGGCTTCCAATAAAGGCTTGAGCGCCCAAAGCACCTCGCTCAAATCGAGCCCCGGAGTCAGCAGCGTCCCCGCCAAACTTATGCGGTACTGCCTGCAACCTTCCGCGGCGAGGAACAGCTCCTCCCCCTGCGCATGGAGCGCAAGGTAATCCGCCTGCAGAAGCTCGTCCAATATCCCTTTGAGCGCGGAAATATCCGAAAGCTCCACGGTCTCCCGCGGAGCCTGCTTGTGCTCTTTGATTGAAGCAGGCGCTTCTTCCACGGCGGGCAGGCGGTTGGCTATGGCGTTTAGCTGAAGCGCCCGGAGTCTCGGCAGTGCAGCCGCCATGCGGGAAGGGACAAATGCGCTGTCCTCCAGCGCAACGGTGAGCGGCGCGTCGGCGTGTATGGTGCCAAGGCGGTAGCTTAGCCGCGCGAGGTCCGCATGCTCCTTTACCTTTTCGCCAAGCTTGCCCTTGATTTCTTCGGCGTGCGAAAGGACGTCTTCAAGCGTGCCATACTCCGCAAGCAGCTTGACCGCCGTCTTTTCCCCCACGCCGGGAATGCCGGGGATATTATCCGAATTGTCGCCCATGAGGCCCTTTAAGTCCCGCATGCGGTCAGGACTAAGCCCATAGGCCGCCATGAGCGCATCCCTGTCCATTTCTTCGGTATCCGTAATGCCTTTTTTCGTCAAAAGGACATGCGTTTTGTCGGAAATAAGCTGCAGCGCGTCCCTGTCCCCGGTGACAAGCAGGGATGAAACGCCCTTCCTTTCCGCCATGCGGGCAAATGTGCCCAAAATGTCGTCGGCCTCGTAGGTTTCGCAGGTGCAGACGGTAATGCCCATCTGCATTAACAGGTCCTGAAGCAGCGGGAACTGCGGCCGTAAGTCCTCCGGAGTTTCCCTTCTTCCCGCCTTGTATTCCGTATACTCCGTATGCCGGAACGTCGGCCCATGCAAATCGAACGCCACAACGAGATAATCCGGCTTCTTTTCCACCAGCTTCAGGAGCATGCCGAAAAAGCCGTGCAGCGCGCCGGTGGGCGTCCCTTCGCGGCTGGTCATGGCCGGAAGCGCATAGTAAGCCCGATGCATCAGGCTGTTGCCGTCTATCGCGATGAGCAGTTTCTCTTTTTGCTGTTCCATTCTATCCCCCGTCTGACCGAAATATCTTTAGTCCACCACGGCGTAAACCATTTGAGACTTTATGTTGTCAAAAGCGTCGCCTACTGTGATGGCTTTCCGCAACGTTGCCGCCGCTTCCTCCACACGGCTGTCGTCGTTGACATACAGCGTGCAGACGGGTTCCTTCGCGTTCACGGCACCGCCCAGGCGCTTGTGCATCACAAGGCCGACCGCGTGATCGATCGCGTCCTCCTTCTTCGCGCGGCCCGCGCCCAAAAGCTGCGCCGCAAGGCCGATATCCGCAGCGTCCATGCTTTTGATGACGCCTTCCGCCTCCAAGTAAACCGGCACATGCCGCTTTACGGCGCACAGCTCGTCGATCTTTTTGATATCCATATAGGAGGCGTCCCCGCCCTGCGCGCTTACCATCTGCCGAAGCTTTTCTAGCGCCGCGCCGGAATGTAGCGCCGCTTTCAATTTTTCGCGCGCTTCCCCTTCCGCAAGGCCGGAAAGCTGCAGCATATGGCTCGCCAGCAGCATGCAGACCTCATAGAGCGGATCGCCTTCAGGCAGTTTGCCGCTTAAAAGCTCCACTGCCTCCCGCACTTCTAGCGCATTGCCTACCGCAAGGCCGAGCGGCTGGTTCATATCCGTAATCACCGCCACAACGCGGCGCCCCAAATGCTTACCGATTTCTACCATGGTGGCGGCAAGCTCCTTTGCCTCTTCCACCGTTTCCACAAACGCGCCGGTGCCGACCTTGACGTCGAGAACAATGGCTTCCGCCCCTGCCGCAAGCTTCTTGCTCATGATGCTCGACGCGATGAGCGGAATGCTCTTTACTGTGGCGGTCACGTCCCTTAACGCATACAAAAGCTTATCCGCGGGCACCAGGTTGCCGGACTGGCCGATCACGGAAAGTCCGATTTCCTGCACCTGCTTTTTAAACTCCGCCATCGGCCGCTCAATTTTGAGGCCGGGAATGCTTTCGAGTTTATCGAGCGTGCCGCCGGTATGCCCTAAGCCCCGGCCGGACATTTTAGCGACCTTGCCGCCGCACGCCGCAACAAGCGGGGCAACAACAAGCGTGGTGGTATCCCCCACGCCGCCGGTAGAGTGTTTATCCACCTTAACGCCGGGGATATCCGAAAGATCCACGACATCGCCAGAGCGCATCATGGAAAGCGTCAGGTCCGCAGTTTCCCGCGCATCCATTTGGGAAAAGCAGACGGCCATCAAAAACGCGGACATCTGGTAATCCGGTATCTCTTTCTTGACGTAGCCCTGTATCAGAAAATCGATCTCTTCGGCGGTAAGCGCATGCCCTTCCCGCTTCTTGCCGATCAAGTCCACAGCGCGCATAATATCCTCCTTGCAGGTATGTATGACATCCTACATTGGCTAAAAAGGCCGCCACGCTCGCTCTTGCTGCGGACAGCCTTCCTATTACTACCTGAATAATTGTACCATAATGGCTGAACACCATGCAAGGACACCGGCCCTTCCTTGCTGTGAACAAGTTGAAAATCCTATGGGGAAACAATACGAAATATGTCGGATGCGGTCTGGTACAAAAATTCCCCCGCAGCACAACTGCGGGGGAAGAAAGCCAGCTTCTGTTTGGGGGATTTTCTTATGTACCGGGATTTGTCCGTTCCACGAAATGGAGCGGGACGCCATTGTCATTCTATATCACCGCCAACGGTGGAGCCTCCTGCCGGACGGCGGGGATTTTCCGGTATCAAAAGTAATTTTTGACCCAGCCCGTTTTTATGCTCCGGGGCTGAATTACCCCGCGGTACGAAAGCATCCGGGCGGGCCATATCCCGCTCCATTTGCTTGTCTCTGAACGGTTTTCAATTCTGCTTTCCTGCAAGGGAACCACCCTCCTTCATCCATTGCGACTCTTCTGATGCGCTTTTGTCATACAAGGGTATCACCTCTTTCGTAGGAACCCGTCCACCGTATTCTTTATATACCCTATGGAAGAGAATATGAAACGGCAAAATTCGCCCCGTCAGGTCAATATCCTATTCCAATAATTTACCAGAATATGCTATAATCCTATAAAAACACGGATGAACGGAGGGAAACTATGGATATGGCCGAACTCCTTCTGCGGGGCAAGACAGAGCCGAAAGCGTATGCCAAGACACTTTCAACGGACGAGATCGCATCGCTCATCCCGCTGCTGCAGGAAAAGGACGACGCGCTTCGCTACGCAACATTCCTGACCCTATGCGCGCGCAGCGATATGGCGCCGGACATTATGCCCTATTGGGAGACGTTTGAAAAGAAGCTTACCGATGAAAACTCGTACCAGCGCAGCATCGGCCTGATGCTGATTGCCCACAACACAAGGTGGGATACCGGCGGGCGCTTTGGCGGCGCGTTCGATAAGTACATGGCCTGCTGCAACGACGAGTCGTTTGTGACGCGCAGGCAGGCCATACAGAGCATAAAGCTTTGGGCGCCTTACGGGCGGGAGCACCTCGCGGCAGCCGCAAAAATACTCATGGCAATTGACGTTGCCGCATGCAAGGAAACGCAGCGCAAGCTGCTGCTGCAGGACATCTGCGCCACGCTCGTTTTCATGGCGGGGCTTGCGCCGGACCCCGATGTTTCCGCCTACCTGAACCAGGCCGTTACCGACGGTATCCTAGACAAAAAAACGGCAAAACGCCTGCTGGACGCTTTGCCGTAATAGGTTCGGAAGCCTTAGTCTCCTAAAAGCGTAATCTGCTCCGAAAAGCTTTCGTCCAGCATCCGCTGCGTGAACTCGCGCTTAAAGAGGCTGCTCATGGGCGCACGGTCATGTATCACTTTAACGGACTGCGCAAACATGGGCGCGGCGGAAATGATCTTGATCTTTTTGGAGTTCTTCGCCTCCGGACATTCGACCGTATCGGTGGAAATGAGCACCTCGATAGGGCTTTCCTCTATCCGCTGTATACCCTTGGCATTCAACACGTTGTGGGAAAGCGCCGCGTAGATGTGGTTTGCGCCCTTGTCCTTGAGGCCGAGCGCGATATCGATGAGCGTACCGCCGGAAATGGAGAAATCGTCCACGATCAGGCAATTCTTGCCCTTGACTTCGCCGATAATCTCAAGCACCTTGGCGTTCTCATCATGGCCGGAGCGCATCTTATCGCCTATGGCGACCGAGCAGCCCAGCTCGCTTGCGAACTGGCGCGCGCGCTTTGCAAAACCCGCGTCCGGTGAAACCACCACAAGATTTTCATCCACCAGACCCAGACGCCTGACATATTCGCACAGAAGCGGCTGCGCGTACAGATGATCCACAGGGTTCTTGAAGAAGCCCTGCACCTGCGGGCTGTGAAGGTCCATCGTAATCACGCGGTCCGCTCCCGCAAGCTCTATGCTTTCCGCGCACACGCGCGCACGGATGGACACGCGGGGCTCGTCCTTTTTATCGCCTTTCGCGTAGCTGAAATACGGGATAATCGCCGTAACAGAATTGGCGCTTGCGCGCCTGAACGCGTCGATCCAGAACAACAGCTCTACAAACTCATCGTTGGGTTGTCTTCCGATGGGCTGTACGATGTATACATCCTTGTCGCGTATGGATTCGTTGATGCGCACGAACGTATTGCCCTCGGAAAATACGATCGTCTCCGAATCGCCAACCTGCGTACCAAGATACGCGCACATTTTCTTCGCAAACGGAATGCCGGTGCGCCCTGCGAATATCTTGATTGTTCCCCCGCTTGAATACATGACGGCTAATCTCCCTTTTCTTTACTGGATCTAAAAATTTCTTCCCCTGTATAGCAACACCCGAACACGGGCGGGAAAGAGTCCCAATTGCGGTACCTCCGCATGCCCTTGGGTATTATAGCAGGATTGCGGCCCGCGGGCAACCGGTGAAAGGACACACACAATAAGTTCCTCTAATAGCTTACCCGTTCACTATGCCTTTCACAAAAAAACTCCGCCGTACGCCTTAAGCACGCAACATCGCGCCATGCGCAGCCAAGCGGCGTCCCCTCCCGGTTCTTTCCATGGTAATCGCTGCCGCAGGTCACAAGCAGGCCGTACTGCGCGGCCAGACTTTCAAACGTGGCGGTCTGCCCCAGCGTGGAGGCCGGATAATACGCCTCGACACCCATAATGCCAAGCTCCGTCAACTCAGCCACCAGCCTGTGCGGGTCCTGGTGGATATGGCAGGGATGCGCGAGCACGGGGATGCCGTTCGCATTGCGCAAAAGCGCGATCACTTCTTTGGGCGTATACCGCTGCTCCACAAAATAGGCGGGCGCGCCGACGCTTAAAAACTGCCGGAACGCCTCCGTAACGTTTGCGGCGTAGCCCGCATCCCGCAGGGCAACGGCGATATGCATGCGCGTTTGCGTCGCTTCGCCTGAAGCCTCGTTTACCTTATCGTATACATCGCAGCCGATCTCTTTGAGCCTGTTTAAAATCTTGATGTTGCGCTTTTGCCTTCTTCGCCTGCTCTCGGCCAGCGCCTCTTGTAAAGGTTCATTTATAATATCGATATCCAGGCCCAAAATATGAAGCTCAAACGGGCTTTCGTTGTCCATTTCAATACCGGGCAACACAAGTACGCCCTGCTCTTTCCCGGCGGATACCGCGTCCATAACGCCGGAAATGGTATCGTGATCCGTCAGCGACAGGATATCGATATTCGCTTTCGCCGCCATGCGCACGATTTCGCCCGGCGTGGCGGTGCCGTCCGAAAAATTGCTGTGGCAGTGCAGATCCATGCGCAGGCTCATTCTGTTTTTGCCTCTGCTTTTTGCATGAACCGCTCCGAATCAACGATAAACCGCTGATGGTCGGCGATTGCGATGCTGCCCGCCGTATCAAACGCCTCGATACGGAACGTCAGGGCGCGCCCTTCCACCGCGATAAGCTCCGCTTCCGCCCATGCCCGCATGTTTAACGGCGTGGCGGCATTGTGCCGGATATCGATGCGGGTGCCGACGGTGGTTTTACCCGGCTCCATCTCCCCTTCCACTGCGGCGCAGGCCGCCTGCTCCATCAGGGCCACCAGACGCGGTGTGGAAAGCACGGGCAAAAGCCCGCTGCCCAAAGCCAGCGCGGTATCCGCATGCGTCACTGTCAGTTCCACCCTGCCCGTCATTCCGTTTTGAAGCTGCATATCTTCCCCCGAAAAAAGGCCGCCACGGCATATATGCCAGGCGGCCCGGTTTATTTGTTGTTCCGTGCCGCTGCTTCTCCGGGTATGCCCCGGAAATGCGCGTTACGGCATATCATCCA
This sequence comes from Bacillota bacterium, assembly GCA_023426265.1. Classification (GTDB taxonomy): domain Bacteria; phylum Bacillota; class Clostridia; order Christensenellales; family CAG-138; genus JAEYLA01. The sequence continues at coordinate 19,593 of JAFABA010000105.1, forward strand.
CAATATCGGCGTTTTTACTCCCCGCATCCGTCGTGGCGTCGGTATTTTCGGTAGCCGGAAGTTCTTCGCCCTTATAAATGCGTTCGAACGTATCGCCATCTATGCGTTCTTTCTCCAGAAGCGCTTCCGCCACGCGGTCCAGCCCGGCGATGTCTTCCTCAATACAGGCGCGCGCGCGCTTGAACTGTTCTTCTATGATACGGCGTATCTCCGTATCGATGCGGCTCGCGACCTCCTCGGAGAAGTTGCGCTGGTGCCCCCAATCCTTGGCGATGAACACTTCCGCCTGGCCGCCCAGGAACACGGGGCCGATCGCGTCGGTCATGCCATATTCCACAACCATCTTGCGCGCGGTTTCGGTGGCGCGCTGCAAATCGTTGTATGCGCCGGTGCTGATATCGCCCAGGCGAACGGTTTCCGCAACGCGGCCGCCCAGCATCATGGCAATCTGATCCTCCAGCTTGCGCTTGGTCACATGGGCCTTATCCTCCTTGGGGAGGGTCATGGTATAGCCCGCTGCCATGCCGCGCGGGATGATGGAAACTTCATGCACAGGGTCGCAGTGTTCGAGCTTTAATGCCACAATGGCGTGCCCCGTTTCGTGTACGGCGGTAATGTGCTTATCCTCGTCGGTGATGACGCGGCTTTTCTTTTCGGGGCCTACCACCACGCGGGTAATGGCCTCCTCAAGTTCCGTCATGGTGATGGTTTTTTTGCTTACGCGCGCCGTCAGAATGGCGGCCTCGTTCAATACGTTCTCAAGATCCGCCCCCGTAAAACCGGGCGTGCGCTTTGCAAGCACGGAAAGATCCACTTCGGGTGCAAGCGGCTTGTTGCGCGCATGCACGCGCAGTATCGCCTCGCGGCCCTTGACGTCCGGGTAATTGACGGTGATCTGCCTGTCAAACCTGCCGGGACGCAGCAGAGCGGGGTCCAGGATATCCGGCCGGTTGGTGGCGGCCAGCACGATAATGCCTTCGTTTACGGCAAAGCCATCCATTTCTACAAGCAGCTGGTTGAGCGTCTGCTCGCGTTCATCGTGGCCGCCGCCCATGCCCGCACCGCGCTGGCGGCCCACGGCGTCGATTTCATCGATAAATACGACGGCGGGCGTGCTTTTCTTGGCGGTGTTGAACAGGTCGCGTACGCGTGATGCGCCCACGCCCACGAACATTTCCACGAAATCCGAACCGGAGATTGAGAAGAACGGTGCCTTCGCCTCGCCTGCCACGGCTTTGGCGAGCAACGTCTTACCGGTGCCCGGAGGGCCAACGAGCAAGACGCCCTTGGGGATGCGCGCGCCGATTTCATTGAAGCGCTTGGGATCGCGCATGAATTCGACAACTTCCTTGAGCTCCTCTTTCTCTTCGTCGGCGCCCGCCACATCGTCAAACGTGACCTTGTTCTGCCCATCCGTCTGCACACGCGCGCGGGACTTGCCAAAGCTCATCACCTTGTTGCCGCCGCCCTGCTGCTGCATCATGAAATAGTAGAACACGCCCAACGCGCCAACGAGTATGATGTAAGGCAACATCATCTCCAGCAGGCTGGGATCGGGCGGGATTTTGGGGTTATAGTCAAAGGGATAATCCGCTCCCGTAACCTGTTCCGGCATCAGCTGGGGGTTGAGCTCTGAGGTGATGATCGCCATATCCCGTGTAAACACCTCAATAGAAGGAATGACAACCGTAAAATCAGACCTGTTCGGAAGCTGATCCTTGGTGTAGCTGCTGCCCACATAAATGCCGGCAAGCTCACGATTGGTCACCTGTACGGCAGCAACCTTCTTATCCCGGACAGCCTGCACGAACTCGCCGTACTCAAGCGCCTTGGGCGAAGCGCCCGCAGGATCGAGATTGGTTGCCATAAGTATGATGATAATGAGTATGACGACATATATCAGTGGGGTTCGAAAATTTCTTCTCACTTACCCTATCCTCCTGGGACGTCCGCAACACGGTTGCCCCATAAAATACATTGCAACAGGCGCACAACACGCCGCTGCCATTTGAATAGTTTATCACACCGCCCGCCGCGGTTCAATCAGGCGAAACCTGAAAAGGGGAGCGAAAATGCGGCGAGCCTGTGAATTTACTTCGCTTAACACCGGGCTAAGATGCATGACTGCCAATCCATGCCGCCTGGTGGGGAACTCCTTACTTTGTATAGACCTCCGGTTTCAAAACGCCGACATAGGGCAGGTGCCTGTACCGGCCGATGTAGTCCAGCCCGAACCCGACCACAAATTTATTGGGAATGATAAACCCGCAGTAATCCGGCGTGATGTCGCATTCCCTGCGCTCCGGCTTATCCAGCAGGCAGACAATGCGCATGCTCGCGGGGTTGCGGGATTCCAGGAGGTTGGTCAGGTAATTGAGCGTCAGGCCGCTGTCCATAATATCTTCCACGATCAGGACGTGCTTGCCTGTGATGCTCATATCCGTATCCTTTGCAATGCGGACGATGCCGGAGGTTTTTACGCCGTCCCCGTAGCTGGAAATGGACATGAAATCCATCTGGCACTGTATGGTAAGGTTGCGCGCAAGATCCGAAAAGAACATGACGGCACCCTTCAAAATGCAGAGCAGCACGACTTCCTCCCCTTCGTAATCGCGGGAAATCTCAGCAGCCAGCTCCTTAACGCGCTGCTGAATCACGTCATACTCGAGCAAAATTTCCGCCATATCCTCCCGAAACTGCGCACACATAAGCAATACCCTCCTATTATGTAACTTTTCTCATTCTTATATTTGGATACAAACCGCAACTTATATTGCCGTTTGCAGTCACCATATTCGATATCGGCGTTTCTCTTTCAGCCTTAACGCCAAAATTCTATTCCGCATGGAACTCTACGCGCAGTATGCGCCGCGTATCCTCCCACACCCGGACCGAATGCGAAACCGTTCCGCCCGGAAAAAAGAGTACGTCCTGCCCTGCGGCGATAAGCGGGAGTTCGCGCGCGGGCGGATCAATTTTTTTATCGATCAAATACTCCTTCAGCTTCCGTTCGCCAGGGGCATTAAGGGGATAAAACCGGTCTCCCGGCCTCCGGGTCCGTACCATGGCGTTGTTTGGAAGCTTGTCCGCATCCACATAGGCGACAAACGCGCCTTCGCCGCGTCGAAAATCATCCGCAAAATCCGCCGTATATACGCCGGCAGGCGTATGCGTTGCACCCGGCCACGCGAAATGCGCTTCAAAAGGTTCGGTATCTTTGCCTTCCGGCTTTCCTATTATTATGGCGCCATACCGGACGCGCGCTTCCATGCCGTTCGGAAGTTCCATACGCGCGCCTGTCCTGCCCTGTAAAAGGGCGCAGAGCCGGTTGACCCCCGCCTGCTGGAGGTTGTAGAGCGCGCCCTCTTTTGAGAGCATCAGCCGGACCGCCCTTGCCTGTATGGGCGTGGGCAGCGCGGCAAGGCTGTTTCTGTCGTACCCGCCCGTGGGAAGAACTGACTCCCGAAGCCTTAGCTCCGCCTCCGCGGTAAGGTACGCCTCGTCCTCCGACAGCAGCGCCGCCATGCGCGCAAGCCCCTCCGAAATAGAAGGGTTATATCCTTCCCTTAACAGCGGCAGCAACTCAAGGCGGATGCGGTTCCGCAGGCAGCAGGGTTCCAAATTGGTTTCATCCGTACGGTAGGAAAGCGTGTTTTCCTCCGCATATGCCGCAAGCTCCCTGCGGGAAACGCCAAGCAGCGGGCGGAGTATATCGCCGGATACCGCCTTCATGCCGCAAAGCCCCGCAAGCCCGGTCCCGCGCAGCAGGTGCATCAGCACCGTTTCCGCCTGGTCGTCCATGTGATGGGCGGTCACAATCCAGCCTGCCCCGCTTTTTTGTTTTGCCTCGCGCAAAAACGCATAGCGGGCATCCCTTGCCGCTTCTTCTAACGTTTGCCCGTTTGCGCGCAGTTTCGGGACATCCACCTGAGTCTCGTAGAGCGTGACGTCCCAGCTTGTGCACAGCGAACGCACAAACGCTGCGTCTTCCTCCGCCGCAGCACGTATGCCGTGGTTGACATGCGCGGCAGACAGCTGCTTTACGCCGCCCGCAGCGCGAAGAGCGCACAGGATGTGCAAAAGCGCAACCGAATCCATCCCGCCCGAAACGCCAACGAGCAGGCCGTCCTGTTGCGTGATGCCGTTTGCCGCAAAGGCGGCTGCAACGCGTGCCGCACAGCCTTCCAGTTCCATATAAAGTTATGATACGCGCTTAGCTTGGTTTTGACAAGCCTCGCACGTATTTTTGCGGGATACAGGCGGGACAGGCTATAAGAAATTGCTATATCTATCGGGAAAGAATCAGGAAGTTAGCGCGCGCTAACATTCCCGCAGGTGATTTTTTCCCTTATAATTGACAACCATGCATAGAGGATGCTAAACTTCAAATAGAGGTTAGTAGTTGCTAACCGTTTTATCGGCCATAAGGTTAGAATGCACTAACCAAGCCCGGCCACCGGCCGAACGCGGTGTTCCGGGGCAATTTTCAGCGAGGAGTGATCATGATGCCGCTTTCCATGGCGCAAACAGGAGAAACCAGTTATATCAAAAAAATCACCGGAAATGACGACGTACGGCAGCACCTTGCAAGCATGGGCTTTGTGGTAGGTGAATGCGTAAAGGTGGTCTCCCGGATTGCGGGCGGAAATATGATACTCAACGTCAAGAATACGCGCATCGCTCTGGATAAGAGTTTGACAAACAGAATTATGGTATAGGAGGAAGGCAATGAAGACGCTTCGCAACGCACAGCTCGGCGAAACCGTAAAGGTTGTCAAGCTGCACGGGGAGGGCCCCGTAAAACGCAGGATCATGGATATGGGAATCACCAAGGGCGTGGAGATTTTTATACGGAAGGTTGCGCCGCTTGGAGACCCGATAGAGGTCAACGTTCGCAACTATGAGCTTTCCATCCGCAAAGCGGATGCTGAACTGATTGAAGTTGGTTAACGGCAGCCGGACAGGCTGCATATTTTAGGGCCAAAGGTTAGAACCATCTAACCCAAGATTTCTTTAGGAGGGGTGGCACATGTCTATCAAGATCGCGCTTGCGGGGAACCCGAACTCGGGCAAGACGACCATGTTCAATGACCTGACGGGCAGCTCACAGTATGTGGGCAACTGGCCCGGCGTGACGGTTGAAAAAAAGGAAGGGAAACTCAGGGGGCAAAAGGACGTTATCATTCAGGACCTGCCGGGTATCTATTCCCTTTCCCCGTATACGCTTGAGGAAGTGGTTTCCCGCAATTATCTGATTACGGAAAAACCGGATGCAATTATCAATATCGTGGACAGCTCCAATATCGAGCGCAATTTGTACCTGACCACACAGCTTGTGGAGCTTGGGCTTCCCGTCGTGATCGCGCTCAACATGATCGACGTCGTGCGCAAAAACGGGGACAGCATCGACATCAAGAAGCTGAGCGCGGCTTTAGGGTGCGAAATCGTGGAGACTTCCGCGCTTAAGGGTTTGGGCACCAAGGAAGTAGCCGACCGCGCGGTGGGGCTTGCGAACAGCAAGAAGAACGCCGAGCCGCTGCATACGTTCGGCGGCACGGTGGAGCACGCCATCGCGCATATCGAGGATCTCATCCGCAGCCTGGTGGACGCGAAACTTTTGCGCTGGTTCTCCATCAAACTGTTTGAGCGGGATGAAAAGGTGCGTGCACAACTCAAGCTGGCTGGCGATGTGGAAGCAAAGCTTGAAAAAATCATTGCCGACTGCGAAGCGGAACTGGAGGACGACAGCGAAAGCATCATCACCAACGAGCGGTATTCCTATATCAGCAAGCTGATGGAGACCTGCGTCAAAAAGCGCCGTCCCAGCGGAAACTTGACGGTTTCGGATAAAATCGACCGCATCGTCACCAATCGCATCCTCGCGCTGCCCATATTCGTTGCGGTCATGTTCCTGGTGTACTATGTATCCATTACCACCGTGGGCACCTGGGGTACGGATTGGGTGAACGACGGTCTCTTTGGCGAGATACTCCCCCCGGCAATTGACAGCCTGCTCTCCGCATGGGGCGTTGCGCCCTGGCTCAGCTCCCTGATACTCGACGGCATCATCGGCGGCGTGGGCGCGGTGTTGGGTTTCCTGCCGCAGATGCTGGTGCTGTTCTTCTTCCTCGCAATCCTTGAGGATTGCGGCTACATGGCGCGCATCGCGTTCATCATGGACCGTATCTTCCGCAAGTTCGGCCTTTCCGGCAAATCCTTCATCCCCATCCTCATCGGTACGGGCTGCGGGGTGCCGGGCATCATGGCCTCACGTACGATTGAAAACGAAAGTGACCGCAGGATGACCATCATCACCACCACGTTCATCCCCTGCGGCGCAAAGCTGCCCATCATTGCTCTGATCGCAGGCGCGCTGTTTGATAACGCGGGCTGGGTCGCCACCTCCGCATACTTCCTTGGTATCGCGGCCATCATTACGTCCGGTATCATACTCAAAAAGTTCAAGGCATTCGCAGGCGATCCCGCTCCGTTCGTCATGGAGCTGCCCGCCTACCACGTGCCGGGCGCAAAAGGCGTTATCATCCACATGTGGGACCGCGGAAAGTCCTTTGTGCAGAAGGCCGGTACCATCATATTCATCTCGGCGATGATCGTCTGGTTCCTGGGCTCGTTTGACTGGTCCATCCAGATGGTGGATACGGCGGATTCCATGCTTTCCTCCATCGGCAGCGTGATTGCTCCCATATTCGCGCCGCTCGGCTTTGGTACCTGGGAAGCCAGCGTAGCCTCCCTCACCGGCCTTGTAGCCAAGGAAAACCTCGTCGGTACGTTCGGCATCCTGTACGGATTTGGCGAAGTCGCGGAGGACGGCGTGGAGTACTGGGCCAACCTGCAGGCCGCCTTTACCCCGCTTGCCGCCTACTCCCTGCTGGTATTCAACCTCCTGTGCGCACCCTGCTTTGCGGCCATGGGCGCCATCAAACGCGAGATGGGCAGCGGGAAGCTGACCTGGTTCGCCATCGGCTATCAGACCGTGTTTGCCTATATCATGGCGCTGATCATATTCCAGATCGGGTCGCTCGTTTCGACCGGGATATTCACATTGGGCAGTTTTGTGGGCATCCTTGCCGCAGTTTTGTTCCTCTACCTGCTGTTCCGGCCCAACCGCACCCAGAAGCTCAAGGTATATGGGGCAAAGGCGAGCAAGGCCGCATAAAGTACAGTAAACAATACCACGTATCCTAAGGAGGGATTTTTATGTTGGCAACCGTAGTCATCAGCGTTGTACTGGCAGGGCTTGTCGCGCTTGTCATCGTCAACATGGTAAAAAAACGCAGGCACAGCAAGGCGACCGGCGGTTGCGCAGGCTGCCCCGGCTGCTCTTCCGGCTGCGACCATTGCCACTAAATAGCCGCCGATAAAGCCAAAAAAGGCTTTATCGGCGGTTTCCCGCAGGTTATAAAAGTGCTGGACAGGATGTGCGGTATGGAACTGACCAACGCCAAAATCAAATATCTGCTGATCATATCCAAGCTTGTGGAAACGAAGGGCGAGGCGCGCTCTGTGGATATTGCCATAGAGCTTGGCGTTGCCCGCCCTTCCGTATGCCGTATGCTCAAAACGCTTGCGGATATGGGACTGATTGAAAAACAACCCCGGCAGACGGCCAAGCTGACGCAGCTTGGGCAGGACGTATCGGGCTGCTATTTGGAACAGTACAAGCGGATCTACCCGTTTTTCAAGCAGTTTGCCAACCTTTCCGCCTTCGACGCGGAGGAGTGCGCGCTTGCGATTTTAGGGAACCTCTCCCGCCGCTGCGTGGATAGCCTGTGCGCGGGTATAGAAAACATCGCGCACGAAGAGCGGGAGGTTACGCCGCTCGACATCCTTCAGTGCTAAAAGAATACAGCCGGTGCACGCAGGAAAATTCCTGCGTGCCTTTTTATGCAATCGGGGAGCCATTCTATTGCTAAAGCGTGAAAAATGCGTGTATATTAAGCATAGCGGCGCATTGGAACGCGCATCCAATTACAGAATAGAACAATGCGGGCAATTAGAACAACTGACGAGAAGATAGCCCTGGTGGATATGCGAGAGATTATGCTGCCCCGCTAAGCCGAAGAAGTGCCGCGTAGCAGCGCTACGCAAAGCGGATGAGGCAACGCGGGACGGGATAAGATCCGCATAGACACCGGCTAGATTTGAGAAAGTTGCTCCAGCCCGGCCACCAAGGAAAGGAGCGATACTATGTTTAAAATCGTTGAAGTTAAGGGAAGGGAAATACTTGATTCCAGGGGCAACCCCACCATAGAGGCGGAAGTCCGGCTTTCCGGCGGGGCAATCGGCCGCGCGGCGGTACCCTCGGGCGCATCCACGGGTTCTTTTGAGGCGGTGGAACTGCGGGACGGGGACAAGAAGCGCTACTTAGGCAAAGGCGTGACCAAGGCGGCCTCCAACATCACCAAAAGCATCGCCCGCGAACTGGTGGGTCTTGACGCCCGCGATCAGGTCGCCATAGACAACCTGATGCGCGAAATGGACGGCACTCCCAACAAGGGCAAGCTTGGCGCAAACGCCATGCTGGGTGTCTCCCTCGCGGTCGCCAAGGCTGCGGCACAGCAGGCCGGCATCCCGCTCTACAAATATATCGGCGGGTGCAATGCGCGGCAGCTTCCCGTGCCCATGATGAACATATTAAACGGCGGCAAGCACGCGGACAACAGCGTCAACATCCAGGAATTCATGATCATGCCTGTCGGCGCGCGCAACTTCCATGAATGCCTGCAGATGAGCGC